>CAZAWX010000294.1:0-4359 GCA_964488985.1 uncultured Ectothiorhodospiraceae bacterium
GCAAACGACCCCAAAGAGGGTTCGGAATGAGGGTCATGAACAGCAGCCCGGTTCCCATCGTAATCACCATTGTTCCCAGCTTGCTTCTTTGCTGCCTGTCATAGTCACTTTGCCCACCATCCGAAATGACGGGCCTTTCAAGATCGCTGAAGAATCTCGCTGTTGCCTCTCGATGCCGGTCACGATCTTCCCGGTAAAAGAAGCTTGTAGCCGCGAAAAAAGTCGCGGTGATAAATACGTGCGCTGCAATCGTTACAACCACGTTTAATTCACTCACTTCACGGCGGGTAAGGTCTTCTACCCCTATCCATGCAGCAAAAACATCGGCTGTGATGATGTTTGCCACCAGCCAGGAAATGCTCAGGCCGAGGGCAACGGTGATCCAGGGGGCCCATGCAGGCGTCTTCCTGACTATCAGTCCAAGCATCAACGGAATGAGAAGTGGCATCTGAATCATCGTCGTTACCGACATCATCAGGTCGAACAAGCTGAGGTTCGTTAAAGATATGAAGAATTGGCCGACAACGATCACGAGGATACCGCTTACCAGGCTGACCAGTTTGCCAACCTGCAACTGGCGTTTATCGTTCGCCTCGCTTGCATTTCTGGCAATGAGAGGCTGGTAAACGCTGCGCACAAAGATTCCTGCTGTCTTATTGAGGGCGGAATCCATCGAAGACATCGTCGCGGCAAAAAGCCCCGCGACAAGCAAGCCAACCGTGCCCATCGGCATGAATTTTTGGGTAAAGGTCAGATACACCGAATCCGCGGCCTTGCCGCCGAGTCCAGCGTAGTTTGCGGCGGCGTCGGGGTACAATATTGCCGTCGCCCAGGGCGGTATAAAAAAAACGATGCTGCCTGCACCCATCAGAATCGTCGTCAACAACGCCGCTTTCCTGGCGTTACGTGTGTCTTTGGCGCCCAGGAATCGATATGACTCATTGAGGTTCATGACGGTAACAAGCTGCTTGGGCAGGAAGAAGAGAAACGTGCAGAACAAAATGAGGCCATAGTTCATGTTGGGTCCCATAACAAATCCTGACGGGAAACTTGTCACCAGTTCTATCGGGCCACCGACTTGAACAAGAGCGACAATCGCGCAGGAAACAGAGACTACCGCCACGATCAGAGTTTGAATAAAGTCAGACGCAACAACCCCCCAGGCACCCGAAATAACGGATACAAATAGCACAGTTAGCCCGGTGGCAAGGACTGTGATTCTTATATCCGCCTCGAAAAAGGCGCTCGTGAAGACGCCGAGAGCATTTAGCCAGACTCCGGCGTTGATGATACTGAAGACAATAATTGCCCAGGAGAAAAAGAGTTCGTTTTGCTTGCCGAATCGGCGTCGTATGCCTTCAGACGGTGTATCGACACGCATCTGGCGGAAGCGCTGCGAAAACCAGGCCCAGCCACAGAAGTAGGCAAATGTGTTGCCAAAAAAAACCAGGCTGATGGCAAAGCCGTCGCTGAAAGCTTTACCGGCAGCGCCGGTGAATGTCCAGGCAGAAAACTGCGCCATGAAGGCCGTGGAACCAACCATCCACCACAACATCTTGCCGCCGCCGCGAAAGTAGTCGCTGGTAGAGTTTTTTGCCATCTTTTTGAAGGCAAGGCCGATGCCGACTATCAGCAGGAAATAGCCGACGATTACGACGTAATCGTAATTCACAGGTGGCTCACGTCCACCCAGCGGTCATTCTTGCGAATCAGGTCAATGATTTGTTGATACTGGCTGCCTTCCCTGAACGTCGGGTACGGCGCAACAGCGTTACCTTGAATATCCTTGACGAATTCACAGACGAGATAAGTCCAGTTACGCTGGGTGTCATCATCGATGTCGGGAACCGATGACGCGATCTCCTTCGGCAAAGGAATTTCCCGCCACTCCTTATTGCCGTCATACAGGAATAGCGGCCCGCTCCCGTAGTGGCCTTTGATGTAGATGGCCCCTTCGCTACCGTAAAAGACAATATGATCTTCATGAAACCTGGGTTGCATTCCGCCGTGCCTGAACAAGACTGACACCGGTTCTTTGGCCGGATATCTGCTCTCTAGTTGCGCGAGAACGGTATAGGACCACTCCACGTCGGTCTCACCCCAATGCAGGGATGGGTCATTAATATCGTCCGGAATAAAGTCTCGTCGCGTTTTGAAATTGTGTACGCCTTCCACGATGGGGGCCTTTCCCATGTCGTTTCTTACTTCACCGTTGATGGCAAGTATCTTGTCACCGATGACAGACGTAACGATCGAAAGCAGGTGCGTAAAATTATTATTGAGGCGACCACCACCTGCTTCGCTCCGGTGTGACCAGCCGAAAGGAATGTAACGCTCAAGGTTGAAGTGCGCGATGCACTCAACCTCCAGGGGCTCACCTATTGTCCCGTTCGCGACAAGTTCCCTGGCATGCAGGATTTCGGGCATGTAACAGAAACTGGCCGAGAAAGCCGTCTTGACGCCTTTGGCCACAGCCAGTTCGTACAGTGCTTTGGCGCTGTCACCGCTTGCAGATAGCGGCTTGTCGCAAAAGACGTGGCATCCCTGTTCAATCGCCGCTGTGATTGGCTCGACATGGGCTCCGCCTGGTATTCCTATCGAAACGATATCGGGTTTGCATTCAATAAGGGCTTGCGCCCAATCCGTGCCCGCATAAGGAATGTTGAGTTTCCCGGCGACTTCATGGACGACACTTTCGGTTCTACCGACAATACCAACAACGTCTGCAGAGGCATCCCTGAACGCTTTTGTATGCCCCTGGCCGGCAAACCCGGTTCCACAAACCAGGACCTTCAGGTTCTTGCTCATTGCTACCAGTTCCACAGCGTCCCATCCTCCAGCCGACTGACGGGAAGATAGGAGCGTTTGTAGGGAAATTCATTCGCGGCGTCTTCATCGAAGTCCACGCCCAGACCGGGTGCATCGTCAACATAGGCGATGCCATCTTCGAGACGTATTTCGTGCGGGAATATGCGCTTGATTTCATCGTTGCCAAACCCGACAAATTCCTGGATGCCAAAATTCGGTGCCCAGGTGTTCAATTGCATATGGGCAGCGAGACAAACGGGGGAAAGATCTGGCGCGCCGTGAGGCGCGGTCTTTACGTTGAATATGGCAGCGAAATCAGCGATGCGCCTCATCGCGGTTATGCCGCCGGCGTGTGTGGCGGCAGCCCTGATAAAATCTACCAGCTGATTCTCGATCAGGTGCTTGCAGTTCCATAACGTATTGTATGTTTCGCCGATAGCGAGTGGTGTGGTGGTGTGCCTGCGGATTAGGTCATAGCTCTGCTGGTTTTCAGCCATCGACGCATCTTCGAGGAACAGAAGATTGTATTTCTCGAGTGTTTTGCCAAGCCTGGCCGATTCGATCGGCGTCAGGCGGCTATGCACATCATGGAGAAGGTGAATATCATTACCAAGGCGGTTCCTGGCCGCTTCGAACAGCCCGTCAATCATGGCGAAATATTTCTGTGTCGACCATGTCTCTTCAGGAGGCAGTGGCCTGTTGCCCTGGAGATCATAGTAGTCTTTCCTGTCGCCGAGGACACCGTAGGTCACGGGCAATCCGGGAATGGCGGACTGCAGCCTGATCGCCTTGAAACCCTGGTTCGCTAATTGTTCTGCTTTATCGAGCGTATCGTCGACGTGCGTCCCATTGGCATGGGCATACAGGGTGACACCACGTCGGCTTTTCCCACCCAGGAGCTGATAGACAGGCAGGCCCGCTGCCTTGCCTTTGAGGTCCCACAGTGCCATATCAATCGCTGCAATGGCTGCCATGGTAATCGGCCCACCGCGCCAGTAGGCGCCACGGTACAGGTACTGCCAGATGTCTTCGATTGCGTGGGCGTTGCGACCGATAAGGCACGGCACGACATGCTCTGCAAGGTAGGCGACAACAGCCATCTCGCGGCCGTTGACGGTTGCATCGCCAAGTCCGTACGTCCCGTCTTCAGTAACTACTTTTACAGTGACAAAGTTTCTGCCGGGGCAGCTTACGATTACTTTGATGTCTTCAATTTTCATCGGCAAGAGCACCGCGCCTGGCGCATCATTTGTATAAGACGTTTTCGATCTCGTAGTCGTTATTATTCGCCCGGATCTGACCGGTATCTCTCATCACAACATCGCTGATGACGGTGATAGGCTCACCGTTCGTCAGGTGCAAATCGAGAGGGGCGCTGTTACTCCAGGTCGAATCCGAGATATGCAAATTCTGCACGCCATGAAACCTGAGTGAGGCCCTGGTCTTGTTGCGCGTGCCGAGGCCGGTATTGGTGAATTCATTTCCTTCGATAACAACGATCGGCCCAAAGGTGCTCTCGTCCGTGCCGCCTCTGTAAATATTGGCAACCGA
>CAZAWX010000295.1:0-4334 GCA_964488985.1 uncultured Ectothiorhodospiraceae bacterium
GAGCCAGAAGAAAATGCCTTTTCTTCGACCAGTTCACCGTTGCGCCAGATCCGGTCCGCTGATCTGTTCCGAAAGCCTGGGGAAAATTGGTGGCTGGATGACTTTTAATCAGGTGGTTGTAGGGGAGAACTCTGCATAAATCGCTATTGATTCAATGACTTATGGAAGTCATGCTTGCAAGTGACTCGATCGTATAGACGCCATGTAGACAGTTGAATGTCAATTGTGCTTACAGGAAGAACAAACAGTCACCGGCGAATTTCCCTTCATTCTATACATGTTATTCTTTTCTCGGCAGCACCAGGACATAGAAAGCAAATGAACTAGACCATAACTCGTGATCAGAACTATCGAGCCAATTGCGTTTCATTTCTGTGGCGCACAATCCCGAGAAACCGTCCATCTGCAGCGTCCGGATACATGGGTATCTTCGATGGTTGCCCTTTTGAAATTACTATTATCTTATCAGTAAATGTATAGCAATGTTTCTTAGTTTAGTGATTTTTACTAACCTTGCTAACTTCGCTATACTTTGAGGATGGATCCCGTATTAAACCCATATTCACCTGGTGCCGGGACGCCTCCGCCGGAGCTTGCCGGGCGTAATGAAATTCGCGAACGGGCGAGAATTGCAACTGAACGAATCCGCAAAGGGCGACCGGCTCGGAGCATTCTGATGATCGGTCTGCGCGGCGTTGGCAAAACTGTGCTCCTCGACAAGATTCGTGACAGCGCCGAGTCCAGTGGGTTTTACACCATGCGAATCGAAGCGCCGGAAGCCAGATCGCTTCCAGCCCTCATCGCCCCCCAACTCCGACTCACCTTATTGAAACTCAGCCGACTTGAGCGTTCCAAAAAACTGGCTGAAAGAGGGCTACGGGCATTGGCCGGTTTTGTCCAGGCGCTTAAATTGAAGTATCGGGATATTGAGGTCGGTTTGGATTTTAGGCCGGAAGCGGGTCTTGCTGATAACGGTGACTTGGAGCAAGACTTGTCCACGCTTTTGGAAACCGTGGCAGACGCAGCACAAAGTGCGGGGATCGCACTCGTCATGTTTATTGACGAGTTGCAATATGTTGAGGAAGAACAACTTGCTATTTTAATTAGTGCATTACACCGTTGTGCGCAACGCCAATTGCCAATGACATTAGTTGGCGCAGGCCTTCCTCAGCTTCGAGGGCGCATGGGCAAGGCGAAGTCTTACGCTGAACGATTGTTTGAGTTCCCCGAGGTGGGTGCGCTCGATGAAGAATCCGCCGCCATCGCCATCGTCCGGCCTGCCAGGGAGGAGAATGTTGATATCGATGCGGATGCTGTCGCCGAAATTATTCGACAAACCAAGGGCTATCCGTATTTTCTCCAAGAGTGGGGCAAGCACGCCTGGGACTGCGCCAGCGAGTCCCCCATTACGTTGTCTGATGTCAAAGAGGCCTCCGTGATTGCCGTTGCTGCGTTGGATGACAGTTTTTTCCGAGTACGATTTGATCAACTAACGCCATCGGAAAAAAAATATCTTAGAGCGATGTCCGACCTTGGTGCCGGGCCACATCGCTCCGGCGATATTGCGGATCGGCTCGGGCGCAATGTTCGAAGTGTCGCGCCAACGAGAAACAATTTGATTAAGAGCGGAATGATTTGGAGCCCAAATCATGGCGATACGGCATTCACGGTACCTTTGTTTGACGAATTCATGAAACGAATTATTCCGGGCAATGCATGGGAAGACGCCTGAGGTAGCGCAAGAAGATCGCATCCGGCATTCATGAATAGCCCGGGTTTTAACATGTTGAATCGATTTCAGGTGCAGACCCCTGCGTTGCGTGCTGTCGTGCGCATTTGCATTCACAGCCGAAGCTGACGATGGCATATATTCCTTAGGGCTCTGTGCATGTCATTGCTGCGAACACTGTTCCAGTACTCATCTCCCGGCTCCTCATCTAGTGCGATGCCGGTAGTGATGACGCGAGCAGAACGTATGCGGACGGAGCCAAGGCAATACCAGCAGTTCAGGTTCCAGCCCAGCGCAAATTCTTCCACTCCGTCCGGCCGCGCTGGTGCTTCTATGAAGATCTCACCCTCAGGCAACGTATTGGTATGGCTCGTGATAGCGAGGTGACCACTGTGCCAAGTCATCGCAATCGAGACATTCCAGCAACGTTCGATTTTTTTTTGGAACATTGAGTTAGCCGCCCAGTAAATGTCAGAATAGGCAAATCTGACCACCCACTAAGGATGATCACATGCTGACAATTGAAGAAGCCGTACGACGCGTACCCGTAATTGCTGAAACCGATGTGCTGGTCGTCGGCAGTGGTCCGGGTGGCCTGTCCGCAGCCATCGCTGCAGCACGCACAGGAGTTAGCGTCATGATGCTGGAACGCAATGGATGCTTTGGGGGAAACATTACCCAGGTCGGCGTGGAAGGCTTCGCATGGTACCGACATGAAAAAACGGTGGAGGCCAACGGCATTGGTAGTGAGTTCGAACGGCAGGCCCACCTACTAGGCGCCACTTACACAGAGCCACAATCAATAAGCGAGGGACTTGACGGCGAAATGTTCAAGTATGTGGCCGACGAGTTGGTCAGTAACTCTGGTATGGACGCACTCTTGCACTGCCTGGTTGTGACTCCAATCATGGCGGGCAATGTTATCAAAGGCGTCATTACGGAAAGCAAGGATGGTCGCGGCGCGATTCTTGCGAATTGCGTCATTGATGCATCTGGTGACGCCGATATCGCCTGGCGTGCGGGCGCGCCGACCCGAAACACCCCGGTAGAGGAACGCATTGGCTGTTCGGTCATGTTCTCTATCGCCGGAGTCGACAAAGCAGCCTTTCTGGAAACAGTTAAACAAGACCCCCAGACCTACAGAGACTGGGACGGGGAAGACTGGAGCACAGAGACCTCTGGTAAAGAAGACGCGATGTTCTCACCGTTTCTTAAAAAGCCATTCGACCAGGCCATTCAAGCCGGGTTGATGCCCGATGACATCAAGACCATGAGCGGCACCTGGAGTTCTATTCATGACTCAGGCGAAATGACCTATCTAAACCTGGTTCACCTGTATGGCTATGACGCCACGAAAATGAGGGACCTTACCAAAGCCGAGATAGCCGGTCGCCGCCAGGCAATACATGCTATCGGTGCCTTACGGGAATTTATGCCTGGGTGTGAGAACGCCAAACTGCGTAACTTTGGCATGACTCTGGGTGTGCGCGACACACGAAAAATAGATGCCCTATACAACATCACCGCTACTGATGTGCGTGAGCAAGGCCGTTTCGATGACAGCATCGGCATTTTCCCAGAATTCATAGACGGCTATGGTGTGCTGATACTGCCCACCACGGGTCGCTACTTCCATGTTCCCTACCGTTCCATGCTCCCCAAAGGAGTCGAAAACTTACTGGTGGCAGGCCGCAGTATTGGCGGCGACAAGATTTCCCATGCCTCGGTTCGAAACATGATGTGTTGCACGGTAACAGGACAAGGTGCGGGGATCGCCGCAGCGATATCGGTCAAAACAGCAACGCGCGTCAGCGACGTTGATATACCAACAGTGCAAGCTGAATTACTTCGTCAAGGTGTCAGAATTCATTAGCTGCATGACCAAGTTTGTACTGGTTCTACCACCAGGTAACCCGGTTCCACCGGTTGCCGTAGAATAGATTTACTGGATATATTTTTCAGGTTACTCAGTTCCACAAGTGGCCGGTAAGAAGCGCCGCACTGAGCGCAGACACGCAGCCGTGACGATCCTTGCATTTACAATCAGAACTTCGACATGAGAACGCCACCCTCACCCTTTTTTAAGTTCTACATCTATCGCCGCCGCTATTTCCTGCGCAAGTACAAAAACCTCTCTGCCCGCGGCAGTCTTCGTATAATTTCAACTGATGGCCTGAAATTTACCATGCTGCACGGACACTTAAATCTATAACTCAAGCAAAATAAATGTAGTCGGTCGCTGCGAACGGGCGGGCTCTCGACATCTATCAATACACTGCGGTGAGTTCACACGGCACATCATCGGTGGCTGACAAGGAGAATTATTCTCCGGAAATTACCATACAACTTGAGGAGGAAATACCGACATCAGAACCGCATCAAGCCTACCTCCTGTGGCTATGGACAAGCGCGGTCAGGCTGGCAATCGGGCGGTGAACTGCGCCGCATTGAGGCCATACAAAAGTCAATCAGGGGATCCGGGCAGTGAATTGAAGCACCATGAATCGCAGCAGCCTAGCACCGAAGCTGTTATCTGTGTTATCTGAGATATAAGGGTCCGCCGCAAAATAACTGCGCAATCTGGCAAGCCGCCTTCGGGCCATCT
>CAZAWX010000296.1:0-4333 GCA_964488985.1 uncultured Ectothiorhodospiraceae bacterium
ATGAACCGGGTCAGTTCGTTGCGGTTAATCGAGAAGCCGCGCCAATTGATGATAGTGCCCGCTGAATTGGTGATATTGAGGGTGTTTGGGTTGGGATGGGCAAAGGTTGCGCTGCCGTGGGTGACTTGCGGCGCGTACGGGTTTGCGATAGCAGCACCCGCCATCCAAGCCCCGAATATCCCGACGAAAGTACAGACCGCAGCAGTGCGCATAAAGCCTCCTCTTGGATTTCAACATTGCTATTACGAGGGCGATAGAAATTGATCTGGATCAATTTTGAGAGTGCTTTTTGATGAACAGGGGCCGCATTGTGCGGTTGTTTATCGAATCGAGAACAAGTGGGTCGAAACATCGACTCAACTGATCGATAGCGTGACCTCGCCCGTGGTCATGCTGATCAGCGTTGGGCGTTATGAAAATTCGCGGTGTTACACCGAATGATCCCAACAACCCGTTTTCTGTAGTGAGTCGCTATGGCGTAGAGTGTCTGTTTGGCGTGGTCTAAGAATGGTCCAACTCAATGGTCCAACTCAGAGTGTCGATGATCGCTTTGTAGGCAAGAAACTCGGGCTGGGTTGCGAGGCTAACCGGGCTTGACACCGTAAGCACCGCCGCCTGGTGTTTCCATGACAAAGGTATCACCCGGCGTGACCTGTGCTTCATCGTTACCCGCGAGTTCCTCGATCTGGCCGCTTTTGCGGCGTATGTAATTGTGCCCGCGGGCACCGGCGCCGCCGCCATCCAGCCCATAGGGATCGGTGTCCCGGTGGCTGCTGAGTAAGGTCATGGTCATGTCCTGCAGGAAGGTGACTTCGCGGACAATGCCATCACCGCCGTTGTACCGGCCTTTACCTCCCGAACCTTTGCGCACCGAGAAACTGTCTACCCGAACAGGAAAGCGCCATTCGAGTATTTCCGGATCGGTCATTCGGGTATTGGTCATGTGGCTGTGGACGGCACTGGTACCAGGGTGGTCGGGGCCCGCACCGGTACCACCACAGATGGTCTCGTAGTTCTGGAACTGGGCATTGCCATAGACAAAGTTATTGACGGTCCCCTGAGAAGAGGCGAGGGCGCCGAGGGCGCCGAACAGGGCATCAGTGACGCCTTGGCTGACTTCCGTGTTGCCGGCAATCACGGCCGCTGGATACTCCGGTGAAATAATTGACTTTGCGGGCACGATCACCTTGAGCGGTTTCAGGCAACCTTCGTTGAGTGGAATATCCTCATCAACAAGGCACCGAAAGACGTAGAGGACTGCTGCCAGACACACCGCGGTCGGGGCGTTGTAGTTGCCCTGGTACTGAGGTGAGGTGCCTGTGAAATCGATCAGTGCCTCACGTGCTGCCTTGTCCACGCTGATCTTGACCTGGATCTGACAGCCGTTATCCATGGGATAGCAAAACTCACCATTGTCCAGAGAATCCAGCACCCGGCGCACGGATTCCTCGGCATTGTCCTGGACATGCAGCATGTAAGCCTGGACCACATCGAGGCCGAAGTGCTCAACCATCTTCATGACTTCACTGACTCCGGTGCTGTTGGCGGCAATTTGTGCTTCCAGATCGGCCATGTTCTGCGCTGGATTGCGGCAGGGATAGGTTCCGGAGTTGAGTAGCGCCAGGGTTTCTTTCTCGCGCAGGACGCCATGTTGGACCATCAGGAAGTTGTCGATCAGGACGCCTTCTTCGTGGATCGAGGTGCTGTCCGGTGGCGCCGATCCTGGTGTGCGGCCACCGATGTCGGCATGGTGTCCCCGCGAGGCCACGTAGAACAAAATGCTTTTTCCAGCGCTATCGAAAACTGGATTGATCACCGTGACATCAGGCAAATGGGTACCGCCGTTATAGGGAGCGTTTATGACATATGCGTCTCCCGGTTTCATCTTGCCCTGATTCTCACGGATGATGGTTTTGATGGAAGCGCCCATGGAGCCCAGATGTACGGGCACATGGGGCGCATTGGCCACCAGGCTGCCGTCTGGGGCAAAGATCGCACAGGAAAAATCGTAGCGTTCCTTGATATTCACGGAATAGGCTGTGTTGGCCAAGGTGGCGCCCATTTGTTCGGCAATCGACATGAACAGGTTATTGAAAATTTCCAGCATGACGGGATCAGCATGAGTGCCGATGGCCTCGCGCCTGGGTCGGGCAATCACTCGTGTCAGTACGCAATCCCCGCGTGGACTCAACTGTGCCTGCCAGCCTGGCTCCACCACCGTAGTTGCAGTCTGCTCGGAAATAATTGCCGGACCGTCGATACGCTGATCGATAGCCATCTCGTCGCGTCGATAGACGGGCGTTTGTTGCCAGCGGCCCTCGGCATGCATTGGCACCTGGTCCACCGGGATTGCCGGCGCGGTCGCTTGCGCAGCGAGACTTACCAGAGTGTTGTTTGTCTCGCTGGCGCCGATGGTTTCTACTGAAATGGCCTCTATGACCAGATCACGGTCCGGCGCAATATACCCATACCGCTGCTGATGGGCCGCCTCGAAGCGTTGCACCATGACCGCATTGCTCACATCGGGATCGATCAGCAGTGGGTTGTCCGTACCGGCATAACGAAGGTGAACTTTAGGTCTTAGGGTAATTTGCTGCGCGGGGATGTCCTGGGCCAGCACTTCAGCCTGAGCCTCAGTATACAGTTCAGCGAAGGCTTGACTCAGGATCGGCTGAACCGCATCTGTCAGTGCTTCATTCAGTTGTCGTTCGCGAATTGCGCGCACATCAGCCAATCCCATGCCATAGGCGGACAGGACGCCGGCGAAGGGATGCAGCAGGATCCGGTTCATGCCCAGGCTGTCGGCTACCAGGCAGGCGTGCTGACCACCGGCGCCACCAAAGGAGTTGAGAGTGTAGCCGGTGACATCGTAGCCGCGTTCGACAGATATTTTTTTGATTGCGTTGGCCATGTTCTCAATGGCGATGCGTAGAAAACCTTCTGCCACGGCCTCGGGACTGGGTGCTGGTGCGCCGGTCGCAGCGGCTATTTCATCGGCCATGAGTGAAAATTTTTCTTTCACAACCTCGGTATCCAAAGCCTGATCAGCATTCGGTCCGAACACCGCGGGAAACTGATCGGCTTGCAGTTTGCCAAGCATGACATTGCAGTCAGTGACGGTCAGGGGCCCGCCGCGGCGATAGCTGGCCGGTCCGGGATCAGCCCCGGCGCTGTCCGGCCCGACCCGGTAACGGGCGCCGTCAAAATGCACAATGGAGCCACCACCGGCGGCGACTGTGTGAATCAACATCATCGGCGCACGCAGGCGCACCCCGGCCACTACCGCTTCGAAACTGCGTTCGTATTCACCATCGAAATGAGAGACATCAGTGGAGGTGCCACCCATGTCAAAACCAATGACTTGATCAAACCCAGCCAGGTGCGCTGTTAGCGCCATACCGACCACGCCGCCAGCCGGGCCAGAGAGAATGGCGTCTTTGCCCTGAAAGCGGTGGGCATCGGTGAGGCCGCCGTTGGATTGCATGAACATTAACCTGGGGCCGGCGCCACCCCCTGTATCGAGGTCGTTGGCCACCTGATTCACATAACGACGCAAGATGGGCGACAGGTAGGCATCGACCACAGTGGTGTCGGCGCGGCTGATGAGTTTCATCAGTGGGCTGGCCTGATGGGAAACGGAGATTTGCGTGAAGCCGATTTGCGCGGCGAGCGCGGCGACGCGATCTTCGTGGTCGTGATAGCGATAGCCATGCATCAGGGCAATTGCGATAGAACGGATCCCGCCATCAAAGGCGTCCTGTAAACCCCGCCTCGTCGTCGACTCGTCAAGTGCCAGGACCAACTCGCCATGGGCGCCAATCCGCTCGGGAATTTCTACGACACGTTCGTATAGCATTTCCGGCAGGACAATGTGCAGGGCGAACAGCTTGGGGCGATTTTGATAACCGATGCGAAGCGCATCGCGAAAGCCACGGGTGATTGCCAGCAGCGTGCGATCACCTTTACGCTCCAGCAGGGCATTGGTGGCCACTGTGGTGCCCATTTTGAGATGCTGAATGCTACCCTCGGGGATGGCCTGGCCCGGCGCCAGGCCCAGCAACTCACGCACGCCCTGAACCGTGGCATCCGGGTAGCGTTCCGGGTTCTCCGACAGGAGCTTATGAGTGACTATCCGACCATCGGGCCGCCTGGCTACAAGATCAGTAAAGGTCCCGCCACGATCAATCCAGAATTGCCATAGGGCCTTACCAGTCGTCATGTACCCTACTGAATCAGGAACATCTGGCAGGCAAATGACATTACACTTGGGCGATGTCGGAACAACAAATTCACCTGAACACTGACTCGGGCTGGCTGCGAGGGGTTCAATGTG
>CAZAWX010000297.1:0-4325 GCA_964488985.1 uncultured Ectothiorhodospiraceae bacterium
TGCGACCGAGCCCCCAGGGAGGGGTTTACGGCGTGTCTTGTGAGGGACTTCTCCGCTCTTGCTGGCGGGCAACCCACTGCGATTTTCTGAAGTGGATTTATGCGCGGCTATTTAGCGTGAGCAGGATTTTCGCACCGCTATTTAGTGACTCTGGGACTACATATGCAAGGCTGATTTACACCCGATGGGTTTTCCTTTTTAGTACCGTTGGTTTTAGTATGGAGGTTCAAGGGCTATTCGCCCAGTAAATGTCTACATAGGCAATTGCCACTGTGTCTCGTTTGTTTACAACTGCTTGTCTAACCGCAATGATATTGGTGAGTGTGTGGGCGCCAATGGTGCCTGCATGGGAGGTTCATTCAGAATCTCCTCACAGCGATTACAGCGGCACACGTAGAAATGTTCTGGTGCTGGTCTCTGCGTACAAGGAGCAGACCTGGTCTGAGGCGATTACCCGAGGTGTGGAGACGGTATTTGCGGCCAGTGCGGATACCATCGGTGTCTGGACCGAGTACATGGATGCGACGCGATTCACAACATCCGGCGCCAAGCGTGTGCTCGCGCGGTTGTATCAGCAAAAATATGCGGGATTGGAGTTCGACGTCATTGTCACCATTGGCGAACCTGCAGTGAATTTCGCCCTAGAACATAGCAAAGCACTTTTTGCCGGCGCCCCCGTTATTTTTAGCGGTGTAAGTCCAGAACAAGCTAAAGAAGCACTTGAGGCCGGTGCGATTGCAGGTGTGAGTGAAGTGTTTGATTATCGCCAAACTCTTGACGCCGCTTTGCAATTATTACCGGATACGAGAAAAATAATATTCATAAGCCCGGAGATGAAAAACCGCCGGGCGGCAGATTTGCTGTTACCGGACTATCACCCGGAAATTGATGTAGAAATATGGCATACCCCGGAGCTTGCACAGATTCTCAGCAGGGTCAGCGCGATTACCTCCAAGGCTGTTATTTTACCATTGGCTGAACCTGGCCGATCACCCCGGTACAGTAAGTCTCAAGATCGATTTATGGACGCACTGACGGCCATCAGCCCGGTGCCCGTTGTCAGTGTCTGGGATGTCGGGCTAGGCCATGGAATTCTTGGTGGCTATTTGACTTCGGGCATGCGTCAAGGGGTATTGGCGGGTCACCGGGCATTGGATTTGATGCACGGAAAATCACCGATAGAACCAACGTTAACGAATGTTTCAGCTGACCGGTTAAGTGTTGATCGAGGTTCCTTAAAACGCTTCGCTATTGAATCAGAACGGCTGCCAAATGATGTCGATATTCTGCCCTTGGAAGCTGGGGATCTTCGCTGGTTGCGTGAGAATTTCCTGAAAATCGCACTGATATTTTTCCTCCTCGCAATCATTACTGCGGTTTTACTGTACCTGCTGATGAGCCGGCGCAAGACGCAAGCGGCATTGGCGGAAAGTGAAGCACGATTTCGATCTGTATTTGATCACCTGCCAATGTCATTGTCATTAAGGGATCTACAGGATCGATTTTTATTGGTTAACACGGCATTTGAGAAAAGATTGGATTTAACCAAGGGTGCTGCTGATGGACAGATTGCCGGTACAGTCTTCAACGCTGATTTTGCTGCCATACTTCGAGAGCAGGACCAGGAAGTTATTGCCCGTAATGACACCGTCGAACGTGAGCACAAATTTACAGACAAGTCCAAGGGAATTGATCGAACACTGTTAGTGGTCAAATTTCCGGTACGTGATGCTCATGGGAATACGCACTCGATTGGAACCTGCGCCCTGGATATCAGTGAACGTAACCGGGCGATGGAAGCACTGGTGAAAAGTGAGCTGCGTTTCCAGAGCCTGTATGACAACGCGCCCGACATCTATTTCACTCTTGGAAGTAATGGCCAGATAAGAGCGGTAAACCGCTATGGTGCGGATTATCTGGGTTATGCCAAGAGTGATATTGAAGGGTCCTCCATTCTGGATCTGATTGACGCTGCTGATCGGAATAAAGTTGAGCAGAGACTGGCAGAGTTGTCACGCGGGGATGTGCTGGAATCAGAACTCAAGCATGAATTCAGGTTAATTCGAAAGGATGCAGCCCGGTTATGGGTGAATATGCGTGTGCATGTGGTGATGGGTTCGAATAACAAGGAAACGTCTTTGTGGGCTATATGCAGGGATGTTTCCACAGCACACCAACTGTCGGAAGAACTCAACTATCAGGCCAGTCACGACTCTTTGACGGGCCTGGTGAATCGCCGGGAGTTTGAACGGCGATTGCAGCGAATTGTCGAGCATCTGCCAGCCAATCAGGCGCAACATGCCTTGTGTTTTCTGGATCTTGATCAATTCAAAGTTCTAAACGATACCTGTGGACATATTGCGGGTGATGAACTGCTAAGGCAATTAGGCCAGGTTTTGAAGTATCGCTTGCGTAATCGGGATATTGTTGCCCGTGTCGGAGGTGATGAATTTGCCATCCTGATTGAGCATTGTCCGGTTCAACAAGCGTGCACGATAGCTGAGAAAATTCGTTCCGATGTAGAGTTTTACCGATTCAAATGGCGCGAGCAGATATTCAGTATTGGTGTGAGCATCGGTATTACAGGCATCAATGTCGAGGCCGGAACGGCCGAAGATGTGATGACGGCGGCTGATAGCGCTTGTTATTTAGCCAAGGCTCAGGGGCGAAACAGAATCCATGTGCAGCTACACGATAGTATTGCTATTACACGCCAGCAGGGAGAGGGGCGCTGGATTGTGCGATTACAACAAGCCTTTGATGAAAACAGATTTGAAGTTTGGGCTCAGCCTATCAAACCCATGGTTGCGGAAAATGAAACCGCGCCTGTGGAGCATGTCGAAATATTGCTGCGCTTACGTGATGATGGGAATTTACTGCACACGGAACAGTTTATGCCCGCTGCGGAGCGTTTTGGATTTGGTGTAAGGATTGACCGCAGGGTGATCCGGCTGGTCTGCGATTGGCTGTCAAGCAATCCCGATTGGTCACAAAGTTACACGAGGTGTTTCATCCCTTTAACTGCTGCCGCCATTACCGAAGAGACGTTTTTAGATTTTGTTAATGAACAGCTGACCCGACCCGGATTATCTGCGCGGTGCATTTGTTTTGTATTGACAGAAACGGTTGCTATCGCAAATTTTACTGTGGCAGAAAACTTTATTGCGGCATTAAAATTGCGAGGCTGTCGATTTGCTTTGGGTGGTTTCGGTACCGAACTGTCTTCATTTACACATCTGAAACGTTTGAATATAGATTATCTGAAAATATCTGGTTCACTGGTGAAAAATATTTCCAACGATCCGGTTGACCTTGCCATGGTGGATTCAATTCGGCACGTTGGCAACGTGATGCAAAAAATGATCATTGCCGAGGCCGTTGAAGACGTGGCTACATTTGAAATACTGGCTAATTCAGGTGTTCATTTTGGTCAGGGTACTTTTACGGGGGTGCCGGTGCCACTGGCTGAATTGGCTTCACTGGGAGGTCGGCGCGAAGTAAGTTCACAAGCTATGGGTTCCGATACGGAAAAAGGAGCAATTGAATGATCAAACTGGTGTTGTTGCGCCATGGCGAGAGTCTTTGGAACAAGGAAAATCGCTTTACAGGATGGTACGACGTTGATCTTAGTGATACCGGGGTACATGAAGCAACTCAAGCAGGACAATTGTTGAAAGAACAGGGGTATGTCTTTGATGTTGTTTTTACCTCACTGCTGAAACGGGCTATTCGTACGCTTTGGTTGAGTTTAGATGAAATGGATCAAATGTGGTTGCCGGTTTATCGGGATTGGCGTTTGAATGAACGGCACTATGGCGCATTGCAGGGATTAAACAAAGCACAGACTGCACAAAAGTTTGGAGATGAACAGGTTCTGCAGTGGCGGCGCAGTTATGATCAACCACCACCGGCTGTTGAATTAGACAGTGAGTATTACCCGGGCCATGATCCACGTTACGCACAAATCAGTGCTGAAGACTTGCCAGTAGGAGAATGTTTAAAAGATACGGTGGATCGTTTTCTTCCCTGCTGGCAGAGTGCTATCGCGCCACAAATTCAGCAGCACAAACGGGTGTTAATTGTTGCCCACGGTAATTCTTTACGCGCATTGATTATGCATTTGGACAAACTCAGTCCGGAACAGATTGTCAGCATGAATGTTCCGACGGGAATGCCGCTGGTGTACGAATTGGATCAGAATCTCAAGCCAATACAGCATTATTACTTAGGCGATCAGCAACGGGTAGCCAAGGCAATGCAGGCGGTGGCTCAGCAGGGGCAGGCGCTGACCTAAACTGAATGGTGTACGTTAATCAGGTTAAGGG
>CAZAWX010000298.1:0-1096 GCA_964488985.1 uncultured Ectothiorhodospiraceae bacterium
CGATCACCCGGCACCAGCCAAAGCGGTCCTCGATGGCGCCGGTCTGAAAACCGGTAATCTGTTGATATAACCAGTGGGTGAGTTCCCCTGTCTGCTGGTTGTTTATGGTGACATTGTCCTCACCGTAAGCCAACCGTCCGACAGGCACAATGATCGCCGCAGTGCCAGCACAAAAGGCCTCGTTCAAGGCACCGCTTTGTGCATCGTGCATAACATCACGTATTTCAATACGTTGTTCCTCCACGGCATGGCCAGCATCGCGAAGCAATGTGATGACGCTGTCACGGGTCACCCCGGGCAGAATCGTTCCTCGCAGATCCGGTGTAATGACCGTCTCACCACGACGAAAGAAGATATTCATCGCTCCCACTTCCTCAACATAACGGTGCTCTATACCGTCCAGCCACAGCACCTGGTCATAACCTTCGGCTCGCGCTCCGGCACCCGGGTACAAACTGGCGCCATAATTGCCCGCCGTCTTGGCATAGCCCACTCCTCCCGGCGCCGCCCGGGTATAGGAGGACTCTGCTTTGAGCGAGATGGCATTCATATCCTCACTGAAATATGCGCGTACCGGTGACGTCATGACCAGCAGGCGAAAGCGGTTTGCAGGGCGCACTTCCATACAGCCTTCATCGGAATAAATTAACGGTCGAATGTACAGTGCCTGACCCGGCCCGGTAGGGATCCAGTCGCTGTCAAGCGCGACCAGACGATCGATGGCGGTATAGAAAATTGCTTCGTCGATTCTTGGGATACACAACCGATCACAGGAGTTTTCCAGGCGCTTGAAATTCATATCCGGGCGAAACACCCGCACTTTGCCATCTGTGCCCCGATAAGCCTTGAGCCCCTCAAAGACAGTCTGGCCGTAATGCAGTGCCGAATTTGCCGGATGGATTTGCACCGGCCCAAAAGGCAGAATTTCGGGCTGCTGCCAATGTCCATCTTCGTAGATCATGCTGAACATGTGGTCTGAATAAAGGTTACCGAATCCCAGGGTGGAAAAATCCGCCTGGGGCAGACGGCTGTTGCGTACGCGTGTAATCTTCAAATCAGCAAGCATGTTCAGGTTCCGTTAAGCTCAGTTGCAATG
>CAZAWX010000298.1:1196-4267 GCA_964488985.1 uncultured Ectothiorhodospiraceae bacterium
ACCCCTAGCTTAAGACAAGCCCGTAATCGATGCCATCAAACTTTATTTGCACACAGATACAGGCTCCAGTGCAGCAGCTAATATTCATCCATCACCAGCGAGTACCATGAGAATAATTCCGACCACTGCTGCCATGCTGGCTATCCTCACTTTAGCCAGCATGACGGTCTTTGGCGTTGCGGTGCTAGCGCCGGAAGCGGCGCTGTCATTTGGACTTGATCCACGCTTTATCGGCCCGCTGAACTCGGCCATCTATCTCAGTGCGGCGTTTGCCGGATCCCTGTCCAGCCATTATGTACTGCGTTACGGCGCGGTACGGATCTGTCAGGTTTGCCTGATCTTTGCCGCCCTCGGCCTGCTCGCCTATGCCAGCGGCGAACTCCTGATGCTGCCGCTTTGTGCACTGTTCATCGGCATGGCCTACGGACCCTATAACCCGGCAAGTGCTCATGTATTGGCAGCGATTACCACAGAAAAATCACGGCCACTGGTGTTTTCAGTGAAACAACTCGGTGTTCCGATTGGCGGCATGCTGGCCGGGGCGGCATTGCCAGCGATAAGTTTATGGCTTGGCTGGCAGGCAGCAGTGTCCAGCGTCGCGGTACTGGCGTTGTTGGTCGCCTGGCTGGTACAACCCCTGCATAGACGTGAACATGTGGCCCGCGGGACTACCGATCAGGGCGGCAGCGCCGGCATGCTCGCCTGTCTGCGCCTGGTCATCCACCACCCACATCTGCGTCGCTACACCCTGATCGCATTCTCCTTTGCAGGTGCCCAGGTCTGCGCAGGAGCTTTCATCGTCGTCTATCTGCATGAAGTACTGGCGATGAGTCTGGTCGATGCCGGACTGGTGTTGGCGGCAATGCAACTGGGCGGCATTACCGGTCGCCTGACCTGGGGCACCATTGCCGAACGGGCCTTACGCTCAACCACCGCCCTGGCATTGCTGGGCACGATAACGACGCTGGGCATGATCCTTACCGCGCACATCGACGCCCGTTGGCCTTATCTGTTGATCATGGCCCTGGCCCTGATCCTCGGTTTCAGCGCTTTTGGCTGGAACGGTGTGGTGTTGTCAAAAATTGCCACACTGGCCCCGCCGGGACGCAGCGCCGATGCCACCGGCGGCATGCAATTTGTGATGTTTGGCGGCGTGGTGATTTTTCCGAGCCTGTTTGCTCTGTTAATCGGCGTGACAGGCGGTTATCAGATCCCGTTTTACCTCCTCGCGGCACTGGCCATATGCGGCGTACTGATCGTGCTCAAAGAACGCCATGTGCGCGGCAGTGAAGGGGTACAATAATGTTCACGGTGACACTATGGCCATGACTCTCGCGGAAAAAATCATTGCCCGTGCCTGCGCCAGGCAGAAGGTGCGGCCGGGGCAAATCGTTACCTGTAGCGTGGATCTTGCCATGGTCCACGACTCCTCAGGTCCCCGGCGACTGGCACCGATGCTTGAGTCCATCGGCGCTCAGGTCTGGGATCCGGATCGATTGGTCGTCATTACCGATCATTTCGTCAATGAAACCGATATTGACAGTTTGCAGATCCAAAAATTCACCCAGCAGTGGGTTGGCGATACTGGCATCCGCCACTATCACAAGGCCGTAGGGATCTGTCATATCGTCTTACCCGAAGCCGGTTACTTACAGCCGGGGATGTTCCTGGTTGGTGGCGATTCTCATTCATCGACTGCAGGGGCATTTGGCTGTTTTATGATAGGCATCGGCGCCACGGAAATGGCCGGAGTTGTGGCCAGTGGTGAGATCTGGATCCGGGTTCCACAGACGCTGGGCATCAACATTACCGGCCAACTACCTCCCGGGGTGGCAGCCAAGGATGTCATGTTGAAGCTTTGTGCCCGCATCGGCATTATGGGAGCTAACTATAAAGCGATACAGTTCAGCGGCCCCGCCGTCACCGCCATGGCCATGGACGAACGCATGGTGCTGACCAATATGTGCGCGGAACTTGGCGCAAAAACCGGCCTGATCGAAGCGGATGCAATCACCGCACAGGCGTTGCACCAGGCTGGCCACCCTGAGATCGACACCCAGACCTGGGTCGGCGATGCCGATGCCGATTTCGAAACTTGCCTGGAAATTATTGCCGACGAACTCGAACCTCAGGTTGCCGCACCCCATAGCCCGGAAAATTCCCGCCCCGTTGGCGACCACTGCGGTACGAAACTGGATCAGGCTTACCTCGGTGCATGCACGGGGGCAAAGCTTGCCGATTTGCGCATGGCTGCAGCGATACTCAAAAATCGGCAGAGCCGTATTCCACTCTACATCGCTCCTGCCAGCGTCAAGATTGAACGGCAGGCAAAAAAAGAAGGATTACTGGATATTTTCACGGCCTGTGGTGCGCAGTTATTACCGACCGGGTGTAATGCCTGTATCGGCCTGGGACCAGCGCGGCTTGGCGCACAGCAGATCGGGATCTCCAGCAGTTCGCGAAATTTCCCATCAAGAATGGGATCAGCTTCCTCCGGGACTTACCTGGCCTCGCCTTATACCGTTGCCGCCAGTGCCATTCATGGTTGCATCACCGATCCACGCACGACCCTGCAATGACTTCCCATACAACACCTGCAAATGGCAGAGCATGGGTGTTTGGCGATAACATCGACACCGATGTCATGGCCCCGAGCGCCTATTTGATGCGCCCGCCCGAAGATGCTGTGGCGCACTGCATGGAATCCATCGATGGGAATTTTGCCAACAACGTCAGGCGCGGTGATATTTTTATTGCCGGTGAGAATCTTGGCATTGGTTCATCCCGGGAAAATGCCCCATTCAATCTGCAACAACTCGGGATCCGCGCGGTAGTGGCAAAATCATTTGCACGGATATTCTACCGCAATACGTTGAATCTGGGTCTGCTGGCAATCGTCTGTTCCCAGGTTGATCGAATACACAACGGCGATATCGTCTCTATTGACCCACTGCTGGGACAGCTACACAATCACAGCCGGGATGAAATGCTCAAGTGTGAACCCCTGCCTGAACATTTGCTGCAACTTGTAAGCGACGGAGGTCTGTTGGCGCATTTGCGAAAACGTTCAA
>CAZAWX010000299.1:0-4266 GCA_964488985.1 uncultured Ectothiorhodospiraceae bacterium
ATCGTCCAAATCTAACCCCAATGCGGGTGCCATCTCCGCGCAGTTATTCTGCGGCAGACCCTAATCCCTGGAACTTACCCCTTGCTTACCGCGATTGCAGGAACTGAAGATACTCGATAATGGCATCACAGGCCTTGTCCAGAACAGGCTGTGAGGCCACCAGACCCAGACGCAGATGACCACTGGCACAGGCACCAAACCCATCGGCGGGTAACAAGGCGAGCGCGTGGCGCTCAAGTAACTGGGCCGCAAACTCCAAACTGCTTATCTCCAGCTCACGAATGTCCAGCATCACGAACATACCCCCTTCGGGGCGGTGTACACGCAGCCCATCCAGGCCATGTAAGCGGGAACAAACCAAATCCCTGCGGCCTTTATACACATTACATATTTCACCGCTCTCACTCGCACTGCCGGTTAAGGCCTCAACTGCAGCATCCTGTATGAAGCCGGGCAGTCCATAGAGCATGCATAAATTTAATTCCGTCAAATGTGCAGCCAAATCTTCAGGCCCCACTGCCCAACCAACCCGCCAACCAGGCATACGCTGGGATTTAGAAAGACTGGAAATCACGACGCATCGATCCGCTATACCGGCCAGGGATGCCGCGCTGCGGTGTGGCTTGTCAAAACAAAAATCCGCATAAACTTCGTCACAAACCAACCACAAGTCGTGCTCTTTACATGCTTGCGCAACGATTTCCAAACTCTCGCGGCTGTAGATGGCGCCTGTCGGGTTATTGGGCGTATTGATCACTACAGCACGGGTTGCAGGCGTAATAGCCGCTGCGAGCCGTTTTGCATCGAGTTGGAATCCATTTTCAGGCGCGGTGGCAACTGTCAGCATACGCGCGCCCATTGCCGTCAGGGTCGCTGGATAGGTGGAGTAGTAAGGCTCCGGGACGAGGACTTCGTCGCCAGCCTCGAGCAGACATGCAAGCACTGCGAACAGTGCATTTTGCGCACCGGCAAAAACCGTGCAACATCCCGCATCCACACTCTGGCCGGTTTTACGTTTATGATCTGCTGCGATGGCCTCACGCAAGGCCGGCTCACCCTGACAATCAGTATAATGATGGCGCCCGGCGTGCAGACTTGACACTGCCCGCTCAATAATCCGTTCGGCCGGCCCGGCAGCAGAATCCTGGCCGATGCTGAGCAATATAATATCCTCACCATTGCGCCGCCGGGCAATGGCCTGATGGTGCACCTGCCATGACGTCATGCCGGCAGCAGCCACGCGTTGCGTGAGAGAGGAAAATTTCATCGGCACGCTCAGGAATGGCGGTATTGCTGTCTTGCTCTGTGCCTGGCCCTGAGCAAAGCCTGCAGTTCACCAGCACTGCCGCCATGGTCAGGGTGCGCTGTCGAGGCAAGACGTCGAAAGCGTTTCTCCACATGTTCAAGGGAGGGCGGAGGCCCTGCCGCAAAACCCATTGTCAGCCACCAGGCCTGCTCGCAGTTCCAGGGCTGAATCAACGCAGTTGCCCGTCGCTGCGAACATTTTTTAACTTTTTCACCAAACCATAATTTCATAAGGATAATATTAGAGCTATAAATACTATATTTCAATAAGTTACATTATTATATTAATCTAAGTTATAGTTATTTGTCATGCGCCTTCATGCAGTAATATATGGCCGCTTGTATACTCACCCTGATGCCCCGGACCTGAGCAAACTCTGAATTACACTTACAAAGCAAAATCATGCGCACACTGATCCGCCTCTTTTTTCTACTGCTCGTAACCACGACGCCTGCTTACGCGGATCACGAACCCAATCACCGTTATGAAGTACAGGGCTATCTGCTCGATGCCAACCGCAACCCTGTTCCGGGCGTTGGCATCGCGATTAGTAGCGGTAATCAAATTCTCGGCAATGCGGTTAGTGAAGACAATGGTTTTTACTATATGAAACTGCATCTACATGACACGTCCATTGGCCGTAAGCTGCAGATATCAACCGCTGATTTCTCGGGCACCATCGTCATGAAAGCGACTGCGGGTGATAAAACAACACGCCGCTTGCATTATGCGAATTTCATCGGCGGCAAATTACAGGAAGGCCAGATTCAAGGCTTGGGCGAGAGCCGCTGGATATATTATCTAATCGCAACACTGCTCGCCCTTATCATCGCTGTCGTGCTCAGTGCCCGATTCAAGAAAAAACGCAAACACCAGCAACACACTGTCCACTCAAGTAGCGGCGATAAACATCACGGCAGACGCAGACGCAGGCGCAAACGTAAATAATTGGAGCCGAATTCGCACTGCCGCAAGGCATTTCGTAAATTTGGCTACGTGTCTTAAAGTATCCTTTCCCACATGAAGCCTGACCACTATGCATGACATCATCTTCCATCACTATCCACAATCGCCGGTCGCGGAAAAAGTACGTGTTATCTTTGGCATAAAACAACTGAACTGGCGATCAGTCATTATTCCAAGACTGCCACCTAAACCCGATTTACTCCCTCTGACCGGTGGCTATCGGCAAACACCTGTCATGCAGATTGGCGCCGATGTGTATTGCGACAGTCAATGCATCATTCGCGAACTGGAACGCCGTTTTCCGCAGCCCACACTGTTCCCCGGTGGCAGCCAGGGAATGGCCTGGGGAGTCAGTCGTTGGACCGATGAGTTGCTGTTCAAGACAGCCATGACAGTGGTCTTTGCTGCGCCAACAGCCTCGATGTCCGATGAACTTCTCAGGGATCGTCTGGCACTGTATTACGAACCCGGTACGACACGGACAGATTTAAGACGGCAACTGCAAGACTCTGTCGCCGATCTGCGGGCACAGATCGGCTGGATGGATGAGCGCTTGAGCACACGGAAATACATGCTCGGCTCAGAACCAGGGTTGCCGGACGCCCTTGCTTATTATGTGGTTTGGTTTCTACGTGGCCGCTATCAACTCGGACCCGACTTCCTCGCTGAATTCGGCTTCGTGAATCGTTGGGAAGAGGACATACAGAACCTTGGGCATGGGCTGCCTACTGATTTTACTGCTGAACATGCTTTAGCCACTGCGCTGGTTGCCACCTCTACGAGCACGGCAACGATTGATCCTATTTCCGCCGGACAATTTCACCTCGGACAAGCGGTCGAAGTCGTTACAAACAACGGCGGTACAACGGTAAGAGGTGAGTTACAGGCGTTATCGCGGGAAACAGTGGTCATAAAACAACAAAATGACAGCGTCGGCACTATTGCGATTCATTTTCCCCGGGTCGGTTATCGTCTCAGACCTGATGCACTGGGCGTTTAAGCACAATCACAGCGTCTTGATCGGCGTAAATATAGTCACCCGGACAAAAAGAGACCCCGCCAAAGTAGAGAACGACGTTGGCTCTACCGGTGCCCTCATGCTGCGGTGGCATCGCCGTTGTACCCAGTGCTTTGACACCAAAATCCAATGTCTCAAACTCATGGCTGTCCCGAATTGCACCGTTGAAAATCAACCCTTCCCAGCCCTGCCGCAAGGCCTGTGCCGCAATATTCCCGCCACACAACGCCCTGCGTAACGAACTCCGGCCATCAACGACCAAAACCTTACCCTCCCCACCCTCATCAAGCAGGGTACGCAAGCTTGAATTGTCTTCATAGGTTGAGTACGTCACTGCCCGGCCATGAAAATGACGTCGTGCCGCATAGTCGTTAAATGCAGCTTCACAGACCAGCAATTCATCTGCAAATCCATCACAAATATCAGCCGTGCGTATAATGTCGCGGTCTTGATTCATCAATCTTATCCCCTCTTGCTGGCTTAAAACTTTTCAACCCAGGGTCGCAGTTCTATCTCCCAGGACCAGCAACTGCGTGTTTGCCGATGGACGTACAGGTAATTGTCGGCAATTGCATTTGCATCCAGACGGGCATCAAGATCATCGGCTACGGCGTCCGGCCTGCGAATGCCACCGTCAATCACAAAATGTCCAATGTGAATATTTTGCGGATGTAACTCCCGAGCCAAGGATTGGGCCAGCCCACGCAGGGCAAATTTTCCCATCGCGAATGGCGCCGATTGAGGATAACCTTTAACCCCGGCGGAGGCACCGGTAAAAAAGATGGAACCACTACCACGCTGCAACATGGCCCTGGCCGCCAGTTGCGCGACCAGAAAAGCCCCATAGCAGGTAATTTCCAAGGTTTTTTTGACCTCTATCGGATCGAGATCCACGAAGGCACCACGAACTCTGTAACTGGGGTTATAAATGACCAGATCAGGAGTTCCAAAATCACGCTGTACCTGCGCAAACAGC
>CAZAWX010000300.1:0-4262 GCA_964488985.1 uncultured Ectothiorhodospiraceae bacterium
CCGGCATCAACCAGTTCAGGTGTCACTATGGAATTCCCAGGTCTTAAACGCGCCATAAGGTGATTGACTGCTCGTTCAAATAAGGGAACATCTTCAATACGCACCGCAGTGCCGCGGCGAAATTGCAATGCCAACCCTGCGGGGGTGGCATCCACAACTTTATGGCCCTGGCGAATTCAGGACCTTGCCGTATCGTCTTTACAGGGGCCTGTGGATGTCGTGAGTTCTCACATCCAGCAGCTAAACATTCTTTAAAGGATTTCTCTATGCCTGGGCGTTTGATGCGCACTTCGCGCATGGCATCAAAATGCAATTTTGCGTGTTGTCGTGATCCGCTTTTTACGCAAGCTGAAACAACGCGTCATCAACCCGATCCAACACCCCTGGCAAGGCATGGGAACGTTGTTTGAGCACCAGGTCACGGCATTCGTTCAGGTGTTGCGACCGGGTCGTGTCCGGTTGCCGCCCCAATGGTACGGGGCGATTGCTGGCGGTTGTGTAAATGCTGGTCATTGCTTCAGTCATAATGGTTCACAATTTTATCGGCGCTTCACAAGGCTTGGAATCCAGGCACAAACAAAGGGTTTACACGATTATCGTTTTCACCAGAGGCAGATGATCATCCCGGTCTTGTGCCTACAGGCAGGTTGTTGTGAACTCTGCCCCGATGATAATTCTGAGTTAGACTCTGATTCCTGCCATCCACAACGAAGGGGAACGACGCCATGAATGAACAGGTCGATCAAGCCGATGCGCGTCAGGCGGCCATCGCCGAGACGCTTGAGCATATTCGGGAAGTTGAAGCACAGCAGGGCGTTACACCGAAGTCGCTGGCGTCGATTCGTGATGAGTTATTGTCACTGGCGGCCCAGGAAGAATTGTTTACTGAGGCGGACTATCCTTCTGCGGTGGGTCAGCCACTGATGTACTTACTGTCTGAAGATCCGGATCACCGTTACGCCCTGTATTTTTCCACGGGTCGGCCCGGACGTGGTTCACCGCCCCACAATCACACCACCTGGGCGGTGATCGTGGGGATCGATGGCCATGAGGAAAATCGCATCTATGATCGCCACGATGATGGTACCGTGCAGGATCGTGCCGAGGTTCGCCAGCGTGATACGTTTATGGTGGAAAAGGGTACCGGAATTGGGTTTATGCCCGATGACATCCACAGTATCCACGTTACCGGTGACACACCCACCCGTAACTTTCATCTCTACGGTATGAGTATCGAGCATCTGCCCAATCGCATCATGTTCAATATGGACGATGGTCGTTGCAACGTGTTTCCCGCCAGCCGGGGCATTATCAAGGGCGAACCTCCGTTTGCCGCGAAGCCATGAATATTAAGCCTCAAACGCTGCGTGACATGCTCCTTGATGGTGAGGAGATAGCGCTGCTGGACCTTCGTGAAGAAGCGAGTTTTGGCCAAGGGCATATTTTGTTAGCGGTAAATCTGCCCCTCAGTCGCCTGGAAATGCAATTGTCGTCTTTAGTACCACGCCATAGTACCCGGATTGTGCTCTGCGACGGGCAAGGTGAAGCACTGGCGCAGCGTGGTGCGGCGCGCCTCATGCAGTTTGGGTACGACAACCTTGCCATACTTAAAGGTGGCGTCACAGCCTGGGAGGCGGCGGGCTTTGAAGTGTTCAGTGGCATGAATGTCCCGTCAAAAGCATTTGGTGAATTTATCGAGCACCACTACCAGACCCCGCATATCAGTGCCGAGGATCTGCAAGTTAAGATTGATGCCAAAGAAGACATGGTGATTCTTGATTCGCGGCCGAAATCTGAATACGAAGCCATGAGTATTCCTGGCAGCAGCTGTATTCCAGGGGCGGAACTGGTCTACCGGTTGCGGGAAATGGCGCCCAACCCCAATACGCAGGTCGTTGTAAATTGTGCCGGCCGGACCCGCAGTATCCTGGGCACCCAGTCGCTGATCAACGCCGAGTTCAATAATAATGTCGTGGCACTGCGCAATGGCACCATGGGTTGGCATCTTGCAGGCCTGAAGTTAGAGCATGGCCAGGACCGGTATCTTCCCGCTGTCAGTGCCGCGAATATCGAAGATGCCCAGATGCGTGTGGCGCGAGTTGCCAAGCGCTTCGGTATCGAAAAAATCGATCGTAAGAAACTGGAGCACTGGCAACAACATGGCGATGATCTCACGATCTATTTATTGGATGTACGCAGTCCAGAGGAATATCGTGCGGGTCATGTGCCGGGTTCAATTTCAGCGCCGGGTGGACAGTTGGTACAGGCCACGGACCGGTATGTGGCAACGTTAAGATCCCGGCTGGTGTTGATCGACGACAACTCGGTGCGCGCCATCATGACGGCCTCCTGGCTGAAGCAAATGGGACTACACGACGTGTATGTGTTGGACAAGGGGTTGGTTGATTCAACACTGTTACCCGGGCTACCCGCTGTTAGTGCGCTCGGGTTGGTGAACGAGGGTGTTAACTACACCAGTGTCGAAGACTTACGAGTGCACCAGGCCAGTGGTGATGTCCAGATTCTGGATGTGGGTCGTAGTGTACGATTTCGCAAAAGCCATATCGAAGATGCCGAGCATGGTGTGCGGGGCTACCTGGAAGAGACCATTAATGATCTTGCGGAACATACCCATCTGGTGTTGACCTCCGGTGATGGTATTTTGGCGGCTTTCGCCTGTGCTGAAGCGGTGCAAATGACGGATGCCGAGGTGCTGGTGTTAAAGGGTGGCAATCAGGCCTGGGAAAAGGCAGGGTTTGAACTGGTCGCTGGTGATGCAGGTGTGGAGGAACATCCGCCTGATGCATTTTTACGGCCTTATGACCGCAGTCAAAGTGTCGAACAGGCCATGCATGCCTATCTGGATTGGGAGGTTGATCTTATCAATCGGATTGAACTCGATGGCACACTTCAATTTTTCACGGCTTGAGTAAAGCCGTATGCCAGAAATCAACAGTGATCGTCTGTGGGATTCGATTCTGCAATTGGCCCGGTTTGGCCGCACTGCCCGGGGCGGTGTTGGCCGGGCGGCATTGAGCGAGGCGGATGGTCAGGCCAGGGATTGTTTTGTCGCCTGGTGCGGCGAGACGGGTCTGGAGATTCGAGTTGACAGGATCGGCAATATTTTTGCACGCCGTTCCGGAACGCAGTCGGATGCGCCTGCGGTGCTCACCGGCAGCCATCTGGATACCCAGCCACTGGGCGGAAAATTTGATGGCATTTATGGTGTTCTGGCCGGCCTGGAGGTGTTGCGTAGTGTTGGTGATGCGGGGATCCATACCCGGGCTCCGTTGGAAGTGGTGGTCTGGACCGACGAGGAGGGTTGGCGATTCTCACCCGGCATGGGTGGATCCAGTGTCTTCAGTGGCGCACTGTCATTACCACAGGCCCTGGCGGGGGTCGATGCTGACGGGATCACAGTTGCACAAGCGTTGGAAAACATCGGCTATGCCGGGGAGCAAAAGCCCGGGGAGTTAGTCCTGGACAGTTTTTTTGAGGCGCATATTGAGCAAGGCCCAGTTCTTGACAATAACAACATCCCGGTGGGGATTGTTCTTGGGGCCCAGGGTCAACGTTGTTTTGAAGTCGAGGTCAGCGGTGCCGAAGGACATGCCGGGACGCTGCCCATGGGCCAACGTCAGGATGCACTGCTCGGGGCCGCGCGCATGGTCGATCGAATCAATGCCGTCGCCTTTGAATTCGAACCGCATCCGGTGATCACCGTCGGACGTTTGAACGTGCGGCCCAATTCCCGTAACACCATTCCCGGTCGTTGCCGGTTCAGTATTGATTCCCGGCATCCGGATGACAAAATTCTGCTGGCGGTGCACGAACGCATGCGCGAGGAATGTGCAGCGGTCGCAGAGCATTGCGCTGTGACAATGAAAATGGAGCTGGAAAGTTCGAGAAAAACGGTGCAGTTTGATGCCGCACGTTTAGCGTTGTTGCGTGAAACTGCCGCCAGCCTCAATATTCCCCATCAGGATATTTTTTCCGGCGCCGGGCATGATGCTTGCAACATTGCCGCCGTTGCGCCGACAGCGATGCTGTTCGTGCCCTGTGAAAAAGGCATCAGTCATAATGAACTGGAAAATGCCCGCGCCGAGGATTTGGCCTTAGGCGCCAAGGTTCTGATGCACGCGATGTTGGCGAGGGCACAGGTCATAGCTGACTAATCGCACAACATAGGTTCTTAAGCGCAACCCAGTGGAATAGAGGGATATTGGTTCCAGAAGACGCCGTGAATCCGTCCCTGGAGGCTT
>CAZAWX010000301.1:0-4239 GCA_964488985.1 uncultured Ectothiorhodospiraceae bacterium
TAAGCTCCAACCTATGAATCCCACTAAGCGGCGTAACTGAATCCCTTGGGCAGGCCCGCCTGGGCCAGTGCGCCATAGGTGGATTCACCATTGAGGTACTTGCGCATGATCTCCCGGGCCGCAAGCAGGCCATCCAGATCGATTCCGGTACGCAGGCCCATGGACTCCAGCATGAAGACCAGATCTTCTGTCACGATATTGCCACTCGCCCCTGGTGCATAGGGGCAACCACCGAGACCCCCGAGAGAGGCATCAAATTTGCGAACCCCGGCTTCAAGGGCCGCACATACATTGGCAAGCCCAAGACCGCGTGTGTCATGGAAATGCGCACCAATTTCCATCTCATTACCAACGCTGCGGTATAACTCTTGAAAAAGTGCTTTGACTTGTTGCGGATTGGCGTAACCGACGGTGTCGGCAACACTGAGCTTGTCTGCACCCCGGTTAATCAATTCTTCCGCGACCCGCATGACATCGGCAACCTTGACTGGGCCGGAAATCGTGCAGCCAAAAGCGGTGGCCATCCCCCCGGCAAGAACGGTCTTGTGCACGCCGGCCTGGGTATTGCGCCACTGGACGACATTTGAAAAATCGTCCAATGATTGTGCAACGCTGCGTCTGACATTCGACTGGTTATGTGCTTCCGAGACCGACAACACCACTTCCAGTTCGTCAGCACCTGAGGCCATGGCATCTTGTGCGCCACGCAAATTAGGGGTCAATGCACTCACAGTCAGTCCGGGCAACTGTTTGGCATCGCGTACGACTGCGGTACTGTCCGCCATTTGTGGTAACAGTTTTGCGGGAACAAAGGAGCCGACCTGGATCTCTTTTACGCCAGCCTGGTTTTCTTTGCGGATCCATTCCAGCTTTGCGGCTGTGGGGAAAATGGTGGGAATGCTCTGCAGTCCATCCCGCGGACCGACCTCATGCACAAGAACGTCAACATCAGTGGCCATGGTAATACTCCTCAGGCGCAGCGCCAGTCGAAAACCATTAATTCAAGGGGACATTATAAACATTCAGACCCCTGCGGTCAGTGGTGGTGTTTTGCATTTATACTGCAATTGGAGTGTTGAACTGGAAATACAGATTGGAGTGGGCGGATGAAAGTGGTGATTACCGGCGGTAGCGGATTCCTCGGCAATCGATTGGCTGCTCGTTTGTTGCAACGAGGGGTACTGACGGGCCCGGAGCATCAGCCACAACAGATCGATGAAATCGTGTTGTTCGACCAGGAGCGCCCAATTGCAGGGCCTGTGAATTTTGATTCCCGTCTGCGTTTTGTCCGTGGTCAGATGACTGATCCGGACTGTGTACGGGGGTTGATCGACCGTGATGATATTGCCGTATTTCACCTTGCCTCAGTGGTCAGTGGTGGAGGTGAGTTGGATTTTGATCTGGCCATGGAGGTCAACCTCGATGCCAGCCGCACCTTGTTCGAAGCCCTGCGTGCGTGTCAGTCCTGTCCACGACTGGTGTTTGCAAGTTCTATCGCCGTCTTTGGTGGCGCAGGCATGCCGGCCGTGGTGGGGGACTATGCCAAACGAACGCCGCAGACGACCTACGGAACCACGAAGGCCATCAGCGAATTGCTCATAAATGACTCTACCCGCAAAGGATATTTTGATGGGCGCAGTGCACGCCTGCCGACCGTTGTGATTCGCCCGGGCAAGGCCAATGCCGCAGCATCGAGTTTTGCCAGCGCCGTGTTCCGGGAACCCCTCAATGGCATTGATTATGACCTGCCGGTGCCCGGCAATACAGCCATTCCGGTGTTGGGTTATCGGGCGATTGTTGATGGATTGATTCACTTGCATGAACTTGATGCCGGGCCTCTTGGTGATGACCGCGCCGTGAGCCTGCCCAGCATTACCGTAACTGCGGCTGATATGCTTGAGGCCCTAGCCCGGGTGGCGGGACACCGCAAGTTGGGGGCTATTAACATCAAGCCGGATCCTTTTATTACCAGGATTTGTCATTCCTGGCCCCTCGACAGTGAATCGGGTCGGGCTGATCGTTTGGGATTTCCCCGTGAGCAATCACTTGATGAGATCATCCGTTATTACATCGAGGATTACCTGGATACTGAACAACCAGCGTAAATTTACTTATCGCGGGGTGCTCTACATCGGTAAATCGAACTTCCCGTGGCTATGAATGCAGGCTAGTGTTCTGCGCCCAGTCAGCATCGCGGTAAAAAGCATGGGTAATGGCCAACCAGGCAGGCGTGTTGCACCTTGGAACGTAAAACGAAAAAACAGGAAACCTGACAATGGCTGAGATAAAAAAAGTCGCCTTTTTAGGCACCGGAATCATGGGTTACCCAATGGCCAGACGGCTGTGTGAGGCCGGTTATTCCCTTTGTGCCTGGAATCGAAGCCCAGACAAGGCACAACGACTTGCAGTTAACGGTGCAAAAATTGCGGACAGCCCCACTCAGGCAGTGGTTGATGCCGATGTGGTACTGGTGATGCTAAGCGATGGGCCAACCTGCGATGATGTCCTTTTAAAGGCGACACATCGAGGTGGTGCAGTGGTCGGTTCGATGCGCCGCCACGCCACTTTAATTGTCATGAGTTCTATTCCCATGGAAACGGCCCAGGGGCAGGCTCAGGTCTGTGCTGAACACGGCCTGGGGTATCTCGATGCACCGGTCTCAGGGGGAGATAAAGGCGCAGATCAAGGGACATTGGCCATCATGGTGGGGGGGCGAGCGGAGATTTTTAAGCAATGCAAACCCCTGTTTCAATGTCTTGGCCGCCCGGTTCTGGTGGGTCCAGCCGGTTGCGGCCAACTGGCGAAACTGGCCAATCAAATGATAGTTGCAAATACGATCAATACAGTTGCTGAGGCATTACTTTTAGCGAGCAAAGGTGGCGCAGATCCGGATGCCGTACGTGCGGCTCTGCAAGGTGGATTTGCAGATTCGGCAATTCTCAGTCAGCACGGTGAACGGATTTGTAATAATGCCTGGCAACCGGGTGGTCCTGCTAAATATCAGCTCAAGGATTGTCGTACGGCAATGGCGCTGGCGGCAAAATTGAATCTGGATTTACCGTTGTCGAAATCTGCCACGCAGATGTACGCGGCAATGGTCGCCCATGGTGATGGCGATCTGGATCACAGTGCTGTGTATCTGGAACTGCTGCGGCTCAACAGCCTTGGCTGACGTTGGCCGGGAGTGAGTTCAGGCCTAACAGACTCAGGGTGTCACTGAACTGTGCACTTGCCTCGTCAAGAATTTCAGCACAGTCAACCGTGGCCTCATCGAGACCGAGAGATTGCCAGTAATTTGCTGGAATGGTGACAGGGGTAGCCGTTGAGCTTGCGAATAAAGCCCCCATTTCACAGCTCCCGGCGAGGCGGTCTGCAATATTCACGATGGAGCTGTCAAAACATGACGCAGGTGATCGCATTGGATCGTGGTGATCGCTGACGGCGGTGTACAACGATTGCGGAACATGCCAGGACTTCAGCAACAAGCCGCCTGCCTGGGCGTGGGAAAATCCAAGTGCATCGAGTTCGGCCTGATACAGTACCTGTTGATTGCCGTCTGCGATGGTTAAAAACTCCTGATACTCGTTTGGAAGTTGATGGACCAGCACCAGAAGCCCGATATCGTGCAGCAGGCCACTGACGAACAGGCGCTCACTGTGCAATACATTACATCGTTGTGCCAAATTACGGGCAATCAGGCCGCAATAAATACTGTGGCGCCAGAAACTTTCTACATTGATGAGATCCGTGGCGATGCAATCAAAGGTACGGGCCGCTGAAATACCCAACACCATACTGTATAGATTGTTCATGCCGATCACGGCGACGGCCCGGTTAATTTCATCAATCCGGGAACGAAAATTATAAAAAGGGCTGTTTACGACACGTAACAATCGTGCAGTGAGGCTGGGATCGCAACTGATGACCTGCGCAAAATTCTCAGCACTGGAATGGGGCGAGCGCATTAACTCGCAGATGCGTAAGTAAACACCAGGGGGTGAGACTAATCCGTCTACCTGTGCAAGTACGGCTGCAAGTGCAGGGTTATCCGGAGTTTGCGGCTCGGTTGAACCCTCGACTGAGGTGAGATGGCGTGCAGTCATGTTGTTTCCAGTGGCTGTGGGCACACCTCGATTGTGTAAACCCTTCCTATGTCTGGAACGAATCGGCCAGAGCCTGGAAAACTTTAGGGTCCGTGGCAGAATAACTGCGCGGAGATGGCACCCGCATTGGGGTTAG
>CAZAWX010000302.1:0-4239 GCA_964488985.1 uncultured Ectothiorhodospiraceae bacterium
CATCATCCGACATTGCTCTGACTCATAATTCGAAGATGCCACGTCTTCCTCGATTCTGCCCAGCCAACCATCCAACCCATGTAGTTCAACGTGGAAACAATCGACAGGTATGCTTCACATGCGATGATGATATGGCTGCCTATGCTCACAGCTTACATGAGGGGGCCACCAAATATGGTGTTGCAGTACATGCGTGGGTATTCATGACAAACCACGTCCACCTACTAATGACACCCACTACCGATCGGGGCGTGTCACAACTCATGCGGCATATGGGCCGCCATTACGTTCAACCCTTTAACTTCAAATACGCCCGATCAGGTACGCTGTTCGAGGGTAGATTCAGGTCCTCGCTTGTACAAGACGACGTCTACCTTCTCAACTGCATCAGATACATTGAACTCAATCCGGTACGCGCGGGGATGACAACTGACCCTGGGGACTATCGCTGGTCGAGTTACCGCTGTCATGCTTTTGGTCGTACCGCACGAATGTGGACACCGCGCCATGAATACCTGGACCTCGGCGAGAACGAAATTGAGCAGCAGAAGATATACCGCGAGATGATAGCCCAATCACTTTCTGTAGAAGTTACTCAGAAGATCCGACACTGCCTCAACACTGGTCTGGTACTTGGTACGGAGGCATTTCGTGATCAGATCAATACACTTCGCAGCTGACGACTCATTTAATAAACGTCAGTAGCCGTCAATTCGACCTGGCACTTGGTCCTGACCCCTATTCTCAGGTCAGTGGATGCATCACATGAGTTTTATAGGCCGGGCGTTGGCATAATCGCTCATACCAGTCTTCAACGTGCACAAGTGTCGGGCGCTCAATCGGTAGATTAAACCAACGGTAGGTCAGCACACCGACGGGGATATCCCCCATCGTCAGTTGATCACCGGCAACATAAGGCGTCTTGGCAAGTTGCCCATCCAAAATTGCAAAGTGTTCCGCTGCAAGCGCTATTGCTTCACCTAACTCAGCCTCATTGCGCTCTTCCGGGCTTTTGCGAATGAGGTTGTAAAAGATGGGCATCACCGATTTGAGCAATGTCCCCAGTTGCCAATCCATCCATTTGCTGGCCGTTGCCCGGGCCTGTAAATCAGTGGGACACAGTTGGCCCTGGCCGTGTTTTTCCGCCAGATAGCGGACGATGGTGTTGGACTCCCAGACAATAAAGCCATCATCATCAATGGTCGGGACCCGGCCATTGGGATTCATCGCCCGGTACCAGGGCGCATCATTGCCGCCGAACTTGCCGCCATGATCGACCCGTTCATGCTCTAGGCCCAGTTCGCCAACGCACCACATCAGCTTTTGCACATTGAGTCCGTTCGTGCGGCCCCATATTTTCAGCATCGGGCTTTCTCCCCTTTTGGATCATACTGACAACGCAAAGAGGCCGTGGCCGGGATCCGCTCACAGGCAACATCGATTTCCCACTCGGCACTATTGATATAATCAGCACTGACCCCGCCCTCGAATTCAACATAACCCAAGCCCACGGAACCACCCAGGGTGTGGCCGTAATTGCCTGAGGTGAGGTGCCCAACGATTTCACCATCGCGCAAAATTGGCTCATGATGATAGAGCATGGCTTCAGGATCTCGCAGCAGAAACTGCACCAGGCGTTTTTTCAGTGGCTTTTCAGTTTCCTTTTGCCGGGCTATGGCGTCGTGACCGATAAACGGGATCGATTTATCCAGGTTACAGACAAACCCGGCCCCGGCTTCGAGTGGCGTATCCTCATCGGTCACATCATGGCCGTAATGGAGAAATTTCTTCTCAATCCGGCCCGAATCAAGTGCGTGCATTCCCGCCAGACGCAAGCCGTATTCCTCGCCAGTGCGCCACAAGAGATCAAAACCATGACGCGCCATATCCACCGGCAGGTACAACTCCCATCCCAATTCACCGACAAACGACACCCGCGAAGCACGCCCGACCGCACAACCGACTTCGATACTGCGACTGGCGCCAAAAGGAAAGGCGGCATTTGACAGATCGGCGCCGGTCACCTTTTCCAGCAAGCCCCGACTGTTTGGTCCCATCACCCCCAGCACTGCCCAGGCCGAGGTAATATCGGTCACGGTGCAAAACGCATCATCGGGGATATGCCGTTGCAGCCAGTTCAGATCCCGGTGAGTCACAGCCGCGCCACTGACCACCCAGAACTGCTGCTCGGTAATTCGTGTCACCGTAAGATCCGCCTCAATGCCGCCACGTTCGTTCAACCAGTGGGTGTACACCAACCGGCCAGGTTCGACGTCGATGTTGGCACTACAAATCCGTTGCAATACGGCACAGGCATCCCGACCCTGAATTAAATACTTGGAGAAACTGGATTGATCGAACATCGCGCAGGCTTCCCTGGCAGCCCGGTGTTCGGCAGCAGAATATTCAAACCAGTTCTGTTTGCCAAAGCTGTATTCGTAAACAGGTTCCACTCCTTGCGGCGCATACCAGTTGGGCCGCTCCCAGCCGGCGGCTTCACCGAAGCAGGCGCCCTTTTCTGCCAGCCGTTCATGGATTGGCGAGTGGCGGATATTGCGCGAAGAGGCAAATTGACGGAATGGATAGTGTCGGGCATATAAAAGTCCCAGGGTTTCCGAGACCCGATCCTGCAAATACGACTGGGTACCCATAAACGGATACACCCGGCGGATATCATTACCGGTCAAATCCATCGGTGGGTGACCCTTGTCCATCCATTCGGCAAGCACCATCCCCAGGCCCCCGGCCGTTTGAATCCCCACTGAATTCAAACCACAACCGACAAAGAAATGTTTCAGTTCCGGGGCTTCGCCAAGGTGAAACTGATCATCGGGCGTAAAGCTCTCTGGACCACAGAAAAAGCTCCGCCAGCCAACGTTTTGCAACATCGGTATCCTCTGCATCACGTCTTCCAGCACCGGCATCAACTGGTCTTCCATGTGCCCGGGCAATTCGTCGAAACAAAAATCCGCCGGGATCCCATCCATACCCCAGGGCCGTGCCTTGGGCTCGAAAGCTCCGACCAACAGGCTGCCGGCATCTTCTCGAATGTAGCTGCAGATATCATGATCGCGCAATACCGGCAGATTATCGGGCAATTCGAGTTTTTCGGTGTGGGCGTAATAATGCTCGCAGGCGTGCAACGGAATATTGACCCCGGCCATGCGTCCCAGTTCGCGTCCCCACATGCCAGCACAATTCACCACATAATCCGCAGCAATCGAGCCCTGATCGGTCTCAACCCCCGACACCTTGCCGTTGGCCTGCAATATCCCGGTAACCTTGACACCTTCGAGGCAGGTGGCGCCATGCAACCGCGCGCCTTTGATGAACGCCGTGGTGATATCAACGGGGCTGGCCTGTCCATCCTGTGCGACCCACAAGCCACCGAGCAGATCATCGGACTTGACCATGGGATAAAGTGATTTAATCTCTTCGACGGTCACCACATCAACCCGGGTTATGCCGAAGGCATTGTTCATGGCTGCAACCCGTTTGAGTTCCGAAAAACGATCCTTGCTATGCGCCAGGGTCAGACTGCCGACCTGACGAAACCCCGTCGCCTGGCCTGTTTCGCGTTCAAGTTCGCCGAGCAAGCCCATGGCGTATTCACACATCTTCGCCTGTGTCCGGTTGGCGCGCATGGTGCCGATTAAACCCGCTGCATGCCAGGTCGTGCCACAGGCATATTGTTTGCGTTCCAAAAGCACCACATCGGACCAACCCATTTTCGCCAGATGATAGGCCACACTGGCGCCACTCACGCCTCCACCAATGACGACGGCACTGGCCTGTTGTGGGAATTTTTCAGACATTGTGTTAACTCCTGTTGACCGGACTTAGGGCTAAGGGCTAGTAATTAGCCGGGGTAATGAACCACACCACTTCGTTTACTTCGGGGCCCGGGTTATTAAACTCGTGACTCAGGCCCCGTGGAATTTGAAAACTGTCACCGCACTGTAGATGCAGCCACTCATCTCCAATGCGTAAATTAAGCTGTCCTTTGAGGACCAGGCCCGACTCCTCCACTGGACGTTGCAGGGCTTCACCACCGTCGGCCCCGGGTTCGGTGTGGGTCAGTATCATCAATCCTTCGCCGCGTAGATTCGGTGACAACATTTCCTCGCGCACCCCGGAGCCGGTGTAACTAAGCAGCCGCCGTTGATCCCGGCGCACCAGGTATTCCGATTGCGGCGTGCTAGAAAAGGCCGCTGAATTGGTTTGAAAAAACCACGTCAG
>CAZAWX010000303.1:0-2572 GCA_964488985.1 uncultured Ectothiorhodospiraceae bacterium
CCAGGGCAATGTGCTCACGCAGTTGCACGGGATCGAGTTTCTCAATCTCCACGCCATCGATCAGGATTGTCCCGGAGGTGGGCTCAACGAACCGCAGCAGCAAATGCGCGAGGGTTGATTTTCCCGCACCATTCGGGCCGACCAGGGTGATGGTTTCCCCCGCCTGAACCTGTAAATTCAAATGCTCAAACAGCGGCGCTTTGCCCGGATAGGCAAAACTGACATCGCGAAATTCAATGTCCCCACGCGGGCGTTGTCGTTGTTGCGAAACGTCGTTGTGCTTTTCCACCGGCAAGGCGAAAAATTCCAGTAACCGCTCGGCGGCGCCACGGGTTTGCAGAACCTGACCGTAGACCCCGGTCAGGGCAGCAATCGGCCGGGTCATGAGCAGGGTGTAGAAAATCAGACTGACCAGTTCATGACGTTGCAGTTGGCCGCTGGCAAGTTGCCGGGCACCGAACCAGAGCAATATCAGCAAGGCGACCCCGGCCAGCAGGCCCATGGCCGGTGTGAGTGCCGATTGCAGCAGGAGTTGGCGTGTGGAGAGCTTAAGCAGACGACGGTTCAATTCGGCAAAGCGGGCCGATTCAAGCCTTTCGCGGGTGAAGGCTTTGATGGCCGGAAGCAAACTCAGAGTTTCCTCCACACGGGCAATCATTGCCGACCAGGCTCTGATCCAGTCAGTCGCCAGTGGCCGGATCATGCGGCCACTGTAGGCCATCGTCAGCGCGTAAAGGGGCAGGGTCAGGATTGCCAATACCGCGATCAGTGGATCCAGTCGGGCAACCATCAGCAGGGCGCCGAGGAAAATCAGCAGCGAAGGTAAAATCTGCACCAGTGTCTGGGTGATGAAGTTACTCAGGATCCCGGCATCATTACTGAGCAGGGCCAGTAGATCGCCCGGGGAGCGGCACAGGTACTCGTCCAGGGGCAGGCGTAATTGCCGCTCGACGATGTGTTGTCGCAGTTGTGCAGCCATGCGCTCACCGGTTTTGCCGAGGCAGTACTGGCCGGTGAATTCAAACAGGCTGCGTGCTGCCAGCAATGCCAGCCATGACAACAGTATCCAGCGTGTTGTCAGTTCCGGTGCTTCATCAAGCACCGTGCGTGTCAGTTGCCCGGCCAGCCAGGGCTGGATGAGTGACAGAGCGCTGCCCAGAACCATGACCAGCAGCACCAACGCCAGTGTGTGCCAGGGCGGGGTTACGAGTTTGAGCAGTTTCGAAAAGGCCATGATTTCAGTTTGCTGGAATTTGTCCGCACAGGGTAGGGGTGAAGCGATGCGGCTTGACGATCGTGTTTGCACAGAATAATGTTAATTCCCACGGAGTCGAATGTTCATCCCGATCGATGGAGTCGCGCCATGCACATAAACTACGCCCAGGACAACCGCCGCTGCGCTTATCGCGTCAGTCTCTTCACTTCGGATCACCTGCAATTACAGCTACATGGCCAACACCGCCAGTGGGTTCCCGATCGCATCTCCGACGTCAGCAGCCATGGCGCCAGAATTTGCTTTGAAAATAATCATATCCCGGATTTGGCAACGGGTGACGAGATCAGCGTGCGTATTATTTCGTCGGGCCTGCAAGGGCAGGTCAATCTTGCCGCACGGGTCACTTTTACAGATGACAATCTTCGCGGGCGCATGTTTGGCTTAAAGTTTCTTTCCAACACCGAGTTGATTCAGCGCAGCAATTGCGATCTGTTGCAGATCTTCAATCGTCGTTCGGCCTACCGCGGGGTGGAACCCGAGGCCAGTGCCAGGATACACGCCACCGTTCAGGCGCAATCCCTGGACCAGGAACTGAGCGCGGCGCAACGCACCGCCACGGTGCATAATATTTCCACAACCGGCGTTTGTCTGCGGGTGGATGAAGACCTGGGGCTGGCGCTTGAGAAAGGTCAGCGCCTGGGTTTGTTATTGAAAATACCTGGAACGGTTGCGGCACGGGAGTACTGCGCACAAATTCGCAACATCAGCGATAAGGATGAAAGGGCGCAACGTCTGTTCGGCTGTCACTTCGACTGGAGTGGCACGATCAATGCCATGGATGCGATCGAGGAACTCGCAGGCTATACGATGGAACGTCTGGCCCAGGAACAAGCGGATGTTCGGCATTAATCCGGTTAGCGGACGCCAGAGCCCTTATAGCACCCGAACATCAATCGACTCTCATCGATGCCCACGTAGCGCCTTAAGCGGCATGCCAAGTAGATATTGCATACGCCCTGGTACCCAGCCGGCAAGAGGGGAATGCCACCTGACAAGACCGGGCGTAGCAGGACGCTATGCCCGAGGGGACACGGGTGGTTAAATATTTCTCAGCGCCAACGCTTTCATGCCTGAATTCTAAGCAAAGCTGGTTGTCATCGATCCATCCCGTTTGATCCTGGCTGCGACCAGTTCGTACTCTGTGGTGGTTAAATCTGTTTCCTGAAGCCGTGCAAGCAGGGTTTCCTGTACCACCATTGCGTTTTCCACGGCTACGCGGGTGAACACCAAATCCTTTTCTCTACCGGCGTAATATTTCGAAATCAGCAGATCATGCACTTCCAGGCAAAGTCCAGT
>CAZAWX010000303.1:2672-4231 GCA_964488985.1 uncultured Ectothiorhodospiraceae bacterium
TCCCGGCAAATGGAGACGATGAACGAAGCCTGCATGCGGCTTCTGAATCGGAGGTCAAAACGGGCAAAAGATCGGTCAGCGGGCCCGCCAGCAAACGTTCCCAATCCAGTAGCCAGTAAGGTTGTTCGCTCGGCCCATAACGCTGCGACCAGCGCTGTAAATTTCGCCGTGCGTGGTTCAGTACTGAAATGGGATTTTCCTGTAACTGTTGTGCAATGACTGCGTGCTGGGCGCTGATGCGTTTTTCGATGAGCCTTTGTTTATTCATCAGAGATCACCGATCCCCACTACTGTGATGGCCTTAAGACTGGTTGGATGATACCTGAACCGAGCGGAGATCTGATGGAAATTTGTGATATGCCATGGTGACTGTATTCATTGATAACTGCGCATTTGCCCGACCACCACGCCTTGAATTTGTACCCGATCCGGGGCGAAATACATGGGTTCCATGCTGCTGTTGGCGGGGATCAGGACGACGCTGTCGGGACGTTGCAAAATGCGTTTCACCGTGGCTTCTGATCCATCCACCATGGCCACCACGACTTGCCCGTTAATCGCCTGTTGGCGAGGTTCGACGATGATCCAGTCGCCATCGAGAATACCGTCATCCATCATGGAGTCCCCCTGCACCTGGAGCACATAGCAGTTGTCCCGGCTGCGCAGGTTGGGCGGTACGGCGATTTGTTCACTGCCGGTGATCGCCTCGATGGGCTGGCCGGCCGCAATTTTACCCAGCAGGGGCAGATCGATGAATTCCGGGGCTGCGGACGGAAATGGCTTTGTTGCTGCCTGTTCTTTTTCCACTAACCGGACACCACGCCGGAGGTGGTTCATCGGCGCCACCAGGCCAGCCTTTACCAGCGCCTGGATGTGCTTGTGCAGGGAGCCCCGTGAACGCAACCCCAAGGCCGTAGCGAGTTCCTCCAGCGTCGGGGGGTGCTGAAAGCGATGTCGTTGTGATCTGAGAAAATCAAGGATTTCCTGTTGTCGGCGAGTCAGAGTTGTGGTGTTCACGGGGCTTGTCTCAATAGTCGATGGTGTACCTGCAAAAGTTTATACACGGGGTGGTAGTAGTTCCGGCGCCGCGTATTGTGAAGAGGATTCCAGTGTCATGGCGTTGGAATATTTGCTCAGTGCCTATTGGTAGGGCACCAGGCTGAGCAGATTCATTGCTGCGATCACCAGTATCAGGCCCAGCCAGGCCGGTTTGAGCAGCAGTTTCTCACCACCGGGCCCGGCCATAATCTGCTGTACCGTGTCGCGCGCCTGATCCTGCATGATGTAGTGGGTTGATTTCATGACAGCCTCTCAATGCTTGTGTGTCTGACGGATCCTGCGGAAATCGCTATTGATCTATCGCTAGCCATTCCGTTTCCAGATTTTTGTTCTCTGTTGGTTCTACTATATACAAAAGAGAACAAAAAGAAAACATAATATTGCTTCATAGGTTGGACCTGGATTCGGCCTGTGCTGAAGGGGCGATATGCTGAGAAAACGCGGGTTATGGCAGGGCGTTATTTATGTAATTGGCGCAATGTCAGCCTGCCATCACGTTG
>CAZAWX010000304.1:0-4208 GCA_964488985.1 uncultured Ectothiorhodospiraceae bacterium
CATCTTGCGCGACTGCAAGATGGCAAATCCGGCATCGCGATCAGTGCCATCTGAACTATGCCCACCAGAGTATTTGCGTCAAATACACACTCCGGCTGTCATTCATCCCTGCTGCGTTGCTGGCAAGAACTTTGTACTACAAAAGCTGGCCCCAAGGGCTCTGGTCGACATAAATTTGCCAACTTGAACGCCGATCCATTCCACCTGGCTACGTTACTCGTCAGTTAAATAGCTCGCTATTCGCCTTCCTCTTGCCTTGCCAGGTGGGTGTTTCAACGCCCAAGTTGGCAAATTTATGTCGACCAGAGCCCTTAAACACCGAGCATGACTTTAAGTTTGAGCAGCAGCACATAGTCTTGATCTGTAAGATCAGTGACGATGCTGAAATGGTTGCGATCCGGGACTTCAAAGTATTCGATGGCAGCATCGCATTGGCCCCAGGCGTCACTGAAATCGCGGCTTTGGCGTTTGAATTCGGCGCTTTCTGCCCCCCCTACCGCACACAAAAACGGCCCCCCAAGTGTAGGTTGCAAATGTATAGGACTATGTCGTCTGGCGCTCTCGGCGGACAGATTCAGGGTTTGATTAACTGAATGCAGTAACAGGGGCTCAAGATCAAACAAACCACTCAAACTCGCAGCACCCTTGATCAAATCCTCAGGTAGGGTGAGATCCACTTCACTCCAATCCGTTGCCGCCAGCATGGCGCTCAGATGGCCTCCGGCGGAATTACCACACACGTACAGTTTATGTGCACTACCGTTGTGGTCTTCGATATTTTTCCAGATCCAACCACAAACCGCACGCATCTGCCGCACGATATGGCCCAATGTCACATGCGGGCAATGTGAATAACTGCACACCACGACCGTCACGCCACTTGCCGCCAGGGCCTCGGCTATGAAGCTGTACGAATCCTTGTTCCGGTCACGCCAATACCCCCCGTGAATGTACAGCAGCACCGGTGATTTTTCCTGAGGGGAAGGAAATACATCCAATCGTTCCCGAGCGCTGGTGCCATACTGCTGATCCAGAGCGGCGTCGTCCAGGCTATCGCGATAGGCCCGGCTACGCTCAGTCAGTTGTGCGACAATTTCCTCACAGTCGGGCACCAGTACTCTTGCGTTGTACTGACGTTCAAATTCCTCAGCATCATATTCCCTAAAAACAAGTGTGCTCATGAGCTTTGTCCGCCACCTCAAAGCTAAATAGTAGCAGGTCGCAGGCCACTATGCGTACCAGAGTGTGCCGGGGAAATCGTTCAATAATGAATCAAACTGTGAATCGAATGGCCGTCAAGTGCTTTTCGACCCTGCAGTGCATCAAGCTCAATGACAAAGGCGCAGGCGATAATCTTCCCCCCCAGGGATTCCAGCAACTCGCAACTAGCCGCTGCTGTGCCCCCTGTGGCGATCAGATCATCAACCAGCAAAATACGATCCCCATGTTGAATCGCATCTGTATGTGCTTCCAGTGTACTGTTATCATATTCCAGCGCATACGTTACACTGGTCGTTCGGGAAGGCAACTTTCCCGGCTTGCGTAAAGGAATAAAACCCACATCAAGTTCATGTGCACACAGGCTGCCGAATATAAACCCCCGTGCCTCCATCCCAGCGACATAATCGATACCCTGGCCGACAAACGGGTAGATCAACTGGTGTACGGTCAACTTGACCATTTTCGGATTGGCCAGAAGCGGGGTAATATCTCTAAAGGTTACCCCGGGTATCGGGAAATCCTCAATCGCGCGAATGCATGACTTTATCCTGTCCATAGTTCATAAAACCTGTTTTGTCTTAAAGAGAAAGCGGCCTTTTGACGACGCCGAATGTTTGTTCGGTTCCCGTTTGAAATGCAAATCCACATCGCCCTGATATTCAAAGGGGATCCTGATCGTTGGATCGCGAAGTTGCAAATGACCTTGAATATTGTATTTTAGTCGCCCGCTATTTCCCGCCAAGCCTTTGAATTGGTCTACCAACTGCAAAAGTGTGCTGCGAATGCCAAGATCCAGCGTCTTCTCAGCGTAGCCGGGAACAGTGACATGCTGGCTGCTGACCCCATCAGCGAATGCCTTGCCATTGACTCCAATCTGATAGTCCAGACCTTCAATCCTCAAAGGGGCTGCATTCGGATTCTGAATTCGCACAGTAATCAGATATCGTTGCTCCAATAGACCAATTGCCACCGGTTGAATATTCGTCAGGCTGATCTGCGGTGGCTCACCAAGGCCCATCAGGCTTGCACAACCGCTAACCACACCCAATACCACCAGTATCGACAGTACTTTTACAGACAAACAAAATTGCGTCCCAATAGATTGTTTCAAACCCTGCCCCTCAATTGCGTTGCCCGCCATCGAGCTATCCTGGTAATTTTATCCTGGATCGACACTAAACATTCCAATCAGTGTTAATCTTCGCACAGGTATCTCGTCGGCCAATGGTGCGAGCTGTGGGTGGGATTCAGCCTGGAGGGGTGCTGAGTCTGGTCTGAACCGTGAGCAGCATGGATGCTGCGACCGAGCCCCCATGGAAGGGTTCACGGCGTGTTCAAACCAGATTGAGTACCCCTCCAGGGTGAATCCCACCCACAGCTCGAAAACCCGCACAGGTCCAATACCGCAATAATACTGCCTCAGGTTAAAACCGCAGCACACCCACTTCCAGCCAGGGAGATAAAAATGAGTCGCACCATACTTGTTGAACGCGACGGTGGCATCGCCACCGTAATCCTCAACCGACCAAACAAACTCAACGCCCTGGTCAAAGACATGTGGCGTCTGCTCGGTGAAACCATGCTCAGCCTGTCTGCCGACAACACCATACGCTGCATTGTACTACGGGGTGCCGGCGAGAAAGCCTTTTCACCGGGCAATGATATCAGCGAGTTTGAATCGCAGCGTCATGATGTCAAAAGCGCCAGGGCTTACGGCCAACTCATGCGCCGCAGCATAGATGCAATGGCCGAATGCCGGCATCCCATTGTGGCCATGATTCACGGCATTTGTGTCGGCGGTGGTCTGGAGTTGGCGGCACTGTGTGATATCCGCATCTGTGGTCAGTCCAGCCGCTTCGGAGCCCCGATTAACAAACTCGGTCTGGTCATGACCTATGACGAAATGAGTGCTCTGCTAAAACTTGTTGGCCGGGCCCGGACCATGGAGATCCTCCTCGAGGGACGCATCTATCCCGCTGAGGATGCCAGGGAGATGGGCCTTGTACAGCGTGTTGTGGCCGACAGTGAAGTCACCGAACAGGCCTACGACAGCGCCCTGCACATCGCCAGTGGGGCACCCTTGGTCGCGCGCTGGCACAAAAAGTTTGCCACCCGTCTGGAAAACCCCAAAGCCATCAGCGCCGAGGAACGCAAAGAAGGTTTCGACTGTTTCAATACCTCTGACTTCAAAGAGGGCTATCAGGCCTTCCTTGCCAAACGCAAACCTTTTTTCCGGGGGCTTTGATGGCTGGACCGTTACAAGGACTGCGCGTCATAGAATTTGCCCATATCATGGCCGGGCCGGTGTGTGGTCTGATGCTGGCGGACATGGGTGCGGACGTCGTTAAAGTGGAGAAAATTCCCGGTGGTGATGACACACGGCGCATGTTGCCGCCCGCCGTGGGGGCAGAATCTGCGGCCTACCTGATGATGAATCGTAATAAACGTGGTATCGCCGTCGATCTCAAAACAGCGCCCGGCCGCGAAATCGCCATACGCTTGATCGAAAATGCAGATGTGGTGATCGAAAATTACCGCAAGGGCACCATGCAACGACTCGGTCTGGGCTATGAGGAAATGCGTCAGCGCAATCCGGGTATCATCTATGCTGAACTTTCCGGTTTCGGTCGCACCGGGCCTTATGCAGACCGGGCCGGGTTTGACCTGGTCGCCCAGGGGATGTCAGGACTGATGAGCATTACCGGCGAAGGCGGTGATGGCCCACCCATAAAATGCGGCGCACCGCTGACCGATATTACCGCTGGAATTCTGGCGGCCATGGGCGTTCTGGGTGCCGTGTACAGTCGCCACCTGACCGGCCAGGGCCAACAGGTGGACAGTTCTTTGTTTGAAGCCGGCATCGTCCACACCTACTGGCAATCGGCCATCACCATGGCGACCGGGGTCGCGCCGGGTGCCATGGGCAGTGCCCATCCGTTAAATGCCCCCTACCAGGCTTTTCAAACCCGCGATGGCTGGATCACCGT
>CAZAWX010000305.1:0-4191 GCA_964488985.1 uncultured Ectothiorhodospiraceae bacterium
GGGACGGGCGAAGCAGAAATGTCAATTACTGAAAAAGCGGTTAAAAATCCCGCAGGTGTGGCGGTTGCTGTTGCCATTATTACCCTGTTTGGTCTGTTTAGTCTGAAAAGTTTACCCGTTCAGCTATTCCCCGAAATTGAATTACCACAAATCAGTGTCTTTGCCAGTTGGCGTGCTGCCTCACCACACGAGGTCGAATCAGAAATTCTCGACCCGATGGAAGAGGTCTTACAGGGCATGCCGGGTATGGAGGTCATGTCGTCCAATGCCTTTAATGGCGGTGCCTGGATCAACATGGAGTTCACCCTGGGAACTGACATGCAGGCCACTTTGATGGAGGTCATTGGCAGGCTAAACCGCTTACCATCAATGCCGGCGGACTCCGACCCGCCGGTGGTAAACCTGGGTGGTGGCGGTGGTGGTGCCAACCAGGCCTTGAGCTGGTTCTTTGTTCAGAAGCTACCCGGGACTCCGGGCAAGATTGAAGAATACGGACAATTCATCACAGATACGGTAAAACCAAAGCTGGAATCCATCGATGGTGTCGCCGGCGTGCAGGTAAACGCAGGCGCACCCAAAGAATTGCAAATCACGATTGACCCGTACCGGGCCGCAGAGTATGGCATCGAACTGGGATCCGTTGCGGCCCGGGCCAGTCGCAGCAACGACGTATCAGGTGGATTCGTAGATGTTGGCAGACGTCAGTACACCCTGCGTTTCGAAGGCCGCTATGATCCGGTGCAATTCCGGGACATGATCCTCGAATGGCGTGAAGGACGTCCCATTCGTCTTGGTGATATTGCCGATGTGCAGGTCGCACGTGGCAAGAAGAACCAACTCGCGATCCAGAACGGCAATCCGGCGATGAGCCTGCGTGTTGATCGCGCTAATGGCGCCAATGTGCTGGGGACACTGACACTTGTCAAGGAGGCCGTGGCCGAATTACGTGAAGGGCCATTGGCCAGTGCCGGTCTGGATATCCAGCAATCGTTTGACGCCTCGGTGTTTATCAACCGGGCTGTCAGTATGGTGACCAACAACCTGATCCTGGGTGTACTGCTTGCGGTGGGTGTTTTGTGGTTATTCCTGCGTGACACCAGGGCCACGGTTTTAATTGCCACGGCGATCCCGATCTCCCTGCTTTCCACTTTCATTGTGTTGGGTCTGACGGGACGCAGTCTCAATGTCATATCGTTGGCAGGTCTGGCGTTCGCTGTTGGTATGGTACTGGATGCCGCCATTGTGGTTTCCGAAAATATTGTACGTCTGCGTGAGCGGGGGGAACCCCCTTCTGTCGCAGCCCTGACAGGTACCGGCCAGGTGAAAGGAGCGCTGTTGGCATCAACAGCCACTACCGTGGCGATCTTCCTGCCGGTATTGTTCTTGCAGGATGTGGAAGGACAGCTTTTTGCGGATCTCGCCCTGACGATTTCCATTGCAGTCGTGATCTCGTTGATCGTTGCATTGACCATTCTGCCCACGGTTGCAGGCAGTTGGCTGAAAGCAAGGAAACTTGAGCAGGGTCGTGCACAGGTCTGGTCACGCCTTGCCCGCTCCTTGATGAAGGTGAGTGCGACCGGAACGCGACGCCTGATCCTGATCGTTGGCCTGGTAAGTGCGCCGTTGTTTCTCAGCTGGTTGCTGTTTCCGCAACTGGATTATCTGCCACCAGTGAAACGGGATGCTGTGGATGCGTTTTTACAGTTTCCGCCGGGCTCAAATGTTGAGACCAATGAAAGAGAAATCATCAGCAAGCTGGTGGAGCGTTTGCAACCCTACATGGACGGTGTCAAGGAACCGGCACTGAAGAATTACTATATCCTGACCTGGCCGGGCGGTGGCACCATCGGTGCACGTGCCCTGGATCAGAGCAAGGTTGATGATCTGTTGGCTATCGTTCGGGATGAAGTACTGGTGGATATTCCGGACTTTCGGGGATTTGCCATGCAAGGCAACCTGTTCGGAGGCTTTGGAGGCGGTCGAGACATCTCGATGCACATTCAGTCTGCCGATCAGGCGGGCCTGTACGCCACTGCCGGTGAGACCCAGGCAAAACTGGTCGAGACCTTCCCCGGTGCGAATGTCCAGACCAATCCGGGTATCGAACTGGCTGAACCCGAGTTACGTGTCATACCGGATGATTCCCGTATCAATGAAGTGGGTATGGACCGGCGCGGTGTTGCATCCCTGGTTCGCACACTGGGCAACGGACTGTGGCTGGGTGAGTATTTCAATGGTGAAACCCGTATGGATATCATCATGCGTGCTGAAGGCTGGCAAACACCCGAACAGTTGGCAACAACGCCCATCATGACACCGGGTGGCGAGGTTGTGCCATTGAGTGAACTGGTGACGATTGAACGCACGACGGGTCCCGGGCAGGTACGCAGGGTTAATGGCCGACGTACGGTCAGTGTGAACCTCAGCCCGCCCGACAAAGTCTCACTGGAGACCGCCATAGAACAGATCAAAGCAAAGGTTGAACCTGCTGTGCGTGCAAATTTGCCTGCCGATGGCTCAATTCAATATGGTGGCAGTGCAGATAGTCTCAGGGAAGCCATCAAGACGATGAGTCGGAATTTCATCATGGCGCTCTTCATCCTGTTCATGCTGATGGCCGGTTTGTTCAGGTCATTAAAAGACAGCGCCCTCGTAGTCCTGACTATTCCGCTTGCAGGTGTGGGCGGTGTCATTGCCATCCAGACCATGAACCTGTTCACATTCCAGCCTATGGATTTGCTGACCATGATCGGGTTTATTATTTTGTTGGGACTGGTGGTCAACAATGCGATCTTACTGGTCGATCAGACACGTCAGGCAGAACGCAAGGGCAGCGACAGGCACTCGGCGGTTGAGAGTGCACTGCGTATCCGTTTACGGCCAATTTTCATGAGTACGCTGACAAGTATATTCGGCATGTTACCGCTGTTGCTGTTACCCGGTGAGGGCAGCGTTATCTACCGTGGCCTGGCCGCCTCAATTGTTGGGGGCATGGCATTCAGTCTGGTCTTCACATTATTGCTTTTGCCCTGCCTGTTACGTCTCGGCAAGGCCAGCAAAATCGACATTGTCAATCAGAAAACACCAGGTGAGAACAGCCTGGAATCCGTGGCTTGAAGGAGCACACCATGACGTTTTACAACAGAATTCTAAAGTTTTCCCTGCTGGCTGCTTTTATTCTGCCCGTTAGTGCATGGCCCCAGGTGACAAAATCGCAGTCTCCTGCTGCTCCGGTGAGGGTGGAAACTGCGAAACAGGATACTTATTCAGCAACGCTGTGGGTGTCCGGCACCGTCATCAGCAAGAATGATGCACGGATTGCTGCAGAGACGGATGGCCGGATTACGTGGGCGGCAGATGTCGGCTCGCGGATCAGAAAAGGAGAGGCGATGGCACGTATCGATGCGCGTGACCTGGAACTGGATCTTGCCGATAGCGAGGCCCAGCTGAGCAGTCTTAAATCACAGCTCAAGTTCCGCGACAGCTCCCTGCAGCGCTTCCAGAAGCTTGCTGCGAATAACAATGCTGCCCTGACACAGATTGATGAGGCACAATCCCAACTGGATATGACCCGGGCCGAGATCAAACGGGCAGAGGTGGCTATTGCGCAGATCGAACGACGCATCGCCCAGACACAGGTGCTGGCGCCATTCCCCGGGATTGTTGTGGAGCGTCTTGTTCAGAAAGGTGAGTTTGTCGGCCGTGGCACACAGGTTGCCCGTCTGGTTGATACACAACACAGAGAGATCAGGGCGCGGGCACCCCTTTCGGTGGCAGCCTGGATTCGTGAAGGCATGCAAGTCGGTGTAGAGCATCAGCAGCTGGAGTCTCTCAGTCCGGTCAACTCTGTCATCCCGGTCGGTGATGAACGCTCACGTATGTTCGAGGTCCGCATTGCCGCGGGTAACCCGGCGTGGATCATTGGCAGCCCGGTCCGGATCGCGCTGCCTAACAGCGAACCGCGGGAGATGGTTGCGATTCCCAGAGACGCCCTGGTGTTGCGTGGTTCCAATATTTTTGTCATGCGGGTCAATACCGATAATACGGTAGAAAAAGTACCGGTAGAGACCGGTATAGGCCTGGATGGCTTTGTTGAGGTGATTGGAAACGTTCATAAAGGTGACCGTATCATTACCCGGGGTGGTGAACGTATTCAGCCTGGACAGGTGGTTAGCATCGCTGAGGGTTAAT
>CAZAWX010000306.1:0-4162 GCA_964488985.1 uncultured Ectothiorhodospiraceae bacterium
CCCCGGACATTGTCGATCGACATACCGGGTACACCGGCCACGCGCAGGCAATCTTCCAAACCCGGTAACAAAATCCTCGGTACAATCACTGTGATTCGTTTGATTCTCATATCATCCTCTCCTGGGCCTGACAGCAGGCCCGTCTAAGCTTGAAACAAAATATGTTCACCATTTTTCTCACGACTTGTTTTGTAAACGGCTCTGGAGCTGCAACACCATGCCGTAAATCAACGGCAGCACCAGCAGGCTCAACGCCGTTGTGGTCACCATGCCACCCAGCATTGGGGCAGCGATGCGCTGCATGACATCCGAGCCGGTACCTCCACCCCACATGATGGGCAGCAAACCGGCCATGACTGCCGCCGCCGTCATGGCGATGGGACGCAGGCGTTTACCGGTGGCGCTACGCACCGCAGCCATGATCTCGCTGGTGCTTAGTTGACCGTCTTTTTCCCGGGTTTCCATGGCAATTTCCTGGTCAATAAAGGTTAGTACCAGCACGCCTATTTCCGTTGCCAGGCCGGCCAACGCGATAAACCCGACGCCCACGGCAACCGACATATTGAAGCCGAGCAGATAGATCAGCCAGAAGCCGCCGACCAGACCAAACGGAACGGACAACAGCACCACAACCGGTGCAGTAAGATTGCGAAAGTTGAAGTACAGCAACAGAAAAATGGAAACCAGCGTCAACGGAATGACCAGTTTCAGCCGGGCATTCGCGCGCTCCATATACTCGAACTGGCCCGACCAGGCAATGGTGTAACCGGGTGGCAGGTCAATGTTATCGGCAATGGCTTCTTTAGCCCTGGCAACATAACCGCCAATATCGCTGGTCTTGATATCCACGTAGATCCAGGCATTGGGCCTGGCCCCCTCGCTTTTGATCCCGGGAGGGCCGCCAGACAGCTTGATGTCCGCGACCTGTTCCAGTGGTATCTGCACACCGGTAGGGGTGGAGATCAGCACATTTTTCAACGCCTGAATGTTATTTCGGTAGTCACGGGGATAACGCAGATTGACCGGATACCGCTCCAGACCTTCGACCGTCTGCGTCACGTTCATGCCGCCGACGGCGGTCTGGATGGTATCTTCGATTTCACCCACACCCAAGCCATAGCGTGCCGCTGCCTCCCGGTTGATGTCTATGAACATGTAATGGCCGCCCACCGCGCGGTCGCCAAAAGCTGACAGCGTGTCCGGCAGGCCTTTGAGCACATCTTCGATCTTTTCAGTCAGGCTTTGTAGCACCGCCAGATCAGACCCGGCTACTTTGACGCCGATAGGCGTCTTGATACCGGTGGAAAGCATATCGTTGCGGGTTTTGATCGGATAGGTCCAGGCGTTGGCCAGGCCCGGAAATTGTATAGCCTTGTCCATCTTGGCCATAAGTTCCCGGGTGGTCATGGTGGGATCAGGCCATTCTTCCTTTGGCTTGACCTGGATGATGGTTTCTATCATCGACAGCGGTGCGGGATCGGTTGAGGTTTCCGCCCGTCCCGCCTTGCCAAATACCGTTTTCACTTCCGGGAAAGTTTTAAGGATTCTGTCGGTCTGCTGTAACAGTTCCTTGGCTTTGGTAATGGACAGACCCGGGAAAGTGGTCGGCATATTGAGGATGTCACCCTCGTCGAGTGGCGGCATGAAATCGGTGTCGGCTCCGGTAAGTGGATAGAGCGCTCCTGCACGCAGGGTGATTGCCAGAGCCAGTGAAATCCATCTGCCCTTGATGGTCCAGTTGAGCAATGGACGATGCAGCGCCGTCAGAAAACGGTTAACCGGGTTTTTCGACTCCGGCAGAATTTTGCCGCGAATAAAATAACCCATCAGCACCGGCACCAGCGTGATCGCCAGGCCTGCTGATGCGATCATGGAGTAGGTGGCGGTGAATGCCAGAGGTTTAAACAAACGCCCTTCCTGCGCCTGCAAGGTGAACACCGCCGCGTAGGAAATGGTGATAATCAGCAAGGAGAAGAATAAGGCTGGGCCAACTTCCACTGCGGCCAGTCTTATTGCATTCCAGCGTTCATGACGCTCCAGCGGCGAACCCTTGTCCCGGGTTTCCCGTTCCAAATGTTTGTGGGCATTTTCGATCATCACGATAGCACCATCCACCATGGCGCCCAGCGTGATGGCAATCCCGCCCAGGCTCATGATGTTCGCAGCCAGCCCTTGCCATTGCATCAGAATGAAGGCGACGATGACACCCAGTGGCAGAGTGACGATGGCGACCAGGGCCGAGCGCGCATGAAGGAGAAACAGGATGCAGACCAGGGAAATAACAATGAACTCCTCGATCAGCTTCTCCTGCAGATTTTCAACGGCGCTCATAATCAACCCACTACGGTCATAGGTCGGCACGATTTCGACGCCGTCGGGCAGCCCGGCTTTCAATTCATCCAGTTTTGCCTGAACCCTTTCGATTGTTTTCAGGGCGTTTTCCTGGTAACGCATGATAACCACGCCGCCGGCCACCTCGCCCTCACCATTCAGGTCGGTCAGCCCGCGGCGCAGTTCTGGGCCCAGATGTACCCTGGCCACGTCTTTTACATAGACAGGCGTGCCCTGTTTATCAGCCCCTATGGGAATGTCTTCAATGTCCCTGATGGACTTGATATAACCCAGTGCGCTAACCATGTACTCGGATTCGGCCATCTCGATGAGCTTTCCACCAACGTCGTTGTTGCTGCGCTTGATCGCGTGTTTCACCCTGGATAAGGGGATGTTGTAATAAGCCAGCTGATTGGGGTCTATTTCGACCTGATACTGCTTAACGTAGCCACCGACAGAAGCAACTTCGGAAACACCGGGAACGGTTTGCAAAGCATAGCGCAAATACCAGTCCTGGATGGAACGCAGTTCGGCCAGGTCATGTTTTCCGCTGTGATCAACCAGAGCGTATTCATAAACCCAACCAACTCCGGTCGCATCCGGACCCAGCGACGGTGCCACGCCTTGCGGCAGAAACTTGGCCGCGTAGTTCAGGTATTCGAGCACCCGGCTCCGCGCCCAATACATATCGGTGCCATCCTCGAAGATGATATAAACAAAGGAAAACCCGAAAAAAGAGTAGCCACGCACGACCTTGGCGTAAGGTACGGCCAGCATGGACGTAGTCAGCGGATAGGTAATCTGGTCCTCGACCACCTGCGGCGTCTGCCCCGGGTAATCGGTAAAAATGATTACCTGGACATCGGACAAATCCGGAATCGCATCCAACGGCATATTCTTGATCGCCAGTACACCGGTGACCAGCAGCAATGCAGTGGCGACAAATACCAGAAACCGGTTCTGGATAGAGCCTGATATGATACGACCCAACATTATTGTTTCTCCTGGTCCATATCCATACCTTTCATGTCCGTGCTGTCCTGATCACTTTCCGGTGATACCATTTTTGCCGCGGCTTCCCGTAACGAAGATTCAGAATCGATCAGGAACTGCGAGGAAGTCACCACCCGCTCGCCTTCCTCAATGCCTGTCAGAATCTGTGTTTCGCCATCGGTTACAGCGCCCACCCGGACGTCGCGGGGCTCAAAGGCACCATGGCGGATCTGCACAAAGACCTTGGGTGTTTTACCGGTATAGATTATGGCTTCAGATGGGACGACGAGTGCGTTCAGGTTACGGCTGGAATGCAGAGTAACTTCGGCAAACATATCCGGCTTTAGCGCCATGTCCCGATTGTCGAATTCAAGACGAATTTTATTGGTGCGGGTTTTGGGATCAACATAGGGATAAATGTAGGTTACCTCCCCTTTAAAAATGCGGCCGGGGTGGGCAGCCAGTTTCATCTCGGCCTGATCATGCAGGCGTACCCAGTCCAGTTCGTATTCATAGACATCGACATACGTCCAGATTTTTGAGAGATCGGCAACCGTGTACAGCTCAGTCTTGGGGCCGACGTATTGCCCTTCCCGCGCGCCAATTCCGAGCACAATGCCCTTGACTGATGAATGGATATGTAATGCTTTCATAATTTTCTGGTTTGTTTCGAGTTTGCGGATCTGGAACTCCGGTACATCCAGTAATTGGAGCCGCTCGCGTGCCGCCTTTACCATGTCTTCAGCGCCACGGCGGATTTCTTCCCGCTCACCTCCTTCCAGCGTTTTCTTAGTGTTCAGTGCCAGCAGGCACTCTTGCTGACTCGGAGTCAACTGAG
>CAZAWX010000307.1:0-4124 GCA_964488985.1 uncultured Ectothiorhodospiraceae bacterium
GGTAAGATGTTTGCGCCGCCACAATATTGGATGCCAGAAAGGTTGCCAGCTTCTCGGCGTTATCCCTGGTCCAGTCGGTGCCAACGTGCAGTACACGGTCAATCGCCACCCCCTCAGCCTTAAGAATTCCGGCCAAACGCCGGGTGTCGTCGACCCCCTTGTCAGTGAGTAAACGTACCGGCGGATTGTCCGCCTTCGGCATCGCTTCCGCATGCTGGATAATATATACGCGCATTGCTCTTGTGTTTGTGTATAAAAGGAAGGATCAGCCGTATCTTATTCTGTATACCAGCGTCAATCAATCGTCGATATGATCCTCACCAAAGCCGGTGGCATGACGGTTCAAGTTTGCGCTCGGATTACCGATAAGGTAGCCGCCATGACAGCTTAATGAGATCGTAATGAAACCAGGACTTAGCCCCCATCTACCGCGACAAATTATCGCATTGCTTATGCTGCTCGGAGCGCCCACGCTGCTTAGAGCCAGTCAACAGGATATGCTGGATCTTGCCTTTGGCGCCACCGTGGTCACCTCGTCCAGCGCGCGCAAAGCCTCCGGGAGTGGTTCTGCCGATGCACTCCTGGATGCAAGCACTGCAACCGGTTGGTCAAACGCCCAAAATGACGCCGCCCCCTATACTTTCGTGATCGCACTCCCTGATACGGCACAAATTTCACGCTTTGTGATTGATAATACCCATACCGGCGAAGCGACTGACCCGCAAACATCCAGCCGTCGGTTTCGCCTGTCAGTGTCCACGGTCTCTGCCAGTAGCGGTTTTAACCAAGTTTTGAGCGGCGCAGCGGCGCAAGACAAACGCCAGGAGTTCAGCTTGGCAAAGACCGCATCGGCGCATTGGCTCAAACTTGAGATTCTGTCCAACTGGGGCAATTCAAATACCACCCAAGTGATGGAACTGGAGGCTTATGGCCCGCCAACTAGCAGCACAAACAGTAGCGCGTCCACGGCTAACCAAGCCAACGGCTGCGCCGAATCCGACCCTGCCTGTGACAATCCACCACAGCACAAACAAGCGGAAGACGGCAACCAGGCCGAAGTCTATTGGGAGGGTGCTGTCGAGGTGAAAAAAAATAATCCAGGTGATACTGCGGGCACCGCCTGCGCGTGGTCCGGCCCGGTAGAGACCAACTTCACATTTAATGTTCGCTTCAAAGAGGTACAGCGCATCAATGTACGTAACCGCGATGGCGAATTGACCGGTCAGTTTGTCGTACTTGCCGATGACGGTTCCAACTGGCATGGCGAAATATATGGCCAACAATCGCGCGTATGTAAAAACAATTATGGGGAACGCACCTATGCGGGCTCCGGGGATGGTGCCCGCGCGCTCAGATTAGGTTGGATTTATTTCAGTCTGGCGGAGAATGATCCGCTCAAAGATACCCTACCCAATGGCGCCTATATGCTGTGGGGCTATGAAGGCGAGCATTTTCGCGAAAATATTCATTACCTGGAAAAAAGTGGATCAAGTATCAGAGAATGGGACGGCAAGGGCTGGACGGTGGCGATGTATCGCATCAGCCGACCGAATTTCACCCCGGTGAAAGGTGCCGCCCCGTTCAGCACTACCGCGGATAAAGGCGCCTACGTTTACAGTGAAGAACTGGTCGCCGAAGATATCAAGGCGATGGTGGGCGGCATCAGCGTGCCCGGCCAGGATCGACAACTGCGGCAACTGGAAAACGGCCGCATGCGCGGTGACTACAACGGCTATGCCTACGTTACCCCCGCGATCAAACATCATATTACATGGGACATCCGGCGGCGCACCAATGTTAAAGTCAGCGTAGATCATCCGGCCAAGACTGCGTTGCCCAAAGGCGGCACAGAAGAACAAATATTTAATATTTATGCCCATATCGACAATCCCGGCGACGCGGTGGGTAAATTCCGCTTTACCTTGTACGAAGTCAGCAAAGAACCCGGGCATGCCATGAATTTTGGAGAGGAATCGGAAAACGACCTAGACCTCGAGTTTGCCAGCGGCCAGGATCGCTTTGGTGCGGTCACGCAAGAAGGCGATCAGCGTATCATCGAAACCCTGGACGCGCGCCACGACGCCACCGTTAAAATAGTCTCCAGGGACTATGGTGCCTGGGGCAGACTGAAATGTGTGGTGATCGTCGACGGTGCCGAATATCAATGCACTACCAGCGATGGTAAACCCCTAACCATCCCACTCGACGACAACCAAAACCGCATCGCAGACTACTGGGAACAGCAGAACAATGTAATCGATTATGACCCGACCTGGGACCAGGATCCCAATCCCCAGGAACAGGACGGCAGCGGCGATGGGCTATCCATTTACGAGGAGTATCGCGGCTTCATTGATGTCAACCACATTCATCGGCGCCTCGACCCCTATCAGAAAGAACTGTTTGTCCGCGACACGGATACCCTGGCGGTGAACAGTGACTTCGCCAAAGTCAGCGGGCTGACACTGATCTATATCGGTGACGACGGTTGGAGCGGTGCCGACGACTCCTGGCGATACTTAAGTGTGGATCCGGATAAGCGCCGCATTAATCACAAGACCTCGGGTTATGCACATCTCATCGATCAGCACGCACTGCACGTAACTATGGAATCGGTGGGCTCAATACCGACACTGAAATGGATGGAAGAAGACGGACAATCGATATATTTTGGTGTGAATGCAGGCATTGACAACGCTTCACCTGCCACATCGGCCCGGATAGCGCTATTCGTGAACAGTATCGAAGCGGCGACCCAGGAAAGTGTGACCTTTTACGCCTATCTTGCCAAGCAGTGGGCCAGACTCTCGGGCGAAGACGAATTTGCAAAAAAATGTCCGAGCATGGTGGACAAGGATACAAATGAATGGATAGCCGAGGTACTGACACTGGAGATCGAACATACCACCGACCACGAAATGGGCCATGGGGTGGGACTGTTCCACCACTACCCGACGCCTTACGATGGCGATGTCAACGGTCATATGCGTTACTATGACATCGGCGACAAAATTCATTGGTGCCCTGAACAGTATCCCCAGGAACCGCGCCCCAGCATTTTCACCAGGTTACCGGACTGTTCCCCAGGAGAAAGCTGCTACGGACAAATACACGTTCGGGATTACTAAAGCATGAAACGTCTGCTGACAATTTTACCAATTATTGTTTCCGCGCTCGCAGTCGCTTGGCTGTCGTGGCCACAACAAGCACCAAGCCCAGATGCCAAGACGCCGCCGCTGCTTTCCCTGAAACTGTCACCATTACAAACAAAAATCCCACAATACGCTCCGCTTATTTACTCGGTAAGATTACGCAACCAGGTGGCCATGGCCCAGGCATATAAGCAATCCGGTAACAAGCCGCAGCAACAACCCACGATCTTTACCCTCAGCAAAACCTGGCCAAAGCAGTTGGCTTTTACCCTGGAAATGCAAACTGCCGGGACATGGAAAGCGGTAGCAATTACCCCGGTGTTGCTGCGCACACAAACACTTGGCACACCACGATTGTCTTCCATTCCGGCGCAAAGTCTGTGGGCTATCCCTACAGATTCAACACTGCCACCCGGACGCTATCGTCTGGGTGCGATGCTCAAACCGCGCCAGGTTATAGTAGAACCGGCAGCGGTGAATCTAGCCGATGAAGTTGCCACTTTTGCGCCCGTAGTTATTACCCAATCGGATGACCCCGCCCAGATATCCCGCCGCTGGGAACTGACTGCCTTGTTTTATACGATACGGGGTAATTGCGATGCAGTAATGGACGCCAGTAAAAAAGCGATCCGGGCAGATAAGCGGAATTTTTATGCCTGGCAGTATCAGGGCGATTGTTATCTCAAAAACAACAATTGGTCAGCGGCTATTGCAGCCTATGAGAAGCTGATGAACAGCCTCCCCACACACGCCCGAAATAATGACTATGCTATTGCTATACATAACCGTCTTAAGCTACTTCGCCAGCGAACAAAATAGCGGCCAAGTGACTGTCTTCTGATGCCCTTTACCGACAAACAAGAAGCGCCGCGCCACCATCTGGTTATCCGACGAAGAAACTGGGGTGAGCGATGGGGATTGAACCCACGACCGCCGGAATCACAATCCGGAGCTCTACCAACTGAGCTACGC
>CAZAWX010000308.1:0-2371 GCA_964488985.1 uncultured Ectothiorhodospiraceae bacterium
AATGGGCCAAAATAGCTTTTCCGCAGTAGGTTCTCTATTCTCGGACAGGCTCCTGGGCTACTTTAATACTCAAACATTTCCTGTAAACAAGAGCACAGCTCTACCCGTGTTTTGCTGCCGAGCATTCCCAGTTTTTGCTGCAGTCTGGACTTATCTATCGCTCTGATTTGATCAAGCAAAATCAAGCCCTTTTTACCTTTGAAGCGGCATGCAATACGAAAGGGAAACGCAAACCCCTTGCTGGTCATTGGGGCCATCAGCACGGTAGAAAGTGCAGCCATTTCATTCGGTGATATCACCACACAAGGGCGGGTTTTATTGATTTCTCTTCCCTGGGTGGGATTAAGATTGACCCGCCATATTTCAAACCGCTTTACCGTCACCATTCCAGGTCTTCATCCGCGGACAAGGGTAAATCCAGCCACTTGGCATCAATCGCTTCATGGCCCTGAGCAGCGGTGATTTGCTCTATTGCCTCTTGCCAGCCTTGCCTGGGCTCGTGTTCAGGTGAAATAAGAAGACCGTCACCAAGCAATTGTAATTTTAGCTCTTTTCCTTCCAACTGAGCCTGTTCTACCAGAGGTTTCGGAATTCTGATGCCTTGGGAATTGCCAATTTTCACTAAGTGAGCCATTTCTAACGCTCCCGAATAAATGGATTGAAGTAATTATAATGTAATTACATGAAATATTCCAAAATGTGCTTTATATGGGAAAGCGGCAATGCTTATGACGTGGAAATCGTTGACTACCACGGGGCGGGGAGGAACTGAAACCATGAACAAAGAAAACCCGGCAATGCCCCCGGTTCACCCGGGCGAATTACTACGGGAAATCCTGGAAGAATTGGGTATCTCAGCCTATGCATTGGCTAAAAGTATAGGCAAAGCACCCATTCAGATAAGCCACATCCTGGCCTGCAAGTCATCAATTTCTGCACCCATGGCGCGCCTCATCGGCGCCGCACTTGGCACGACGGCGCAGTACTGGGTAAACCTCCAGGCTCACTTTGACCTGGAAATGGCAAACCAGAGTTCATCACCCCTGACAGTAAAGCCGCTGGTGATTGGCGGTAAAAGAGTTGCTTGATCTTTTGCCCCGGGGCAACCGTCCAATCAGTTGCGCGATTCACCCTCCATAACAGTTAAACTACCCACCAACCAACCCCAACCACAACAAACCCGTGCCAGGCAAATCCAGCAGCGATCCATTCCTCTTTCACAAAGTCGCCTTGCGGCCGTTGTTGTGCGACCTGGATAGCGCAAAAACCAGCGCCCTATTTCGTACACTTGAGTCCCTTGACCTGGAAAAATTTGTGGCTTTCCTCCATCGCCAGGGAGTGACCCAACTGTGGCATGATTTTCTGCTCCAGCAGGATGCACTGCCCAACGCCCTTGCAGCACTCACAAAGAGCCTGCAACAACACGCAATCAACACGGCCATCAACCAGTTAATGCAGCGTTTCGTGCTGCAAGATACGCGTGATGCCCTGCTTGATGCCGGCGTCGATTACCTGGTGTTCAAAGGCGCCCACCTGCGCCATACCCTGTATGCCGACCCCACCCACCGGCCGGTCTGCGACGTCGACATCCTGATCCGGGGCAAAGACAAATTCGATGCCGTCAAAGCGCTGCTGCGGGCCGGGTTCAGCGCGCATCATAAGGCCGAAAACATCAGCCACGAGACCTCACTGGTCAAAAAAAACGTGTGCATTGACCTGCACTGGCACCTGCTGCGCCCGGGCCGTACCCGCATCGATCTCAACCCCTATCTGTTTAACCAACGCCAAGCCTTTGGAGAGTTTACCGGCCTGAGCAGGGAAGCCAGCCTGCTGGTCATGCTGATTCACCCGGCCCTGACCAAGTACGTCAATGGCAGCGCCTCCTCGCTGATCCACCTGGTGGATATCCACCGCCTGGCACAAAGTGACGATGTTAATTGGGGGGGATTATTGGAAATGTTCCGCGCATCCGGCACCCGTACCGCCGCCTGGGCCGCGCTGACCTGGCTGCAGATGCTGGCGGAAGAGCCCCTATATATGGACCGGGCCAATCAACTCAGGCCGGGAGGCCTCAAGGCCGGGTGGTTACGCTATTGGCTGGGAAAAAACCTGAACGTGAAGTTGGCGGGGTGCAGATTGCTCATCCGCGGCGGGTTCAGTCTGGCGCTGCAAGACAGCCTGGGAGATGCAGTAAGCGCGCTGGTTGTATGGCGAAAAGAAAAACGCAAGGCAGCAAAAACCATGCAGAAACTGGAACAACCAGGCTAAGCTGCTTTAGTACTCAAACATTTCCTGTAAACAAGAGCACAGCTCTACGCGTGTTTTGTTGCTGACCATTCCAGGTCTTCATCCGCGGACAAGGGTAAATCAA
>CAZAWX010000308.1:2471-4117 GCA_964488985.1 uncultured Ectothiorhodospiraceae bacterium
CGATTTCACTGATCAATCCATGGATCGCCGGTCTCCTGACGGACGCCTTGCTTAATGGCCCGGCTGAAGGGAAACCGGCATTTCGCAGTATACTTGTGGCGTGGTTAGGACTGGTTGCGCTGAAGAGCCTGGTGAGTTTTTCCAGCCAGTATTTCATCAGTATGACCGGGGAGCGGGTGCTGGCCAGTCTGCGCTCGCGACTGTATGACCACCTGCAAATCCTGCCCATGCATTACTTTCACGAAGCCAAACCGGGAGATGTGCTTGCATTACTCAGCAATGAAGCCAGCGTGGTCAGCCGTTTTGTCACCGGCACGCTGGTTCAGTTACTGCCGCTGAGTCTGACTTTTCTCGGCGCTTTCGCCATTATGTTTACCCTGGATGTACAAATTGCCCTGCTGGCCGGCATGTTGTTACCGGTCTATTATGTCGCCATGAAGCTCATTGGCCGCAGGCTCAGGCCCTTGTCTGTCGCCTGGTGGGAATCCTACTCCCGGATGTTTTCGCTGGTGGAAGAAAATATCGGTATGTTGCCGGCTATCAAGGCCTTTGTCCGGGAGAAACTCGAACGCAACCGTTTTGAAGAGAAAAACCAGGAACTGCTCTCTGTTTCGAGCAGGCAAATCCTGGTCGACTCCATCCTGGGCCCGGCCATCACCTTGCTTGCCAGCGCCGGCTTGTTGGTGTTGCTTTGGTTGGGTATCAGCCATGTGGAAAGCGGCCAATTGGAAACATCCAGTCTGGTCAGCTTACTGTTGTACGCCATGCTACTCACGCAACCCATCAGCGGACTGGCCAATGTTTACGGACAAGTGCAGCGTACCGTGTCTGCGGCTGACCGTTTGCAGGACTTTTTTGCCGAACAGGCTGAACCGGTTGGAAAAAATCAGCCGGCATTACCCGTGGCAAAAGGTGCGATCGAATTTGAATCTGTCCGCTTTGCCTACCCGGATCGGGAGCCGGTTTTAGACAATTTCAATCTGAAAATAGAAGCGGGTGAAACCATCGCGATTACGGGTCCGAACGGGGCCGGCAAGAGCACGCTGGCTTATCTGTTAATGCGTTTTGACCAACCCCAATCGGGGCGCATCCTGATTGATGATCATGATATCGAGCGGTTCGACCTGCAATCCGTGCGCGAACAAATCGGCCTGGTGGCACAGAACACTCTACTGCTCAACGGCACGGTGCGCGAAAACCTGGCCTATGGCCGCTTTGACGCCAGCGAAAAAGCAATCAAAAGTGCAGCAAATGCAGCCCGGGCAAGTGAATTTATCGAACACTTGCCTGAAGGCTATGACACACTCATTGGTGATCAGGGTATCAAGCTCTCGGGCGGACAGCGCCAGCGATTGTCATTGGCCAGAACCCTGATGAAAGACCCGCCCATCCTGATCCTCGATGAAGCCACCGCAATGTTCGACCCGGAAGGTGAAGCCAGGTTTTTTCACCAATCCAGGGGAATGATGGGTGCACGAACGGTAATCCTTATTACCCACAGACCGGCCAGTTTGGCGTTGGCGGATCGGATACTAAAGCTGGAAATGCCGGTGCCAGCATAATTGTGGTCCTTCCGATTGGGCGAGATTATTGGATTTACTCGGCGCGTCAGGAATCCTCGGTTTGTAGCTGATGGTTTCGATTTT
>CAZAWX010000309.1:0-4108 GCA_964488985.1 uncultured Ectothiorhodospiraceae bacterium
AAGGGTGTCCCCCAGGACTATGCAGATGCCATGAAGTGGTATCGGCTTGCAGCTGAGCAGGGAGATGCTAAGGCCCAGTACGCCCTCGGCATCATGTACTTCAAAGGCAAGGGTGTCCCCCAAGACTATGCAAAGGCATACGTCTGGTTGAACCTCTTAGCGGCCCAGGGAAATAAGTGGGTAATAAGAATCAGAGACATCATCAAAAAACAAATGTCCTCAGCACAGATTGCCGAAGGCCAGAAACTCAGCCGCGAGCTATTCAAGCGCATGTCGAAGAAAAACTAGCCGTTTTCAAACCGGCTTAAACAATGGCCGGTAATAGCATTTGCGTACTCATGCCCTGGGGGTGGGGTATGCTTCTGTAAGACGCCCGGAATTCCACGGCATGCTTTGGTAACGCGATGTAACGCACCAGCCAGGAGCGGTGCGGGTCCTTCCTGGACGTTTGAAGGCCAGCGGGTCAGCAGCGCAAATAACACCTTGTTTCTGTGGCCGCTTAGGCACAACAACACATAGCTGAATGTACAGTTGGGTTACAGTTCCTGAGTTTTTACAGTCCCTAAAAAATGGGTATTGGAGCATGCAAATGAAACGACTGGTATTAATGGCGGTGCTGTTGTGACCTGTGGGTGCTCAGGCGAATTACTACACTGGCAACGAGATCCAAGGCTGGTGTGTCACTGACCGTAATGTTCGGCCTAATAAATGCATGACCTACCTTGGGGGCCTTTCTGATGCGTCTAGTGTGCTTTCTGACTGGGGTTATAAAGACAAATACGGCGTACCAATAGGCTCTTGCGTTCCCGCGGGTGTCACCCTGGGGCAGGTTCGCCAAGTCTGGCTTAACTACGCCAAGGCGCACCCTGAAAAATTGCATCTCACAGCGAGCAGTCTCGTCCTCAAAGACAATAGTGATAATAGTAATTTCAAAAGGGCAAACATCCAAGACACCCATGTATCCGGACGCTCCAGATGGACGGTTTCTCGGGATTATCGATGCACCACAGATAACTTCACACAGTCCATCACCGGTGACTGACAAGTTGAGAGGCAATCTGCCGACATAAGCACCGCCACAAGGCCTACCTCCTGTGGCCATAGACGAGCGGGCCCGTGCAACGGCCTCAAGTAGCGCACACTCATTGACTCCCTCAGCTGGAAAAATCCTTGTCCACGTCTATGTCCAGTGCCTGCAGGACTTTTTCCTGGTGCCCAGAGCCGACCTGGTGGCAGATGACCCGTTGCACACTGGCGCCGCGCCAGTCGAGATGGGCGAGAAATTTATCCCAGGTCTGTTTGCCCAGTTCAACACCGTGTTTAAGCACCTGAACCGAATCGGTCTGCATGCGCTGTCGGGGTTGGATCATGTCACTGTCCGCAGCAGCGTCAGATGTATCGCTGAACATTCCCCAGCGGCACAGTTCGTGATACTGCGGACGCGCCTGCGCGACTGCGCCAAGCAGGCGTGGGCCTTGACCATCTGTAAAGGACCCATCGGTCATCAATACCGCCGCAGCACCGGAGCCACCGGTTAATGTCGCCAGAGACAATCCCAGCTGCTGCATCCGTGGCGTATGCAACATCTGTTCAATCATGATGTCGTTAATTTCCCGGGCGGATTCGCAACTGACGACAAGAGCGGCCCGGATCTGTCCAAGTTCGATGCGATTGGCGACATCAATGATGCCGTTCAACATGCCCAGGCAGGCATTTGACAGGTCGTAAATCTGCGAGTTCGTGTCGCCCTACCTCCTGCATCCTTGTAGTCGTGCAATACCGTACATCCTGTACATCGCCGCTCTCTACTAATCGTTTTGGTTCCGGTTACACCAGGATGGGTTTCCGTATCATGTTTCAGGTGCCAAGAGGAATCCAGGCCAGACCGTCTACCGCTGAAAAGTGTTTGTCATAGGAGAGCAGGTCGGCCCCGGTCTCCATCGCGTGCGCCGCAATCCATATATCGTTGCTGGGGATTGGATGGCCTTTGACGCGAAGAGCAGCGGCTATTCGGCCGAACCGGTCGGCGGTGATCAGGGTAACCGGTTGCAACTCGACAAAGGGATTGTCAAGGAATGCTGTCAGATGGCGATAGTTTTCTTCGAAGCGGCTGCCGTTACGAAAGCCGAACAGAAGTTCTCCAGCAACCACCGTTGAGATAAGCACTTTTTCCGATAGTCTGATCCGTTCGGATACTTCGGGACGCCCGCTCATCAGGGCTGAATAGGCGTTGGTATCCAAAAGGCTCTTCATGACCAGAGCGCCTCATCGACCTTTTCAACAGACTCAATGCCCTTCAGAAACTCCTCCTCTTCTTCCCGCGTCCAGCAACCGATGAACTTATTCAGTGAATTGCCTACCCGGTTGTGTTGCGGTTTCTCATTCAGCCCGGTTGCCTGGCGCAGTAAGCGGAGTACGGCCTTGTTAAGCGATAGCCGCTCCTGATCGGCCAGACGCCGCAGACGTTTCTCTAGTTCCGGCTCAAAACCACGGATGGTTAACTGTTTCATGATGTTGGGATCGCCTTAAATGACTCAATATGATTCATATTATGACTCATATTGTTCTTTTTCAATGTCATCTGGCGGATCTGAGGTTGTTGTGAGTGCGGGTGGATTATCAAAAATTTAACGCCAGGAATTTTTCTGTATTATTTTGTAACTTACTGAATAATGTGGAATATATTTTGCGGAGTATTTAAGGCAGGCGGAAATAGCGGAAAAGATCTTGGAAAAGAGTCAGGATTTTTTACACTATGGATATTGTGGGTATTTGAAAATAATCGTTGATATATCAACGAGATGGCGCAAAAGGCCCCAAAAGCCAGGGAGAAACTAGGGAAATAAACACCTAAAACTGTCAGGATTTTTTACAATCTTGCCTAATGCCTAATGCCGTAGTTCATTTTTTTCACCATGAAGCGCATGAAGTACATGAAGAAAGTGCTATTTAATCATGTGTTTAACTTCATGTGCCTCATGCTCTTCCTGGTCAATTATCCGTTTTTATGAAACGGTCAATCCGTTCTGCCAACAGCTCCGGCATGATTATTGCTGCACCTTTCGGGATGTGACCACAACGGTCGTAATATCACGTTAAACCGAAAGGAGAGAAGAATGAAGAACGCTGTATGGGGTATTGGATTATATCTACTGGCCATGCTGTTTTCGCTGCCGTCGCAGGCGGTTTTGATAGACCGAGGCGGCGGACTTATCTATGACGCTGACCTGGACATCACCTGGTTGAGCGATGCGAACTACGCACAAACCACCGGCTACGATGCAGATGGCCTGATGGACTGGGACCGCGCCATGCCCTGGGCGGCCAACCTGAGTTATGGCGGCTATGATGACTGGCGTCTGCCTACGGCGCTCAACCAGAATGGCACTGGTCCCTGTTTTGGAGTTAATTGTACCGGCAGCGAGATGGGCCATCTGTTCTATACTGAGCTGGGGGAATGGCATGGAACTCGATATTGGCGGCAGCCGACCCCAATCATTACCTGAGCTTGTTTACCAACGTGCAGTCCTTCGTGTACTGGTCGGGTACGGGGGATGCGCCCACTAACACCAACGCGTGGCTCTTCTATACCGACGACGGCTTCCAGAACGACGACGTTACGCTCAATACGTTCTATGCCTGGGCCGTACGTTCCGGCGATGTCGCCGCCCCGGTGCCGCTACCTGCTGCGGTGTGGCTGTTTGTCTCCGGCCTGATTGGGCTGGGGGTGGTTGGAAGAGCGCGGCGACGTTGATGATTTGGTTATTCGGATGATTTGACCCTTTGGGGGGTGCAGGGGGGGCTGCCCCCTGCTTACGCCCGAAGGGCGCGATCGATTTTTTATGGCCCGCTACGAGCATCTGCCAATCTACAAAAGTCCTGCAGGTGTCTTTGGCGTCCGTGCCACTGTGGTTTGAGAGAGGTCGGTAGAAACCTGAAAGCCGCCGCTCCTTGGCATCCTCGGCAATTGTTCCCGACATTGCTCTACCTCCTGCCTCCATGCAGTCGTGCGCCCGGGGCATACCGTACATCCTGCACATGGCATTTCATTCTAATTGAGGGCCGCGCCAAATCGCTGTATAAAGGTAACGATGCCGGTTTGTCCACC
>CAZAWX010000310.1:0-4107 GCA_964488985.1 uncultured Ectothiorhodospiraceae bacterium
CATTGAATAATAATAGTTTCTGTTGATTCTGGTAGGGAATTTAAAGCTTATGATACGGCGTGATCGGCAGTATCTGTGGAGGTTGTCTGGGTCAACCCACATTCTTCGCTTATTGGTTTTGCCATTTTTGGTAACGCTTAACGTTCCCATCCAGGCGCAAACTCAGCCCGGAGCAACTCCGGGAGGCGCGTTGCCCAAAATTAACAAGCCCATCCAGGCCAGCGAACCGCAAAAACCTCTGTTCCCCATTCCGACCGCAGTTGAAAGGCCTTTGGAGGAAGATGCCGGAGATCGACTTTTTGTTCGCAAGTTCAATCTGACGGGTATTACTGCCAAGGCCAAGAACGGTATTGATCGGAAACAACTGGCCACTTTGGTGGAGGAATTGCGTGCTCAGCGCCAGGGACTGGACAAGGTGGATGAGGATGGCTTTACCGCCGAGGACCGTCATGAAATCGCCGCATTCATGCGTGAGGTCATCAGCAATCCCGATCTCGAATATATGGGGCCGGAATACGAAGCCCTGATCGATCGGTTGCGGGAGATGAAATCTGAGCGTGATGCCGGCATGACTGTTGGTCAGATGCAGCAAATCGCCAACGCCATAACGGAATATTATCGTAGTGCAGGGTTTATTCTTGCCCAGGCCTATATTCCTGCCCAGGAGGTCGATGACGGGGTCGTCAATATTGCAATTCTCGAGGGCAATCTCGGTAATGTACTGGTGGAAGGCAACAAGGACTACTCGGCAGATGTGCTGGCCAAGCCCTTTGCGGATCTGATCGATGCGCCCGTGACCGCCTCTGAAGTGGAATCGGCAATCCTTACCGCGGGAGACTATCCGGGCCTGAGCGTTTTCGGCGTATTCCGACCGGGTAAAAATGTCGGGGAAACGGATCTGGTGGTTCGTGTTCAGGACGAACGACCCTGGGATCTCAGTGTTCGCGCAGATAACCATGGCACACGATTTACGGGTAAGAACCGTGCCGTGGTCGAAGGCAGTTATAACAACCTGACTGGAGTCGGAGACGTCATCAGTGGCACCGCGTTACGCCAGTATAATCCAGCCAATGCGTTTTTCGGCAAAGTGGAATATAGACGCCCATTCTGGCTGCCTGGCTTGAATGTGGGGACCAGTTTTGAGCGCAACCCATTCAACGTCGGCGCCGAGGTCAAGGCGGCAGGGATCAGTGGTTCGACGACTGCGGCGGACGTCTATGCTGAAAAATCCTTGGTACGAAGTCGAGAGTTAAGTATTTACGGCAAATTGGGATTACGCCGCGAGCGTTCCGTAACGGAAGTCAACAAACGCAAAACGAACAAAGACAACCTCGCCTTCCTGTATGGTAACGCCCGCTTCGAGTCGATCAATGCCGATGCCCGTGCCATTGATGCCGGCAGCCTGGGCTTTGCTTATGGTCTGGGGGGCAAGTTAGGCGGCAGCAATAGTGCCGATGCTGCAGGCCAGGCGATACCACCTTCACGCCAGGGCGGGTCAAAGAACTTTGCCAGTAATGATTTCTGGAAACTCGAAGGCTCGTTTTCGCGCTTACAGAAAATTACCGGCGATATTTCTTTCCTGGCGCGTTTTGAGGGCCAGTTCAGTAATGTACGCTTGCCGCCACCGGAGCAGTACAGCATCGGTGGCCCAACCAATGTACGTGCCTACAATGCGTCGGAGTTCCTGGCCGATACAGCCTTCTATAGCAGCGTGGAAGTCAGTATGAAAGCACCGGGTTTTGCTGATGCGAAATTTTCTGACAGTACAACCTGGGGCAACGTCCTGCGGGTGTCATTTTTCGCCGACTATGCCTGGGGTCGAATCAACGACCCGAGCGCTACGGATGACGCGAACTTGAATGTGGGTGGTGTCGGTGCTGGGCTGAACATCAATCTACCTGGGCAGACACTGGGGCGGGTGCAGTGGGCACTGCCGGTCGGTACGCACGTGCCGGGAGATCCGGGTGACCGCGACAGTGGCAAATGGTGGGCTGACGTTACTTACCAGTTCTAATGAGGATGATGCTCCAGGTCACACTGGCGCATTTTTGTAATTGGGTTGCAGGGTGGAAGTTCATACGTCACATCAAGTGCGTAGGACACGGTTTACAATCCACAAATGTGAATTTGAGCACGGTCGATAAGGGGATTATCGGCTTCAATCAGGCTGAGCATTATGGATCCGGGATCACGACGCTTCATTATCGCATTGCAACATGAAGACGAATGTATCGGAATTACGCCAAATGCTGCTGGGACTTGGCCTGTTGATGGACAATTTAATGCGGTTTTTTTGACCGCTGGATGAACTGAGGTTTGATACCTATGAACATAATTCAAGGCGCTAATTTCCAGTCTCAAACCCGCTTCCGGATGCGTCCGGTCTCGGGCTTTGTGAAACGGGCCTTACTGATTTCTGCTGGTGTTCTGGCAACGCAGGGACTGTTACTGGAAGATGCCATTGCTGGCCCACAGGGCGGCAATGTGGTCGGCGGCCAGGGCCAGATCAACAAGCCAACCTCAACATCCACGGTTATTCAGCAACAATCCCATTCCCTCGCCATTAACTGGCAAAGTTTCAATGTCAACGCCAATGAACTGGTGAAGTTCAATCAACCGTCATCCTCAGCGGTGGTGTTGAACCGTGTTCTGAATCAGACGACCTCGATGATTTTTGGTTCTGTACAGGCCAATGGTCAGGTTTTTATTGTCAATCCCAGAGGTGTGGTGTTCGGTAAATCGGCGCGAGTCGATGTCGGTGGCCTGTTTGCATCCGGCCTCGATATCACCAATGAAGATTTCATGAAGGGCAAATACGCCTTTTTCGCCAAAGACGGTGAAACTCCCGGGGCCGTCGTCAATCGCGGGCTTATTCGGGCAGCCAGTGGCGGTTCGGTAAATCTGGTCGGTGGCCAAGTACGTAATGAAGGCACCATCGTCGCTGACTTAGGTCATGTGAATCTGGCAGCCGGACGCAAAGCCACCCTCGATTTTGATGGCGACGGGCTGATCCGCTTTCAGGTGGATGAAGCTATTTTGACTAACCCGGACGGCGCCGATGCTGCCGTCAGCAACAGTGGTGAAATCAAGTCCGCGGGCGGGCAGGTGTTGTTAAGTGCCAAGGTTGCCCAGGATGTTTTTAACAAGAGTATCAACAACAGCGGTTTGATTCGTGCTGCCGGTGGCGTGGTGCGTAAGGGCGGCAAAGTCAGTCTGGCGGGTTTTGGCGCCGGTGTGACGAACAGTGGCACGATTGATGCCTCTGGAACTGCCGGTGGCAGCGTCAATATCACCTCGGATTCTGTGCTTGAACAGTTTGGTACATTGACGGCCGATGCATCCACCGGTAACGGTGGGCAGGTGCGCCTTGAACAAGCCGCTAAGACAATAATTGGAGGTCAAAGTCAGACCACAGCAACTTCCTCTACTGGGCAAGGCGGTAACATTCAAATTCTTGGCGATGCGGTCGCGCTACTGGATAATTCATCAGTTGATGCTTCCGGGGCAACGGGCGGCGGTGAAGTTTTGATTGGCGGTGATTTTCAGGGCGGCAATCAAAATATTCAAAACTCAACACTCACCTTGGTTGGCAGTGATGTATCAGTTAGTGCTGATGCCACTCAAGATGGTAATGGTGGCAAAGTCATTGTATGGTCGGATGAAATTACTAGATTTCATGGATCAATCAGCGCCAAGGGTGTCGCTGAATCTCATGATGGTGGCTTTGTCGAAGTCTCCGGAAAAGGCTGGTTGGATTTTCAGGGAAATGTCGAACTGACTGGTTCGGCGCAGGGTAAATTTGGTACATTACTGCTCGACCCGGATACCATCGTAATCCAGAATGCCAGTCCTGATATAGATGGCGCTTTGTCTGGTGCCACCAATGAGATTACTGCTGCTACAGATCTTGATGACCATGCAACAGATTTTGCTACCGCAGCCAGTGTCATTACCTCCGGTGCGGTTCAGACGTTACTCAGTGGAGCATCACTGAAACTTGATGCCTTGACCTCGATAACAGTTAATGATCCAATAACTCAAAACACAACTCCAGGTACGCTCACCCTGGAGTCGGCAACAATAAATATAACTCAGGCGATTAACTTG
>CAZAWX010000311.1:0-4106 GCA_964488985.1 uncultured Ectothiorhodospiraceae bacterium
GCGGGCAACCCACTGCGATTTTCTGAAGTGGATTTATGCGCAGCTATTTAGTGTGGACAGTGTTCGTTCGCGTATCTCACAGTGCTGACTTCAATTTCCTGAACTCGCGGAAACCATAAACCCTTGGGAGTTTGGGAGTTCCAGTCTCGCTATAGCTCCTCTACACTTCCTGTCTCCCCCATTCTCTGTACTGGGCAAGCAAACAAGGAAGCGGACATGACGGCTGATACGGGACAATGGCAATTCTGGGTCGATCGCGGCGGCACCTTTACCGATCTGGTCGCCCACACTCCCGATGGCCGGCTGTTGACGCGCAAACTCCTTTCCGAAAACCCGGAGCGCTACCAGGATGCTGCGGTACAGGGGATCCGCGAACTTATGGGTCTGGGATCCGGCCAGGCGATCCCGGCGGGCCGCATTCATAACGTGAAAATGGGTACTACGGTGGCCACCAACGCGCTGCTGGAGCGTAAGGGTGACCGCACCCTGCTGGCCATCAGCAAGGGCTTTGGCGATGCCCTGCGCATCGGCTATCAGAACCGGTCCAATCTGTTTGCCTTGCACATCGTGCTACCGGAAATGCTCTATGACTCGGTGGTTGAGGTTCCCGAACGCATTGACGCCCATGGCGCCATCGTGCAGCCCCTTGATGAAGTAACAACCCGCCAGGGCTTGCAACACGCCTTTGATGCCGGCATCCGATCCATCGCCATCGCCCTGATGCACAGCTACCGCTACCACGATCATGAACAACGCGTCGCCCACATCGCTGCGGAGATCGGCTTTACCCAGATTTCGGTCTCCCACCAGGCCAGCCCGCTGATGAAACTCATCAGCCGCGGCGACACTACTGTGGTCGATGCCTACTTGTCACCCATTCTGCGCCGCTATGTGGATCAGGTGGCCGGACAGCTCAATGCCAGCGATGGCACGGGCCCACGACTGATGTTTATGCAGTCCAACGGCGGCCTGACCGATGCCCACCGTTTTCAAGGCAAGGATGCGATCCTCTCGGGCCCGGCCGGCGGCGTGGTCGGCATGGCGCGCACCGCCGCCCTGGCTGGCTTCGATAAGGTCATCGGCTTTGATATGGGGGGCACATCCACCGATGTTTCCCATTTCGACGGCGAGTACGAGCGCAGCTTCGAGGCCGTGGTGGCCGGGGTGCGATTGCGCGCACCAATGATGCTCATTCATACCGTGGCCGCCGGAGGCGGTTCCATTGTCCATTTCGACGGTGCCCGCTATCGGGTTGGACCCGACAGTGCCGGTGCCGATCCCGGCCCTGCCAGCTATCGTCGCGGCGGCCCTCTGACCATCACCGACTGCAACGTCATGCTCGGCAAACTACATCCCGATCATTTTCCTGTAGTGTTCGGCCCTGGCGGTGATCAGCCCCTGGATACCGAGGTGGCACGGCAACAATTTACGGCATTGGCAAAACAGATTGCCGCCGCGACCGGTACCCCCTTATCCACGCCTGAAGATGTAGCGGAAGGATTTTTACGCATTGCCATTGCCAACATGGCCAATGCCATCAAGAAAATCTCCGTCGAACGAGGCTATGATGTCACCGACTACACCCTGAACTCTTTCGGTGGTGCCGGTGGCCAGCATGCTTGCCTTGTCGCCGACAGCTTGGGGATGAAACGCGTTCTGCTGCATCCCTTCGCCGGGGTGTTGTCCGCCTACGGCATGGGCCTGGCGGATGTGCGTTCGATTCGGGAACGGCAACTCAATGAAGCCCTGGCGCCTGCGGTGCAAGGGATCCTGGCACAGGCCTTCGACGAACTGTCGGCCCTTGCCCACGCCGATGTGCTGGCCCAGGAAGTACCTGAAGCGCAGATTTCCTTAGTGCCCAAAGTTCACCTTCGCTATGCCGGTACCGACAATCCACTGCTGATCGATCCCGATACCGATAACGCGATCATGTTGCAGCGTTTTGAAGCCGCCCATCAGCAGCGCTACGGTTACATTGCCCCGGATCGGGATCTGGTCATCGAAGCGATTTCAGTGGAAGCCGTTGGCGCCAGTGACAAACGTGACGAAAACGCCCTGCCCGATGCCACGCCCGGCATACCCGCAACTGCGGTGAGCAGCGTGCCCATGCATGCAGATGGAAGCTGGCAACAGACGCCCATTTATCGTCGTGAAGACATGGCCATAGGACAACACATCGACGGCCCGGCCATCATATCCGAACACACCGCCACCACCGTGGTAGAACCGGGCTGGCGTGCCGAACTCAGCCCGCGGGGCGATTGTGTCCTGACCCGGGTGGTGGCAAAAGCCAGGCAAGTCGCCATCGGCACCGATGCGGATCCGGTCATGTTGGAAGTCTTCAACAACCTGTTCATGTCCATCGCTGAACAGATGGGAGCGACACTGGCCAACACCGCCTATTCCGTCAATATCAAAGAGCGCTACGATTTTTCCTGCGCCATCTTCGCCCCGGACGGATCCCTGGTGGCCAATGCCCCCCATGTGCCGGTACACCTGGGCTCCATGGGTGCGTCTATCAAAACCGTGATCCGCGAGAACGCCGGGAAAATGAAATCAGGCGATGCCTATGTGATCAACGCCCCCTACAACGGCGGCACTCACCTGCCGGACGTCACAGTCGTCACGCCGGTATTCGATCCGCAAGGCGCGCACATTTTATTTTATGTTGCCTCCCGGGGACATCATGCTGATATTGGCGGGCGCACTCCCGGCTCAGCACCACCGGACAGCACCTCGATTCATGAGGAAGGCGTGCTCATCGACAATTTTCTCATGGTTGAACACGGCGTACTGCGGGAAAAACAGACCTTGGAATTACTCAACTCGGGAACCTACCCCTGCCGCAATCCTGCCCAGAACATGGCCGATCTCGAAGCGCAGGTGGCGGCCAACAATACCGGCGTCAACGAGGTAATGAAGATGGTCGAACACTTCGGCATCGAAGTGGTGCAAGCCTACATGCAACATGTACAGGACAATGCCGAGGAGTCCGTGCGCCGGGTTCTTGATTCGTTGAGTGATGGTGAATTTATCTATCCAATGGATAACGGTTGTCAGATTCAGGTCAAGATCAGCGTCGACAAAACGGCCCGCGAAGCCCTGATCGATTTCACCGGCACTTCACCCCAGTACAAGGGCAACTACAACGCCCCGACCGCTGTATGTCTGGCCGCCGTGCTGTACGTGTTCCGCTGCCTGGTCGACGAAGACATCCCTCTCAACGAAGGCTGCCTCAAGCCTCTTAAAGTAATCGTGCCAGCCAAATCGATCATCTCCCCGGAATATCCGGCTGCGGTCATTGCCGGTAATACCGAAGTTAGCCAGGGCGTGACCGATGCCCTGTTCGGAGCCTTGGGCGCCCTTGCCTCTTCCCAGGGCACGGTCAATAATTTCGTCTATGGCAACGCTGAATTTCAGAACTACGAAACCATTTGCGGCGGTACCGGCGCCGGGTCCGACCACCCGGGCACCAGCGCCGTGCACAGCCATATGACCAATACCCGGCTGACTGATCCGGAAATTCTCGAATGGCGCTTCCCTGTACGTGTTGACAGCTTCCGCATACGCCATGGTTCAGGCGGTGAGGGCCGTTACAACGGCGGCGATGGCATCGTGCGCGAAGTTACGTTCCTGCAAGACATGAAGATGACCCTGCTCAGCAGTCACCGCAGCACCGATCCTTATGGACTGGCCGGTGGTGGCGCCGGTGCACGTGGCCACAATTACGTACGCCGCAGCAACGGTCATATTGATGAACTTGCCGGCAACGACGAAACCGATGTCTCACCGGGAGACACGTTCGTCATGGAAACACCCGGGGGTGGAGCTTACGGCGCGAAGTGATCTCGCCCTGTACAGCAGCGCACCATTGCTCGGGGTGTTACTTGCCTACAGCGCCATGCACATCACGTACTTGCGGCGTGCCTTGTGAATTAGTCCTTACCCTGCGCAATGCGCAACACGCAAACACAAACCTGGCCTTGCCATACGTGAACAGGATTTTCGCACAGTTATTTAGTGTCCGTCCAGAAACGCATGTTTTCTCAGGACGCCGTCATTCCCGCGAAGGCGGGAATCCAGTAAGCCATTGAAGAACATGGATT
>CAZAWX010000312.1:0-1558 GCA_964488985.1 uncultured Ectothiorhodospiraceae bacterium
ATCAACAACCCGGCCCCGCAACGCTTTGACTCGTCCACGCTTGGTTTTACTATTCATGCGTTTTGCTTTCGCGCTTTTGCTGGGACGGGTGGGACGTCGTGGTTTTTGCCGTAACCCGGCACGCTGCACGAGTTCTTGAAGTCGCTGCAGAGCATCGGCTCGATTCAGGTCCTGGCTGCGGTGGCGGCTGGCCTTGATCACGACGATCCCCTGGCGGTTGATACGCCGATCTCCGAGTTCCAACAGGCTTTGTTTGCATGTTTCGGGCAAGGATGATGCACGAATATTAAAACGCAGGTGAATGGCGCTTGAGACTTTATTGACGTTTTGCCCACCCGGACCTCTGGCCCGCACGGCATTGAACTCGACCTCGTGTTCTGCAAACGAAATTACGTTATCAGATGACATATCATTCACTCGGGGTTCACTCGGGGTTCACTCGGGGCTCACTCGGGGTTGTCATTGCTCAGTTGCCAACGACGGTAGCGAAAACACCTCGCCAATACTGACGCACTCGCCTGCGCCGTCGCCATTGTAGCCCACCAGCTGTTCGATTTGCTGTTGGAACTTGGGTCCGCGGAGAATTGCTGACAGGGTGTCCATCAGCTTTTCGTTCAGTCGCCGTGTATCCAACGCCAGCCAGTATTGTTCCGTCGTTACCGGTTCAAAGTCCAGTTTGAATTGCCGCGCCGCTGCTTCAATACCGAAACCCGCATCGGCGGCGCTGCTTGCCACCATTGCAGCAACCGCCAGATGGGTAAATTCTTCGTTCTCGTAGCCGACGATATTATCGCGGCCAATTTCAGCCTGCTCCAGCAACACATCGACAAGTAACCGGGTCCCGGAACCCGGTTGACGATTGATGAAATGCGCCCGGCGGCTAGCGACATCGGCAAGTGAGTGCAATCGCAGCGGATTACCCTGGGCAAGCAACAATCCCTGGCGTCTTGTGACCAGTCGCATCAGGCAATGCCGGTTTGCATCGAGCAGGCTTCGCATCTGGGCCAAATGCGTTGTTGCATACAAAGGCGCAGAAAAGTGAAAGCCGGCAATATCGCATTGACCCGTCGCCAGCATCGACAAACTGTCCAGGCTGCCACGGGTGCTCAACTCAACTGCCATTGCAGTTTTTCTGCCGAGTAAATCACGGAGCCGCTCAAGACTTAGATCATGGCTGGCCACCATCTTCAGGGCTTGCGGTTGACTATCGGCAAGGACTGTATTCAATTGGCCTGCCAGTTCTGTACCGAGGCGTAACAATTCGGGTGCCAACTGCTGATCGATGTGCTGTTGTCCTGCCAGCAAGGTTTGCCCCAATGGTGTCAGGCGTGCCCCCCGGCCCCGTTGCAGATGAACCAATGACGCTCCGCACTGGCGCTCCCAGGCTTCCAGCAAGCCCCATAAATGCCGATAGGACACGCCCAGCGTGTGGCTGGCAGCAGCAAGGCTGCCGCCTTCTTTGACCGCCAGCAAACAGGCCAGAAGCCGACTGTCCAGAGCCTGCGCAGTTTCTGCTCCAAGGGCCAGGGAAATTGAGAGCTCAACGTTCATTTATGTT
>CAZAWX010000312.1:1658-4105 GCA_964488985.1 uncultured Ectothiorhodospiraceae bacterium
ATCAAACTCGATGTCATTGCCGTGGGCACCGGTAAGTCCCTGAAACTCGGCCAAAATGGTGATGTTGACGTCATCTTTGTGCATGCTCCGGCCGCCGAGAAGAAATTCGTGGCGTCAGGTTACGGTGTTGATCGCGCCGCAGTGATGCACAACGATTTTGTGCTTATCGGTCCAGCGGCCGATCCTGCCGCGGTCAGTGCCGGTACAGATGCCGTGGATGCCTTGCGCCGTATCGCCGGCAGCAAAGCCGTATTTATCTCCCGCGGTGATGAATCAGGCACCCATAAAAAAGAAAAGCACCTGTGGCGCACTGCAGGGATCACCCCACAGGGGGACTGGTATCTGGCCACGGGCCAGGGAATGGGTGCAGTGTTGCAGATTGCTGCCGATAAACGCGCTTACACACTCACGGACCGCGGCACTTACATCGCCTATCGAAACAAGCTGGACCTGAAGATTCTCAGTGCAGGTGATCCACAACTGTTCAACCCCTACCATGTGATCGCCGTGAACCCGGCGCGCTACCCCAACGCAAAATACCAACTGGCAAAAAAATACATTGCCTTTGTCACCGGCAAACAGGGCCAAAAAATCATCCGCGACTATCGTCTCGGTGGCCAACAACTGTTCTATCCTGACGTTATCAAACGTCCCTGAGCCATTGGGAGCACCACGCCATCGAATTTTATCAACAGGCCTTCAAAACCGCGTTTGAATTAATACTCGGCTTCGATGCCGAGGTCTACCGCATTGTTTGGAATTCCATACATATTTCGATGATCGCGGTCTTCACCGCCGCATTGATTGCCATTCCACTCGGTCTGACTACGGCACTTAACGAATTTCGGGGTAAAGCACTGCTCATACAGGTGCTCAACACACTGATGGCACTACCGACCGTGGTCGTCGGGTTGGTGCTGTATGGCCTGTTAAGCCGTCAGGGGGCCTTTGGCGATTTTGGGCTGCTGTACACACGGGGAGCCGTCATTATCGGGGAATGTCTGCTGATTATTCCGATCCTTTGGAACTTAAGCATATCTGCCGTCCAGGGCGCTGATCCGCGACTGGCAGCAACCTGCCGCGGACTGGGCGCAGGCCGTCTGCAACTGGCATTAATCTTCCTTTCCGAAGTTCGTTATGGATTTATCTCCGCCATCGTGGTCGGCTTCGGCCGCGCCATCGGTGAAGTGGGTGTGGCAATGATGGTCGGTGGCAATATCGATGGTTTCACCCGCACCATGACCACCGCCATAGCCCTGGAAACCAGTAAAGGCGAATTCGAACTCGCTCTGGCTCTTGGCATCGCATTACTGCTGGTGGCATTTATCGTCAATGGCTGTTTTCAGTACCTGCAACGGTAGCCATGACCAAAACCGCCTATGAATTGCAGAAGCTGGTTTTTGCTTACGGCAAGGAAACCGTTCTGGCCATTGATCACATGCACATTGAAGCTGGGCACATCACCGCACTCATCGGCCCGAATGGTGCGGGCAAAAGTACCCTGTTTCAGCTTTTGGCATTTTTACGCAGCGCTCAAACCGGCGAGGTCACCTTTTTCGGCGATCCGGTGCCGACACAGGCGTTACCTCAAGTTTGTCAGCGAGTGGCGTTGGTACAACAGAATCCTTATCTGCTAAAGGGCACTGTCCGGGCGAATATTGAACTGGGGTTACGTCTGCGCAGGCGACCTGCCGAGGAACGTGTACGACGTACAGATGCTGTGCTGGCGCAACTTTCACTGCAATCCCTGGCGGCCCGTAACATCAACCGGCTTTCCGGAGGTGAGGCACAGCAAGTGGCCATTGCCCGCGCCCTGGTTCTGCAACCAAAGGTATTACTCCTGGACGAACCTTTCACCTATCTGGATCGTGGTTTTCATTCAACACTGGAAGGAGTGCTACGCGAATTGCCAGAACATAACCAGTGTACTGTCGTCTTCAGCAGCCATGATTTACTTCGCGCTCAGACGCTGGCAGACACGGTATTCAGCCTCGTCAAAGGGAATGCCGTAAAAAGTTCACTGGTGAATTTATTTCAAGGAAAAATCCATTCCCGTGATGGCTTTTTTGATAGCGGCCGCATACAAATTATGTTGGCGGATAATTCTCTGCAGGGCACCCACCTGGCCATCGAACCTGCACACATTGTGTTATCCAGAACCCGGCTTGATTCCAGCATCCGCAATACATACGCCGGGCGGATCAGCGCCCTGTCCCAGGACAATGGCCAAGTCCGGGTCAGTGTTGAGGCCGGCGAACATTTTGAAGTCCTGATCACCCATGCTGCACTACACGAACAGGGTTATGGGTTGGGTCAGGACGTGTGGCTGAGTTTTAAATCAACCTCAGTGCGGGTATTTTAAATCGCTGTGCGAAAATCCTGTTCACACTAAATAGCTGCGCATAAATCCACTTCAGAAAATCGCAGTGGGGTGTCCGCCAGCAAGA
>CAZAWX010000313.1:0-2124 GCA_964488985.1 uncultured Ectothiorhodospiraceae bacterium
GATTCCGGTACCGGGTCGTAGCCCGGCATGACATTCTCAAGCCCGGGATGACGATTATTGTCTGTATGCCGTTTATCATCCGCAATCTGTGCCAGCACCTGCCCCAGCATCGCCTCTGCATCCTCGTCACCCTGAGCCGAGGCGGCGGCCAGGTACTGGGCGGCCATGGTTTTATCCTTTTTGGTACCCCATCCATTGAGGTAAAAAATACCCAGGTTGTACTGGCCATCGACATCACCCTGCCTTGCGGCTTTGCGGAACCACTCGAATGCCTTTACCGGGTCTCTGTCCACCACCACACCCCTGGAATACATGTAACCCAGCTTACCCTGTGCCCCGCTGCTACCCAGCTCCGCGGCCTTTCGGAACCACCCGGAAGCCTCGACGTAGTCTTTTGTAACCCCCTGCCCCAGCCAGTAAAGCATGCCGATGCCATAGTGGGCCTCAGCGTACATACCCGTATTGACGGTCTCCGCAGGCCGCGCCACAACGGCCTTCCATTCATCCATTGCGGTGGTGTAACGGGCCGCATTATAGGCATCGAGACCGGACTGGTAGTCGGCGCTTGCCATAGGGCTGAAAAGAACCAGTACCAGGATTAATACTGGCAGCCAGGATGGATTCCGGGTCCCGTCATGCCGGTACCGGATCCCGAGTGACATCATGCGCCTTGCCCGGTTTGTATAAAACGCTGCACCTCTCCCTCCAGCACCAGGCAGGTGAGGATGCCGCTGGCGTAGGCGCCGGTATCGATGTCGATGCGGTTGGGCAGCAGTTCGGGCTGCGTTGTGATGCTGTGGCCGTGCACCACGACGGCACCATGATCCCTGTCGCTGAGTAAGAATTCATCCCGTATCCAGATCTGGTCTTCGCGCAACTGCTTGTGAAGCGCCACCCCGGGTCGGATGCCCGCATGGGCAAAATAATAGTCGCCGCATAGCCAGTTGTTCGCACAGCCATCAAAAAATGCGTGGTGTTCTTTCGGCAAGGTTTCTCGCAACCGTGCTGCCAGCGCCAGCACCTCCTTGCCGGTGGGTATATGCATCAACGTAATACCGTAGCTGTAGAGGCATTCACGCCCGCCATAGTCAAGCCATACGGCTGCAGCCTCAGGGTACGCCATGAAATCCAGCATGGTCTGCTCATGGTTGCCAAGCAGGTAAATGGCCTCAATATCTGCCAATGGCCTGGTCAGCAACAGATCGATGACCTGGCGCGACTGCTCGCCACGGTCAATGTAATCGCCCAGGTAAACGACGGTTTTTTTACCTGCGAAGCCCATAACATCGGCGCGTATTTTATGATGCAAATCAAGCAGTAGATCCAGGCGGCCATGGATATCACCTATACAATAGACACGCTGCCCGGCAGGCACCCGCGGTAATGTTCCGGGCTCTCCGGTCCTGCGGAATTTAGCGAACAGCGCGCCCAAGAGAGGCCTCCATTTCAGCAAGCACGGCTGCATCATGCTCGACCAGCAAGGTTTCAATATCTGCCAGCGCCAGCTTCTTATCACTGATCGCTTGTGTGAGCGCACGCGGTTGCAGCTTCCAGGCCAGCAAGGTCTGGTCGTGTATGAGCCCCTGGGCTTCAGCGTCGAGGAAAGCAAGGTAGTGGTAGCCCAGTTCGAGGCGCCCGATGAACAGCGTCGGCTCGACCCTGCCTGCATAAATTGACATCATCAACGGCGTGATGACACTGGCAGGCGGGTGGCCCAGCACGGCGTGTGTGCGCGCCATACGTTGCCAGGTCATGGAACGGGCCGGCGCCATCAAGACCACATTTTCGGCTTCTTTGATGGCTTGCTCATAGGCAGGCCGCCGTTCCCGGCTCGGACTGCGCGCATCCAGCCCGCGCAGGAAGTACAAGGTGCTGAGCCCGTCGTGGTAGCGGTAATGATCGTGCAGGTCAATCGCCTGCTGTGCCCGCTCGATCAGGCCGGCTAGCTGCGCGCTGGGGATCTCCCGGCTGGCATAATAGTGTTTGATGGCCGTGTCCACCGGCAGATACGTCACGCTGGCCTGCAATCTGGGCCAGGATAATAACAGCGTTGCGCCGGCTACCGTGGCCACCAGCAGCAGCAATGCAATTGATGTGCACGGACGGGTTTTCACGGTATTTGCA
>CAZAWX010000313.1:2224-4097 GCA_964488985.1 uncultured Ectothiorhodospiraceae bacterium
CACGCGGGCATCGGCCACCGCCATCACCGGTGGTGTGTCAAACAACAGGTAATCATAGCGTTGCTTCAGTATATCGACGATGCGTTGCATACGTTTCGAACTGAAAATATCGGTGGCGTTGGCGTACTTGGCTTCACCGGTACGCATGAAATCGACACCGCTCTTTTCATGGGACACGATAAATTCATCAGGCGTGTCCGTATCGGCCAACACATAATCGGTCAGCCCCGCACCTTCTTTTGACAACCCCAGGGTCTCTGGAAGGCTTGAGCGACGCAGGTCAGCATCGATTACCAGCACCCTTTTACCCTCCTTGGCCATCACCACACCGAGGCTCAAAACCAACGAGGACTTGCCTTCACCAGGCACCGACGAGGTCACCTGGATGGCCTTGATCAGCGCATCCGGGTCGGACAGACGCAGCGATATTTTCAGTGAGTTGATGGCCTCCACATAGCCTGAATGAGGTTTTTTAAGCAGGTGTTGGTAGGGATCGGTCTTGCCCGGCAGCTTGGGTATCATACCGATCGCGTGCAGTCCCAGTTCCTTTTCGATCTGCTCCGGGCTGTAAAGACCCGGGCTCAGGAAATGCAGACCGAACACCAGTCCGCAGGCCGCCATGAAGCCGAGGATAAAGATAATAATGAACGAGCGCCGCTTGTTCGGGTACGAAGGCAACGGCGGCACCTCGGCGGCTGATATGACACGTGCATCCGAGGTCTCAATGCCCTGGGTCGAACTCGTTTCCTTAAAACGGCTCAAAAAGGTCTCGTAAAGCACACGGTTGGCCGCTGCCTCGCGCTCCAGTTCATGCAGTTGCACGGAGACGCGGTTCTGCACACCGCTTTGCTTTTCTGCATCCTTCAGGCTGGCTTCCAGGCTACGCTCACGCGTACGGGCCACCTCGACCTCGTTTTCCAGGCCTTGTCTGATCTTGCTGATTTCCGAATCAATACGTTGCCGGATATCCTTGAGCTCGGCATTGATCTGCAGGATACGCGGGTGTCGCGGACCGTACTCGACCGACAGTTCGGAAAGCTTGCGCATGACCTCGGCTTCCTGGTTGCGCAACTGCTGGATCAACGGCGAGGACAACACCTCGTTGGCGGTTTCAATGCCCTGCCCGTCCTTTCCCAGCAGACGGTTGATCTGCAACAGACGGGCTTCAGCGGCAGCGCGCTCGGCCCGCGAGACGATCAACTGGCTGTTGATTTCAGATAGTTGCTCGGCCAGTATGCTGGTGTTGGCGACCTCGGTGAGGCCATTTTGTTCACGGAAGATTTCCACCGCGCGTTCAGATTCGGCCACCTGGGTCTTCATACCGGTCAAGCGCTCTGTCAGCCACTCGGTCGCCTTTTCGGTGGCATCGAACTTGGCCTGCAACTGGTCATCGACATAGACTTTTGGCAGTTCATTGGCAATCCGTGCTGCCAGCACCGGGTCCCCAGAATCAAATTTTATGGTCAGCACATTGGACCATTTGATCGCATCGACACTCAGTTTTAAAAGAAAGATATCCGTCGCCCGGGCGAGGGTGCGATCAGACAATTCTTCCTCGCTCAGGGGTATGGTTTTCACCTCGCCACTGATGGCTTCCCTGATCACCTTTTTCCAGCTGCTTGGCACCCATCTTTTTGGGTTCAGATACATGAGAAAATCAAAAAAACTCTTTTCCGGCACACCGAGGTCAGGGTTGAATTCTGCATGGTTGAGTAACTTGAGCCGCTTGATGACCTGGTTGGCGATGTTGCGCGAACGCAGTACTTCAACTTCGGCGACCGCCTCGTTACCGTAAAATTCCCGGTTCAGCACCTGCTCGATATCCACCACCTTGGTTTTTGTCGCACCAATCATCAACGCCGAGGTGGCGGTG
>CAZAWX010000314.1:0-4094 GCA_964488985.1 uncultured Ectothiorhodospiraceae bacterium
AGCAGGGCTACAAACGAGCCTGGCTGCCCACACTTCACGCCCTGTCTGTCCGAAAGTGTGATCGGGTGCTGCTGCAGTGGCCAACAAATTGGCCAGAGCCAATTGTTGTAGGCGTCATCGATGGCTTCGCTTCCCGACCAGATGTTCAGCCCTCGGCCGCCGCCAGGCTTGAAATTCAGCGAGATGAAAGTGTTCAGATTCACGCTATTGACGGAACTGGGCTTGTCGAAATTCGGGTGGCAGAATCTGGCCCCGTGGTTCGCATTTTGAGTCGTGATGTCGATCTCGAACTCCCAGGCGCACTCAGTATTACAGCCGATGAGATCGCGCTCCGCGCTCAGCGCGGCCCGGTCCATATCGATGCGACCGACGATGTGGCCGTACGAGGGGAGGTCATACGACTTAATTGATTTGGAAACGGCCCAAATAAAGGCAGCACTCATAATAAAGGATGACAAAATTTGGAACTGATCAACCATATGCCCATTGCTGCCGATGTCCATATCTCGGTTGATAGTGTCGACGATGACGGTCCCCGGATCGGTATGTTGGTCGCCAAGGCTACTTTCCATTTCGACAAACACGGCGTCACTGAATTGGATACCCAGGAGCCGTTTCCGCTATTCGCCACGGAGGAAGATACAGCCCTCGGCCAGTTACCATCGGATGCAGTACAACGGCGTGACCAGGTGTTCGAGGTCATAGGGCTCGGTGCCGCCTATCCCGAAGGTACAGGGACCGTCGAATCGATGAACGTCAGGCTGAGTGTGGGCGATGTCACACATACGATGCGTGTGACGGGTGATCGGGTATGGCGCAATGGGAGTAATCCAACCATTACGCCTCCGGTCCCCTTCTCACGCATGCCTCTGGTCTATGAACGTACCTTTGGCGGCACCTGTCCCGCTTGGATGGATGGGGATACCGTGGTCGATATTCGTGACCCGGTCAATCATCATGGGCGGGGCTTTGATGCAGAGTTTCTTGCCAAACACGTTGCTGAAAGCCTCCAGGCGCCGGAGGGGTTTCCCAGCATGGAGTACCTGCGCCAACTGCCCAATCTTGAGCATCCTGAACACCTGATTGAGGCATGGGATGATGCCCCTGAACCCTATTGCTGGGCCACGGTGCCGCAAGACATAGCATTTACGCAAACACGGTTTCTCCACCACGTTAGGAGGAAGGTGGAACTCAACCAGGACCCGGGGGGGGAAGACGAATACGCCCAGGAGGTCAGCAACCACGTATTTCACCGGGCCCACCCCGATTGGATCACGCCACTACCTGGGCCTCAGGCCTTGGTCACTATGAACGGAATGTCACCACATGGTGAGTTATCGTTTACCATCCCACCATTGCGGGTGATTGCCGATTATGAACTCGGTGACCGCACGGGAAGCCGTGAACTGGCTCCCCAACTCCTGGTGTTGCTGCCCGAGCAGTTGCGTTTTTATATTGTCTACCGCACCGCATTTACGTTGGAGACTACACCCAGTATGGAGCGGTCGTTTCGCTTGCGCACCACCCCGGGGTGGTTTCAGTACCCGGAGCCAGGCTAATGCCGAACAAAATCTCGATCTCCAACGACATTGCCTTACCGGTGTTGCAGCCGCCATGTATTATGACCGCCCATGCTTACCTGGGCCCTACTCCCCCTGCGTTGCCTCCACCGCTGTCGGTACCAATGGGGATGGCGACTGAAATCCCGGTCCCGATGTTCTGGCCACCGGGTATGGGAATGGGTCAAAACAAGCTGACGACCACGGTGGTGCACAAGGGCCTCTCTATCGTTCAAGCTGGCCATGATTGCGGCACGCTCATTGTCCATGTCCAGATCATTCCCGGCCCACTCAATACACTGACCTTGCTGCACATACCGTTTTCGGGCCGTAAGGTCAACTTTTCCGCCAGTACCGTACTGTCTCAAGGCAAGCCCACTGCCTGCTGTACGATGATCAGTTGGCCACCTGCACCGATGACGGTGTGCATGGACCCTGTTTCGCCACCACTATCGAGCGCACCCACATCACATCTCAACACCGTGGTGGTTGGTATGACATGGGGGGATATCATCTTGGGTTGGGGGACTATAGCGGTCAGCATGATCCTTGATTACGTCTTAAGCAAGCTTGGCGGGCCTGAACCTCCGTTGGGAGATGCCCTCAATGCACTATGGGGGGCGTTTGGGAAGAAGCTGTTGGGCAGCGCCCTGGGTGGCGGGAGCCCGGGTGAATGGGCAGCAAAACAAGGTCTTGCGGTGGCGACTGGTGTTGCCCAGTTGTTCCTTACCGACGCGCCGACCGACGTCAAAATTTCGGTGGGTTCGCCGTTTTTCGGCTTTGAGACCGGCGTGACGCGCGATGCAAACGGTCACTATGGGGTGGTTGCAGGCGCTCGAAGTGCTAATCGTTCAGGTGAGGTCTCGGCCAACTCCACAGGTACCCACTGGAAGAAGGAGCAAGGCGGAATGAGCACTACCACCTCGCAAACCGAGACAGGTAGTCAACCCGACAGCAGTTATAGCACGGATACGGGAACCTGGGGGGCTCCACTATGAGCCGTGAGCCCTTATGCGACCGCTATGATGCTGTCGTTGATGTTTTTCCCTTAAAAAAATTTCCCGCGTTCGCCTACGCGCTTGTCAAGTTTACCTACACCATCGACGAGGGGCGGCTTGTCCCCGCTCCCCCCGTGCCGCTCTTGCACGATATCCGTGATCCTGAGACGTGGCCGCGGATTCTGCCGGGTACCGACTTTTGGCCGGACAAGCCAGCAACCGACGTCGTATTTATCGGAAGTGCACTTACGTCCCGGCCATTACCCAATATGCAGGTATCAGTGGCGGTTGGACATGCCTCCAAGCACATCGAGATATGGGGAAGACGTGTGGTCAGGTGGCAAGGGGACACCCCCCGATTCAGTCCTCCTGAACCGTTCGACGAGATGCCGATCACCAATGCCAACGCATACGGGGGATACGACGGGAGGGTCCCCGCGCCTGAGGTTGATTCTATTGTTTCGGGGATGCGGCAGGAATTTGATCACCCCGGTGTGTATCCCCGCAATCCCTTCGGCAAGGGCTATCTGGTGGTTCCCGAACCCGTGGAGCATGACGTTGAATTACCCAATCTGGAAGATCCAGACGACTTGCTCACCCCCGACCGTCTGATCGTCCGCGATCCAAAAAAATGGTATCGACAGCCCTTACCGTGGTCACTCGACTGGCACCATCCAATGATGTTCCCACGCTACGTTTACGTTGGTGCTGATGCCTGGTTTCATGGCCCCCAGGACCATAATATGCCCGAAGTGGCACGGGGCTATATCGTGGAGAACTATCGCGATAAGTTCCATGAGGGCCTCACCTCAGGCAGAGAGTGCCCACGCCAATTCTTCCAGGACGCTTCGCTCGGCATGGTATTTCCCGATCTTGAGCCCGGCACGCCGATCTCCGTCAGCGGCATGCATCCGGATGGCAAGATCCCCACGTTCGCCGTTCCACCGCCACCCATGATTGTGATTAAACTTGAGAACCAGGTAGAGGACGTTAGACCAACTTTATCCACAGTCGCCGTGCTGCCCGCAGATGATCAGGTCTGCTTCACCTATCTGGCCCATCTCACCGATTTTCAACGTATTTTTATCCCCGGCATCCACGGCAAGATTCCCCTTTCGGTCCAGATTAACGGAGACGACCCCATTGTTTACGAGACGCCGCCGACAATTCGCGATCAACTTCAAGCAGGTAAACAGCCAACATACAGAGAACCTGGGACGTTTGATGGGCCATAATTAGAATTGCTGAAAGAATAGTTAAGGACATAAAAGTAAGCCAGGGCAATTGATACAGCGACAGTAACAAAAAGAAGCGAAACGCGGCGAATAGCTATATGTTTGACTGCCTCTGCACCAAATACAAACCCGCCACCCGGCGGGTTTACAAAATCCAGGGCGATTACTTACATAAAAATCAACACCCGACCACTGTACAAAACGCTCTCTAAACACCAGAATTTGGCTGTGTATTCCAAGTGAAGATGCAATGGCTAAATTAGCACTGTGTATATGGTCTATTTTATTTTGCAGCCAACTTT
>CAZAWX010000315.1:0-4084 GCA_964488985.1 uncultured Ectothiorhodospiraceae bacterium
CTACCATTGAACCACACCCGCTCAGGTGTAATCACGTGGCTATTCTACCCAAAAAGGGGGCAGCTTGAATAGCATGGACCTGAGTATTACCTGGCAGCTGTTGGCATTGATCCTCGTTATCACCGGTATCCTATTTACGGTGTTGCCGCCCCTGCCCGGTCCGCTGATGGTGCTGGGTGGACTGCTGCTGGCGGCGTGGGCGGATAGTTTTGCCTATCTTGGCTGGTTCACGTTGACGATGCTCGTGGTAATCACACTTTTGACCTATGTTGTCGACACACTCGCATCGGCCATGGGAGCGCGTAAGACCGGTGCGTCACCGCAGGCGATCTGGGGTGCGGCGCTGGGGGGCTTGCTGGGTCTGTTTTTTGGATTGCCCGGTATACTACTGGGCCCCTTTGTCGGTGCCATGGCACTGCAATACCTGCATGATCGTGACATGATGCGTGCAGGCAAGGTCGGTGTGGGCGCGTGGATCGGCATGGCGGTGGGCACTGCACTGAAGCTCGCGATGGTATTCCTGATGGTCGGTATTTACATTTTTGCACGCTATATTTGAATCCCCTGGCCCGGATACTTCCCCGGCATCCCGGAAAATCGCGCAACAGGTACACCAGGATTTAAATATTTTCAGGGACTAGCCGACATAGCGCCCGAAGGTGATGGCGCGCGGGTCGCCTTTGATCTGCTTGCCTTTGCTTTTAACCGTAACTTTGGTTTTCCCCTCTTTGGGTAACCGGCTTTCTGCTAAATTGCCACTGAAGGTAAATTGCACCATCGCACCCGGGGTGAGATTGTTGAGTTGGATGGTGCCCGTTCCGTTTTCATAATGCTGTCGGATTTCAGGATCGGCGGAGCGGGGTTCGGCGGCGGAGAAGTTGGTGATCCTTGGGCTGCCGCCCAGGTCTGGCGGAAGCCCGCTAATCACAATACTGACCTGCTCCTGGGTTCGCTTGCCGGTATTGGCGACCGTCAGACCGGCGCTGTAGGCGCACTGTCCCTGGGCGCAATACACCGCGGTGACGTCAAAGTTATAAACGATCTCGTATTTCGACTGAAAAAATACCGCTACCAAGCCGTTATTGATGCCGATGGCGCCAAGAAGGGCGGCGATGATGATCAGGGCAACGCGCAGGCTGAGCAGTTTGTTCAAGGGTCTGTTTCCATGGTTGGTGTTGATAAGAGGGATATTAACAATTTGCGTAGGGATTGGGTGTACCAAGCAAAGGTGGATCGCAAGCCAGAGGGGCCACATTCATGGCCTCGCGGCAGTTAAATTTCGGAATTTCTATATTCCACTGATGGCCGATGGGACAACCTTATAGCCTTTGCTCTGAATGACACCGTATATAATTCCGATGACCAGCCACGCACATCCAAGCAACTTCGTTTCCATGGTAAAGCCAGACCACACATACAGCATGACGGCAGCGCCTATGCACGGCGCGAGTAAGTAGTGCCACACTTTCGCGCCTTCCCGCTCGCCCTTTTTAATGAAAAAATACCAAACCACACCGGCATGCAACATGATAAAAGCGCTAATGGCTCCAAAGTTGACCAGGCTGATGAGTGTCTCGGTCTCAACACTGGCCGCCAGGACATAAGTCAAAATGCCGAAGCTGACAGTTGATATATATGGTGTCTTGAATTCAGGATGGATCTTGCCGAAGAAGGCTGGAAGTGTTCGGTCCCTGGACATACAGAACAAGATCCTCGAAGCTGCCAGCTGGGCGTTCAACGCCGTTCCAAAGCCCAGAGAAAGAATGAATGCAACCAGAAGCCAGTCTTTCAACCAACTGGCCCCGCCTGTCGCAAGCGTGGCGATTTCGAAAAATCCATCATCCGGGCTCAGACCTTCAAAGCCCGGATGAACGAGGTTCCCGACATAGGTCTCCAGGACAAATATCGACCCGACGATGAGCAAAACAGCCATGATCCCCCTGGGAATCACCCTGCTGGAGTCTTCGGTCTCTTCGGCCAGGGTGGCCATCGCGTCAAAACCCAGAAACGTTACAACTGCGACGGCGGTGGCGGCAGCCACGAAATCCAGGTCGACCTTGCCGGCCTGCCAGAACGGGTCCAGGGTCATTCCGCCCGTCCCCCCGCCGCCAGCGACAAATGAGATCCCCACCAGAATAAATGCCACTATCGCACCCGATTCAAAAATCAGCAAACCAAAGTTGGCTTTCATGCCCCACTCGATCCCCCGAACATTCACAATCGTATTGAAGGCCACGAAGATACCAACGGACAGCCAGATGGGGACAACGGGCAATATAATGCTGAGGTAGATTCCAGCCAAGGAGATAATAAAAGCGGGAATCAATGCATATCCTATCAAGATGAGCCATCCTGCCAGGAACCCCACGTGAGGGTTAATGGCCCGCTGGATGTAAGAGAATACTGACCCTGCTATGGGGAATTCTCTGATCATCTTGTTGTAGCTCAACGCTGTGAAGAACATGCCAACTAAACCTATCACGTAGACCAAGCTATCCATTCCCCGGCTATACTGCGCGACCAGTCCATAGATGATGAGAGCCGCCATTGGATTTAAAAATACCAATCCATAGGCAACGACTTCCCAAACCCCCATCGACCGTTTCAATTCCTGCTCGTACCCGTAATCCTTTAACGTTGCATCTGCCATTTCAGTTCCGCTTGTCAACGCGACCAACGCGCCATAGTTTGGTTTGACTGCTGCCGCTATGTCATCAACCAGGCCAGCGAGAAGGAGCTACATCAATGTTGCCTTAATACATCTCTTCCATAATTTCCTTCGCCGTTTCTATGAAGCCGCCAATATCTTGATCCGTAAGCGGCGTACATAATACAACCTGGCCTCTCGACCACATCGGGAGGTAACCTCGGGTAATCAGCTCGAAATTGAATGTCTGGCTTGCGATATCATCACAATACATCATGATATCCCTGCAAGACTTGATAACCCTTCCCGGTCGATCCAGCATCTCAAAACCAATGGCAGAACACATGCCGGCCAAATTCACCGGGTAATTATTTTCAAGGACATACTGTTGCAGCTCAGCCTTGATCCTTTCTCCCTGCTGATTCATTTTGTCTATTAAAGGCTGTTTATAGACTTCCAGACATGCCGCTCCAGCCGCACAGCTCAGTGCATGCCCGTGATGAGTTCCGGAATGAAACACCTGGCCCGTTTCGTTAAGCTGCATGATTTCGTCCCTGCCTCCCACGGCCCCAATCGGCAAGCCGCCACCGATAGCTTTGGCCATTACGGTCAGGTCCGGCTTGACGCCGAAAATCTCTTGCATGCCTCCCTCACTCATGCGGAGCGAAATCACCTCGTCAAATATCAGGACTATGCCCAATTCGTGGGTGATTTCTCTCAAACCCTCGACAAAGTCCTTGTCCAGTGTAATTAGACCCCCAGCACCGGTTTGCAGCTCGAGAATGACTGCGGCGAGATCTTTTGCATTCTCCCTGATAATCCGGCTGCACGTGTTTAGGTCGTTCTGAGGCATCGTTATCGTATTACCGCGCAAAGCCTCTGGAACACCCAGTGTTTCCGGCGCTGGTTTCGGGTTTGTTGCCAGACCACAGCGTACAAAATCAGGGGCATCCGGATGTATGGACCACCAGAAGTCATTGCTGGTGCCGTGATACCCCCCTTCCATTTTGGCGATTTTGCCCTTGCCTGTAAAAGCTCTTGCGAGGGTGATCGATGCCATACAGGCCTCCGTGCCTGACATCATGAATACCACCCGGTCAACAGACTCAATTCGCTCGCACAATATTTTGGCCAGCGCCATTTCATACATTGTCGCGTTGCCAAAAGAGAACCCTGTCTCGCAAGCCGCTTCGATCGCTTCGCGAATCCTGGGGTGGTTGTGTCCCAGCACATTGACGCTGAAGTTGTTGTGTAGATCGCAGAGTTTATGGCCTTCAACGGTATACACGTAGGCGCCTTCACCCTTGTCGACAAATATGGGGTGCGGCCCAACCTTTACGATCGACCGGCTGCCGCCCCCGGGTACACACCTGGTGGCCTCTTCCGCCATCCTTGCCGAGGCCGCCCCTGTGGGGCCGCCGATTGGCGCGCAAGGTC
>CAZAWX010000316.1:0-4080 GCA_964488985.1 uncultured Ectothiorhodospiraceae bacterium
CGAGGAGTTGGGTGTAGGCACCGTGAGGAAAGAGCAGCGACATTTCGTCGAGTATGTTTTGCGCAATCGTTTCGTTATTGAGATTGGTATAGCTGAGGAAATTGAAATAGAGCCCGACTTGCTTGAGGCTACTGTCCGGTGCAACTTCGGCGAGCGTATGGCCGAGGTGATTGAGTGCCTGATTCGGGTTGCCACTCTGGAAGGCTTGCACCCCGAGCACCAGTTGTAAGGCGCCGCGGCTTTCGGCATCGTCGGCTTCGATCGCTTTGGCTTGAGCCATGTAGCGCTCGAATCCTTCCGGATCATTGAGTTCGAGGCAAAGGTAGGCACAGCGCAATACCAGTTGCTTGCCTGCGCTGTCTGATGCACCTGCAGACGCAGGGCCATAGAGGCGCAAGGACGGCTCAAATAAGCGCTCATCCAATAGACGCTCTGCAATCTGAATGGTTTCCACGCGTGACTCTTCAATCGGTCTGGCAGCGACGAGTTGATCCAAGAGCTTCAAGGCTTTTTTACGCTCGCCTGAGATGAAGAGATTCACCGCCACGGTGTAGTAGTTCTTCACGATCGAGGCATGGCTACGATCCAGAGCCATCTTCTGCGACATGTCGTAAGCCGCCAGCCAGTTCTCGGCCTGGATATTCGTCTTAATATACTTGTTAATCAAGAGGTGGATATTGGTGGATCCGGCCGGGATGCTAGCCATCGGCAGCAAGGGCTCAATCTCAGGACGAAGCATTTCCGCGCGCTTGACGGGATCCTTCTGGGCGAGTGCCATCTCTAAGGAGTCAGTCATCGTCAAATTGATCTGAAACTGGTCCATGTGATCCCAGCCGACCATGATCGAGCCGCCCCCCTTCAGCATTTCAATCTCAACCCCTTCACGGGAAGGTCGCACAAAGCGCGCGCCCATCGGCCCGCTTTGCTGAACAATTTCCAAGCGGACTGGATCCACGTTCGAAAAGTCCGGCCCTTCATAGTCAGCGCCCCCCTGCCCCTGTAGTTGCAACGCCACTACAAGCGGCAGAAAACCTAGACCAACCAGGCGACTGAGTGGCCGAGAAAATGATCGATGTAATCGCATTATTTAAATTCCTTTCCGATGAGTGCTGCGCCTTCGGTATCGTCCAACCCCGGAGTTAACTTGAAGGCGTCATACGTCATTTGCACGCTGGTTGGCTCGTTCATTAATTTGAGCACTTGAATGTCTTCGTAAAAGGCCATCGCCAGCTCCTCGGAAAATCCCGGGTAGCCTAAAATGATGCGCTCAAAGAAACCGTGTGCTTCGGCGTATTTTTCTTCGGACAGATACGCACGCCCGATCCAGAGCAATGCCTGCGCGTGCATGGCTCCGCGCCATTCGTTGCGATGTAAAATGCCTTCCAGTTCAGTTCGTGCGGCTTCGGCATTCCCCCGCCCCACTTCCATCTGCCCGATCTGCATTGCAGCATCGCCGGACTCCTTCGCTTGTGCGAAGCGCTTGATCAGCATCCGATAGGCCTCGATCGACTCGTCGATACGATCCAACTTTTGATAGCTCTGCGCTTGGAGCAGGTGTAGCCCCAACTCATTGGGCGTGTTGAGGAAATCGAGGTAGGTCGCTTCCAAGACTTCGGCGACGCGCGCCGGATTTGTTTTCGCATGCTCCCCGAGAATCCATAACTGCCCCGCAGTGCCGAGCTGTGCCCATTGCTCGGCATCGTCCCAGAGTTGCAGTAGTTCAGCATCCGGTGGTAGCACCGGCTCTTCCACTTTCGCCAGTGCGGTCTTGATGCGCACCACCAGAGGCATGTTGGTCTGCGCAGTCGCAGCTGCGAGTGCCTCTGCTAAGAAATCGTCCGCGGTTTCTGCGGGAATGTTTTGGTTCAGTGCTTCAACTTGATCCTGTAAGGCATCCAGCTTGGTGACATCTAGCACGGCATCTTCTAATGGCTTGCCGTTGGATTCGGGTGGAATGTTCTTATTGTGTGTGTCAATCCGAGACTGTTGCTCCTCGAATGTGCTGATCGCCTGCTGCACGGCCTTACGGAACTCATTGTCGTGCATGAAGCTATTCTGGACTAATGCATCGATCGAATCGTTTTCCTTAAAATAGCGATATTGCTTCGCGCGGTCGTTGATCAGTTCGTCCAGCAGTGCAGGATCAGCTTTGACCAGATTGAGAAATTCGTCAGTCGCGCGCTGCATGGTTCGCAAGTTTCGATCCAGCTTCAGGCTGTCGATCAAGAGCTTATCCAACTGATGGATTTCCGTTTGTTCAAAGAACTTGTCCAGCGGCTGCTTCAACACGCCCAGCGCCACGCGCGGTTGATCTTCGTCCGTATAAATCGTCGCCAGCGCGGCACTGATCGGAATGCTTTCGGCGTAGTCCCCGTGCGCCTCGATAAATGCCTCTAAGCGCGCCACCGCCTCATCGAACTCTCGGCGGTCAATTAGGATTCTTGATATTTTCAGCTCCGCTTTAGCCAACAAGTGGCGGTCTTCGGTATGTTGCTCGACCAGATAGTAGTGCCGCAGCGCGTTATCCACTTCGCCCAGCATATCGACGACATTGCCGAGTGTCAGCTCAGCCTCCGCGCGCAGCTGATGGCTGGGATACTTGGCGATAAACTCCTCGATCAGGTCGCGGGATTCTTCGATTCGATCCAGCCCCAGCACCGCCTGTGCCTTGCGGAAAGAGGCGTCTGCGCGAAATTTCGGATTCGGATCAACAATGACTTTGTCGAAAAACTCGACCGCAGCTGCATTCTCCTGCTCGATCAAATACGCCAGCCCCAAAAAGTAGTGAATCACCACCGCGCATTTGGTAGTTTCATACTTCTTTCGATAGATTTGAAGGTCGTCAATCAACTCTGGATTCTCAAACTTCGTCAACCGAGCCACCGCATGTTTAAAGAGTAACAAGCGCGCAGCCGAATCGTCAGGCGCCCGCTCCAGATACCAAGTGGTTAGCTGATGGAGCTCGTCATATTTTTCTTCTTCCTGATAAATGCCCGACACCTGATCGGCGACTGTGTCACGGTAGCTGGTGAAGGTGCTATTATCGAGGTAACGTTTGCCGAGTTCTTCCGCGATGGCATTCTCGCCTAACTGATACCCCAGCGAGTAGGCCGAGAACAGGATATCCTCTGCATATTCATGATCCGGATAGGCATCGACCATTAAACGAAAACGCCAGAACGCTTCCCAGTAGCGCTCCATATCCATGTAGATGCTGGCAATGCGCCAATGTAATAAAGGCGTATAATTAGCCGAGCTACGCAGTGCCTCCAGATCTGCGTTCGCATTCGCAAGCTTGGCTGTGGCCTCCACGTAAAAATTGCGCAACACCACATTGTCCGCGAATTTGGCAACGCGCCCTTCCAGATAGCGAATATATGCGGTGAGCCCGACTTCCAGCGTCTCGTAGTCGCGCACAAATTGGTAAAACAGACTCGCCGTCGCCAAATCGCCTTCATTTTTGAGATTGTCTCCGACCTCCATCAACGCGGCATTGAACCGCGGCGTGTAAAACACCGGAGCCGGGCTTTTAAAGAATTCCAACAGCTGGCTCGAATCGACCACCTCGCCGGACTTCGCTTGGGCGATGAGCAAATACGCCGCCGAAGTGGTGCGCTCCTCCCCCGTTTCCGCAATGCGCATGCTGTCTATAAAATAAGGCGTGCCTGCGGCCCATTCCTGCTTGGCCGCATAGATCAGCACCAGCTTTTTCAACACTTCTTTGCGATCCACGCTCGCTACAGGCCTGCGATAGAGCGGCACGTAGAGCTGCAAGGCTTCTTTGAATTTCTGGTTGATCGCATGCACATCCGCCAGGTTATAGCGTGCCAGAGGGGTCAGTGTGTGCTTCGGATACGTTTTGATGAATGCCTCAAATCGCGCGGCTGCGGTGGTCAGCACCGACGCATCGTTTTTTTCGTAATATTCGAAGACATAGGAGAGCGCTAAGTAGAAATCCAGATTCGGCACCATTTCAGGCGGCACTTCTCCGCGCACTTGAGCAATCAGAGGCCGCGCAGCGACCAATTGATTGGAGTGCAACATGGTTCCCAGCCGTTCGATTTTCCCGGCGAGCGATTC
>CAZAWX010000317.1:0-4079 GCA_964488985.1 uncultured Ectothiorhodospiraceae bacterium
ATGAGACCGACACAGTCACACATGTTAGTGGTATATGGTCATCAGAGGAAATCTAGTCTGGTATCTACATCTTTTTTTTGCACGAAGAGGACGGCATACGATATCCTGCTACTGCTATTGATTCCCTGGCATGTGTCGCCTGAGGAAGACGTTTCCAGTGGAACTTCCCTGGCAATTGTAGGGTGCTCACGCTCCAGGGGCCGAGCAGCATTTTTCGTGTCTTTCCGGTAAGCCTGTATGACCAAAAATTCCGTTGGTGCTATCATATCCGTCGTCAGCAGAAACCTATAAAGATAAGGACGACCTATGAAGAAACTAGCGAAAGCACCGTTGCCAGCCAAGCTGGCCCATGGACGTAAATGTTTTGAACAATGGCGAAGTAAGCAAACCCACCGAACTCGATTACCCGATCCTCTTTGGTCTTTGGCGACTGAACTGGCCCGGGAATTTGGACTGAGCCGAACAGCATGTACGCTTAAGCTCAGCTATAATTGCCTCAAGAAGCGAATGGAACCGCCCGGTTTTGACCACCGATCAAAGGACATATATCAAACACAGTTTGTGGAACTGCGACCGGCCCAAGCGTCTGCCGTCACCGAATGTGCCATTGAATGTGAAAACATCCAAGGCGACAAGATGCGTATTCAGCTTAAGGGCCAGGACCTTGCCGACCTAACACGGCTTTGCCGTGAACTGTGGAGCCCTCATTCATGATGCAGTTGACCCCACATATGCGTATTCTGGTAGCAACCGAGCCGGCGGATTTCCGCAAAGGCATTGATGGACTGGCCCGCATCTGTCGCGTGCAATTGAATCAGGACCCTTTTCAGGGTACGGTATTTGTCTTTCGTAATCGTCGGGCCACGGCAATCAAAATCTTGGCTTATGATGGTCAAGGATTTTGGATGTGCCAAAAACGCCTGTCTAAAGGACGCTTCCCACACTGGCCTCGATCTGGTACGGACATAAACTGTCAACTGGAGGCGCATCAACTGGCGGTATTGCTGTCCGGTGGTGATCCTGAGGCTATAAAAGTGGCAGAGCCCTGGCGACGTATTGGTCCGGGGCTGTAAAAAAAAAGCGTATAAAAAAGGAAAATAGTGCTTGCGTTCCGACTAGCCTTTGGTTAGGGTTTACGCATGGCTATTGTATTTAAATATCGTTCACGTGTCGTTACGGATGAAGATCAACGCTTCATCATAAAGCTGATCCGCGACAATCCCACGGCCAGTCGACGCCGGCTTTCGGCGTTACTCTGTGAGGCCTGGGATTGGGTTCAGCCTAATGGCACGCTGTGCGATATGGTCTGTCGTTCACTGATGCTGGGTATGCATCGTGCGGGGCTCATTGAGCTACCGCCGGTGCGTCGGATCAATCCCAATCCTCTGGCTAATCGCGCTAAACCTAAGCCGGTGTCCGTGGATACTTCCGAACTGGGCTGTTCTCTGGGGCAGATCCAACCACTAAGAGTTGCCCAGGTACGTCGTACTAAGGCCGAAGCCCTCTTCAACGGGCTGATGCAGCAGTATCATTATCTGGGCTATACCCAGCCTGTGGGTGAACATGTGAAGTACGTGGTCTATAGCGAAGAGCGGCCCATAGCCGCCTTGGCCTGGTCCTCGGCACCACGTCACTTGGGGCCACGTGACCGGTTTATTGGCTGGTCCGCCCGGCAACGTCGCCAGAATATACGGTTTGTAGCGTATAATACGCGTTTCCTAATCATGCCCTGGGTTCACGTGCCGCACCTGGCGTCGCATATCCTGGGGCAAATGGCCCGAAGGCTATCGTCTGATTGGCATCAGCTCTACGGGCACCCGATCTACTTCCTGGAGACCTTCATAGATCCCCAGCGGTTTAAAGGCACCTGCTATCGGGCCGCAAATTGGACGGTCCTAGGCAGAACGACCGGTCGAGGTCATAAAGATCAGACACATCGGCAAAATCGGCCGATTAAAGAGATTTTAGGCTACCGGCTAACAAAACACGTTCACCGTTTGCTCTGTGAGGATCTATGAGTAAGCGATCCAAACGCCAAACAAAGAGGCGAAAGAGCCAAGCGAAGAAAAGGCAAAAACGCATGGTCCAGGTGACGGCCACCGAGACCGTCAAAGAGACCACAGATGATCCGCGCCAACCGACCGAAGTGAGCATCTCGGAGTTGGAAGCCATCATAAAGCGTAGCGAAACAGAGCCTTTAACTGAGCAAGAGCGACAAACACTCCTGGATGTATCACAGACATTGCAGTATCTGACCGAACAATTGGATAAAAAACGGGTATCCATTGCCCGTCTCAAAAAGATGCTGTTTGGTGACACCACAGAAAAGCTGGACAATCTCACTGACAATGACAAGGATTCACAGGATGATCCACAGGACACTCCGAACCCCGACGAGTCAGACGAGAACCAGAAAAAGAAGAAAACAACAAAAGGCCACGGCCGTAACGGCGCTGAGGCCTATACAGGAGCCGAAACAGTCCAGGTCGCACACGAGACGCTCAAGCCGGGTGATCCATGCCCTGGCTGTATTAAAGGCACAGTTTATCAATGCAAAATACCGGGCCGCATCATACGTGTAACCGGGCAGGCCCCCTTGACTGCCAAAGTCTACGAGCTTCAAAAGCTGCGTTGTAACCTCTGCGGCAAGGTCTTCACCGCGACCTTGCCCAAGGAGGCCGGGTCAGCTAAATATGATGCCGAATCCATCAGCATCATGGCCCTTCTCAAGTATGGAACAGGTGTTCCTTTCAACCGCTTGGAACAGCTGCAGGGGAATCTGGGTATTCCCCTGGCAGCGTCAACACAATGGGATAAACTGGATAAACATGAACACCTCTTTGTCCCGATTTATGACATATTAATCTTTGAGGCCGCCCAGGGCAAGATCCTGCACAACGATGATACACCCATGCGGGTCATTGAAGCGGCCACCCTGGAAAAAATCCAGATTGACGGCAAGGACGCGACAGATCGCAAGGGCATATTCACCTCAGGCATAGTGTCGATCGGTGAAGGTTACCGCATTGCCATGTTCTTCACCGGACACAAACATGCCGGCGAAAACCTGGCGGATGTGCTTCAGTACCGCGCCAGTAAACTGAGTCTCCCGATTCAAATGTCTGATGGTTTGTCTCGGAACGTCCCCAAGGCATTTGAAACCTTAATGGCAAACTGCCTGGCTCATGGTCGTCGCCACTTCGTGGATGTCTATAAGAACTTCCCGTCAGAATGTCAATATGTCCTGGAATCACTTGCCAAGGTGTACAAATATGATGCGATCGCCCGTCAATACTCTCTATCTGACGATGATCGCTTGTATTTACACCAGGTTGAAAGCGGCCCCGTGATGACTGAGCTTAAAGCATGGATGAACGCCCAGTTTGAGGCTAAACAGGTTGAACCGAATAGTGGCTTGGGCGAAGCCATCACTTACATGCTCAATCACTGGGACGAACTGACCCTGTTTTTACGTCAAGCGGGCGCTCCCTTGGACAACAACATTTGCGAAAGAGCCTTAAAAAAGGCGATCCTGAATCGTAAGAACGCTTACTACTATAAGACCGCCACAGGGGCTCGGGTCGGTGACATGTTCATGAGTCTGATTCATACCTGCGAACTCAATAAAATCAATGCCTTTGACTATCTCACTGAGATCCAGAAACACGCCGAATCCGTCGCCTTATCGCCTAGCGACTGGCTACCCTGGAACTATCGGGAAATGCTAGGCCAACGTCAAGCCCCTGACAATAACTGAGCCGTCCGGCCTGTTGGATCAACCCCAAAACATCGCCGCTGCAAACTTTTTAAGATTTTGCAGGCTTGCCGGAAAGACACGAAGAGTCTGATGCCATGGGCAAAGGGAATACAGAAGTCCCAATACTGCTGCTTCCAGTTTTCACAGATCTCTGCCCGGCGCGCAATTTCCCCAGCCAGGGCCTGATCCCTCATTTGCGTGAGGTTCATGCGCTTGAGAGAGGCTGCGTCTGCGGCCATACCGGGCATGATTCTGTCCTCTATTTCTGTGCGCAGGGCCTTCAGGTCTTCGAAGCTGCGCCTGAGGCTCAAATACCATTGCC
>CAZAWX010000318.1:0-2155 GCA_964488985.1 uncultured Ectothiorhodospiraceae bacterium
ATCGGCGGATTGGTCACCTGGGCAAACAGTTGACGGAAATAATTATACAGCGGCTTGGGCCTGTTAGAGAGGACAGCCAGGGGTGAATCATTACCCATTGAGCCTGTACCTTCCTGTCCGGAGACGGCCATTGGGGTGAGCAGGAATTTCAAATCTTCCTGCGTATAACCAAATGCCTGTTGGCGGTTACGCATGGTTTCATGATCCGGGGTCTGTGGAGCAACTTCCTCGGGAAGGGATTCAAGCTTGATCTGGGTCTTGGCCAGCCATTCCTGATAAGGCTTGGCATTGGCCAGTTCGTTCTTCACATCTGCATCATCGATAATGCGGCCCTGTTCAAGGTCGATCAGGAACATCTTGCCGGGTTGCAGGCGCCACTTCTTGATGATTTTTTCTTCCGGAATATCGAGTACACCCATTTCTGATGCCATGACGACCAGATCATCGTCGGTGACCAGATAACGAGCCGGGCGCAGACCGTTACGATCCAGGGTTGCGCCAATCTGGCGGCCATCGGTAAAGGCGACCGCTGCGGGGCCATCCCAAGGCTCCATCAGTGCGGCATGGTGTTCATAGAAAGCGCGGCGCTGTTCATCCATCAACTTATTGCCGGCCCATGCCTCAGGAATCATCAGCATCGCGGCATGAGAAAGCGAATAGCCTCCGGCAACCAGAAGCTCGAGCGCGTTGTCAAAGCATGCAGTGTCGGACTGACCTTCATTAATGACCGGCCATAGCTCCTTTAGATCATCGCCGAGCAATGCGGAAACCATCGAATGACGGCGGGCATTCATCCAGTTGATATTGCCGCGCACGGTATTGATTTCACCATTGTGAGCAACCATGCGGAAGGGATGCGCCAGATCCCACGACGGGAAGGTGTTGGTCGAGAAACGCTGATGCACCAGCGCCAGAGCCGAGGTTACACGTGCATCGCGCAGATCCTCGTAGTATGCAGCCACCTGATGTGACAGGAACATACCCTTATAAACAATCGTACGGCAGGACATGGACGGAATATAGAATTTTGCTGCATCTTCGAAGCCGAGCTCATTAACGCGGCGGTTGATGATTTTACGGATGATGAATAATTTACGCTCAAAGTCATCCTGATCGATAACGCCGTCGCCGCGCCCGACAAAGACCTGCCGGATGTTCGGTTCGCATACGCTGACACTTTCGGGCAGGTCTGCGCTGACCGCATCCACCGGTACGTCTCGCCAACCGAGGCATACCTGACCTTTTTCACGGATGGTTTCCTCGATGGTTTTTTCACATGCCTGGCGGTGTCCCTGATCCTTGGGGAAGAACACCATACCAACGCCGTATTCGCCTTCAGCGGGCAGATCGAAGTTCAGGTCGCTGGTGACGGCCGTGAAAAAATCGTGAGGGATTTGCAACAGGATGCCGGCACCGTCGCCTTCCCGCGGGTCAGCACCCGCAGCGCCCCGGTGGGTCAGTCGCAGCAGAATTTCCAGGCCTTTGGCTACGATGTCATGGCTCTTCTGATTTTTGATATGCGCCACAAAGCCGACACCACAGGCATCGTGTTCGTGCTGCGGATCGTACAGGCCTTGTTTCAAGGGTAGACGCAATTGGCTCATTCTTTCACCTCACTGGTTATCAAACGCGCCGGGAGGGCCTATGCGTATTCGGCTATCAAACCATGCTGGCCGATCCGCCCACTCCCGGGCAATAAAAAGGGAGCGCAATCTAACGAAAGTCGGGCCAATTCTCCACCCTTCGCAAGTGTCGCGAAAATCCGCTACGCTGGGCCCCATGAACTCAAACGAAAGCAGACGGATAGAGGCGTTTATAAGTCACATGGAATACCCCCGCAATCCGGCTTTCATGATTGCGTGCATGGAGGATGTGCAAGCCGAGTTCGGTTGTGTTTCCGTGCAGGCACAACGTGTGTTGGCCGAGTTTCTCGGTGTGGAGGTTGGCAGACTGGAGATCCTGCTGGCGCGATGCTCCGATGCTTTTTCGCTTCGCCCTGCCGATGAGCAGGCGGTTGTTGTGTGTCACGGGCCTGTTTGTCAGGCGCATGGCGCAAAAGAACTATGTCATGCGCTGACTGAGCAGGGTGTTGGTTTTGAGTTACATGCCTGTCTTGGCGCCTGTGATCGACCGCCGGCAGCCCGTTGCGGCGAGA
>CAZAWX010000318.1:2255-4058 GCA_964488985.1 uncultured Ectothiorhodospiraceae bacterium
AGCAGGAACCGATTCAGGGGCGCAGGTGTTTGAGCATTAAACGCAAAGCCAGGGCGCGCGGGGTTATGCGTTGCAAAAGATAAAGGAGCTTGTGCCGCCAGCCGGGAACGCAATAACCACCGCCATTTTGCAGAGTGTTGAGTGAAGCGCTCACGACGAGACGGCTGGGCGTGCGAAAGAAATTACCCGGCCCCATCGGCATACCGCTGACATCGCGAAAGCCGGTCGGCGATGGACCGGGGGCCAGCGTCACCACCCGCACCTGACCGGCGAGTTCGGTGCGCAGAGCTTCGCTCCAGTATGTTAACCCGGCTTTCGCAGCTGCATAGGTACTCATATATGGCAAAGGCGATTCGCCGGCCAGCGATGAGACATTGATGATAAACCCGTGCCTGGCACGCAGTCGGGGTAGTAAAGCATGCGTCAGGGCGATGGGTGCTTTCAGATCGGTCTTTATAACGTCGATTTGAGGCACAATGCCGGTTTGTTCAAAGCTGCCCCAGATGCCGAAGCCGGCATTGTTCACCAGACCATAGAGTTCATCCTCGGCTACCTCTGCCAACAGGGTGCTGATCCCTTGCTTGGCATTCAGGTCGGCCTGAATGATGCGGTGTCGCTCGGGATATTTCAGGTTATCGAGTGTGAGTTGCAGGCGTGCTGCATCGCGGCCGTGCAGGATCAGATTGTAACCCATCGGCTCGAGTTGTTTGGCGTATTCGAGGCCAAAGCCGCCGGAGGCACCGGTGATCAGTATCGTTCGGCGTGTTTCGGGTTGGACTGCATCTTCAACCATGCTGCACCTCGATAATCGGTAGCATGCGACGCTTCCTTTTCTCAAAACTTGCGATCTTGTCTATACCGCAGGCCGTCAGCATGGCCATACAGGTGTCCATGCCGTGACCGACTTCGCCCGGTGCATGGGCATCGGAACCGAAAGCGAAGGGAATATCCATGGCGGCCGCATGGGCAATCATGCGCCCGTGTGGATAAACCTCGGCAACAGGTTTACGCAGGCCGGCGGAACTGATTTCCAGTGCTGCGCCGGATGCCTTGACTGCTTCCAGCATGGCCAATTCAGCCCGCTCAACCTTATGGCTGTTTGCAGGGGCGCGATGACCAAATTTTTTGATCAGGTCCGGGTGGCCGATAATGTCGAACATGCCAGTGGCGGCGGACTGGGCAACGAGCTCGAAATAGGCACAGTAGGCATCCTCGATGTCCCAGTCATTCCAGGTGGCAACGCTATCAGGATTATCAAAACCCCAATCACCGATGTAATGCACTGAGCCGATGATATAATCCCAGTCGTTAGAGGCGATCATCTCCTGCACATAGGGTTCGCTTCCGGGGTGGAAATCGGCCTCAAGGCCTCGCCGCAGGGTCAGTTTGCCGTCAAAACGCTGGCGTGCAGCCTCAAGCTCCTGCAGGTATTCGGGCAGCTCTTCATGTTGCATGCGCCATTCCTTGTCGAAGCCGTTGGGCATGGGCGAGTGATCGGACATGCCAATCTCATGCAGACCAAGTTGCACGGCAGCTTCACAGTAATCGACAATCGAACCCATAGCGTGATTGCAGCGGGGCGTATGCATATGATAATCGGGGACAGGCTGATAAAGCATGAGGGAATGCTAAATGGACAGGCAGTCATGGGAAAGCGCCAAATTGCAGCCAAATCGCAATGATGTTGGCACGCTGCGAAAAGGGTTTGACACTAAGTCATTAATTCGCACACTTCGCGACTCTTGAATGCGCCTATAGCTCAGTTGGTAGAGTAGCGGACTTTTAATCCGTGGGCCCCAGGTT
>CAZAWX010000319.1:0-4026 GCA_964488985.1 uncultured Ectothiorhodospiraceae bacterium
AATTTGCCGATACCCTTTATTTTTCAGTGTCATAACATTGGAGCAGGTATTCAAATACCGCTTTAACGCCGAGTACGTCGGCACCTTCGGGATGGCCAGGGCGGCTACTGGTATTCCATGCCATGACATCAAAATGTGCCCAGGCGGTGGTGGCGGTTACAAAGTGTTCCAGGAACAACGCTGCCGTAATCGCACCCGCATAGGGTACAGCAGCCGAGTTGGCAAGATGAGCTATTTTTGACTCAATCAATTTTCGGTAAGGTTGATGTAACGGCAAGCGGCATACAGGGTCGGCGGTCGCCACGGCGGCTTTTTCAATGCCCGTGGCCAGCGACGCGTTATTGCAGAACATCGCCGCTATCTGCGTGCCAACTGCTACCCGTGCTGCGCCGGTCAGGGTGGCGAAATCCACGACCAGATCCGGATTTTGCGAACAGGCCTCGGTGAGGGCGTCGGCCAGTACCAGGCGGCCCTCTGCGTCGGTATTGTCAATCTCGATGTTTAAACCTTGTCTGGATGGGATCACATCTCCAGGGCGCAGTGCATTGGCAGATACGGAATTTTCGACCGCTGGCACCAGAACGCGTAATTGCACCGGTAATTTTACGGCCATAATCATTGATGCCAAACATAAAACATGGGCGGCGCCACCCATGTCTTTTTTCATCAGTCGCATGCCCGATGCTGATTTAAGGTCAAGTCCACCGCTGTCAAAACATACACCCTTGCCAACCAGTGTCAGCAACGGGGCTGTCGTAGCGCCCCAACGCAAGTCAATTAAGCGAGGGGGATTTACACTGGCCCGCCCGACAGCATGGATTGCCGGGTAGTTGTTGGTTAATAGTGCATCACCGATTAGTTCTGTGCACTCGGCGCCATGACGTTGCGCCAACGCTTGGGCGGCCTCGCCCAGCGCCTGTGGCGGGAGATCCTCAGCGGGGGTGTTGATCAGGTCACGGGCCAGATAAATTGCCTCGACCGTGGCGTTCAGACGTGTTGCATCAAACCCCAGAGGTATCTGCAGTTGCACTTTTGCTGTCCCGTCCTGACGATAACGATCAAAGCGATAGGCCCCGAGAGCGAATCCCGTTAAGACGTCCAGGTACTGTTGTTGATTGAAGTCATTGGTCAGGGCGTAACAGCCTGAAGGCAAACGATTTGCAACGTCGCCGAGTACGTCTGGGTCCCATTGACGATCTGTGGCCACAAGTACGCTGTCGAGGTTGCCCTGACCGTCTGGAATAGGGCACAACTGCCCCGTTTGGGCTGCAAACCCGTTCGCACGGACCCAGGTTGCGAGGCGATTGGGTGCCTTACCCAGCCAGTCGGTGAACTGGTCCTCGGCGATAATAGTTAATGGGGTGGCCGCTTTACTGGCACTGCAGAAACACTCAATTACGTCGGTCATAAATTTAAGGCTCAACTTCCTGTGCTGATTGGAGTATCTTCCCGGCGTGAGGCAGAGGCGATACTGATGGCAGATATGGATGATCCAAATAACCCGGGAAATACACTTGGCATTGGTGATCCCAGGCAACAGATTATAGAGCTGCTGCTGGAACGGCGCAGACGTGTTTCTGAGGATGATCCGCTGACTGCGGCGGAAAAAGACAAAATCCGCCACATTATCGTGGAATTGAAGCTCGAGCACAGGGATTTGGATGCCGCGATTGCCAGGATGACCGAGGGTGTCTACATGGATGAGTTGCAACTACGGCGAATGAAAAAGCGCAAACTGTATTTGAAAGACATCATTGCCCGCCTGGGCAGTAGTCTGATACCGGACATGGATGCCTGAAATTATATCGCCACAGCATCGCCAAATAGTGGCTGAGCGATGCTGAACAAGCAGTATCTGAGCTTTATTAGCGGCAATCGTCGGTTCCTGAGCTTCGGGTTTCTGAGCGCTTTTATTTCCAGCTTTGGCCAAACGTATTTTATTGGTGTCTTTGGCCCGAACATCCAGGTGGAATTTGCGCTCAGCCACACCCAGTGGGGCATTATTTACATGCTCGGGACATTGGCCAGTGCGGCGTTGTTGCCCTGGAGCGGGAAATTCATCGATCAGATGGATTTGCGCAGGTTTGCACTACTTGTTTGCGGCTTCAGTGTGTTTGCCTGTGCTTTTATTGCTCTGAGCAACGGTTCGATCATGTTGATTATGGCCATATTTCTGCTACGCCACTCTGGCCAGGGGCTGATGAGTCACATGAGTTTGACCAGCATGGCCCGCTATTTTGATGCCCAGCGTGGCCGTGCCATCGCCATTGGCTCATTGGGCTACGCCGCAGGCGAAGCCAGCCTGCCATTTATTGCGGTATTACTGATCATGTTGCTTGGCTGGCGCTGGACCTATGCGCTGGCGGGCGGTGCCATGCTGTTGGTATTGTTTCCCCTGTGCTATAGCCTGTTACGGGGTCAAGAACAACGCCACCACCAATTTGTACAGTCCCAGCATTATGTTCTGGATACGCACGGTTCGCAGGTAAAATCCTGGACCCGTAAACAAATGTTAGGTGATCGGCGCTTTTATTTGTTGATCCCCGGGGTCATCTGCCCGTCCATGGTGTCCACAGCACTCTTTTTCCATCATTTGAATTTGGCCGATGCCAAGCACTGGTCGCATACCTGGATCACCGGAAGTTATAGCCTTTATGCCGTTGCAGTGGTGGTGATATCAATTCTGGCAGGATCATTAATTGATCGTCTGGGCGCCGCACCGCTGGTGCGTATCATGCTCCTGCCCCTGGCACTGGCGGTGTATCTGATAGGTCAGTTTCAGGCACCGTGGATCGTCTGGCCGTACATGCTGTTGTTGGGACTTGGCACCGGCTTGGTTCACACCGGCGTATCAGCTATATGGGCGGAGCTTTATGGGACCAGCTGGCTTGGTTCAATTCGTAGTCTGGCAGCAGGGGTAAGCGTGTTTTCATCGGCGCTTGGCCCGGTACTCGTCGGTGTTATAGTCGATCAGGGCGTGGCGATTGAGGTGGCATTTTTGTACTTCATCCCCTATATGGTGTTTTGTACCGTGTTGATCCATCTGGCCTTGTCACGGCACCGACAACAACACCCTACCTGATTGGCAGTATTAGTTTTGACCAGAGCCCTTAGCACCCGCTCGGGTTGCTGTTGCCAGGCAATAGCGTGTGAAAGATTGTCCTGGCATAGCCGGTCTGTATCCGAAGCCAAAAATGCTGGCCATGCCCAAGATCAAGATCGCCAAGACGATGGAGGCGGCTCACAAGATGCCGCCGCATGTGGATGAGATTCTGCACAAACTGCCGATTCTGGTGGGCGTGCCACTCAAGGCGAGAAGCCTCGACGGCAAAGGGAACTGGTGGCTGAAAAAACCCACACCCTTTGGTGACAAGGGCCGGATAATCAGCGGTAGTTTCACTGCGCATTACACCGATGTGGTCAAAAAAGACCCGCCAGGCAAGCCAGGTATGACACCGGACAAGGCAACGATGGAAGCAAAATTTACTGATCCCGCTGGCCATCATTACCGTGTGGTACTGCGCCATGTGGTCAAGCCCCCGTTTCCGGGCTACGAGACTGAAGGTGGTGTCATGATCAATTCCACTCATCACGGCGCGACGGGCACCGGGTCACCGCTGATGCCGCAGGTCAGGACCTATGCGGCGTTCTGGGGGGTCGGCGATGTATTCATCGACGGCAAACTTGCGCAGCTACATCGTGTGATGCACATGATTACGACCGATATCGTGCGCGATAAAAACTATCATTTGGCTTTGCAGGAAGAAATGCCATTGCCACCTGAGCGCTGGATTGTGAAAGGCCAGTCGCATCACACTCATTTGATCGTATTACCGATTCAGGTGGGCAAACAGGGACCGGCGCTGATGATATTTCCAGAATTACCGGCGTAGTCGATCCGCGGTTCGTCGATAGCGGCTTCTGCTAATAAAAAATCGATATCAACATCTACCTCAGTGGACTTGTTAACCACAGCGATCTTACTGGTATGGGAATCGCCGGCACCGACGCCATCAAGTTGGCGGC
>CAZAWX010000320.1:0-4020 GCA_964488985.1 uncultured Ectothiorhodospiraceae bacterium
CTGAAATGAAACGTCCCGTTCTCTAACCATGGCCATCAATGCAACATCTCCTTTGAGAGAAGACCTTCCTCAACCAAGTTGTCCGCAATCTGCAGTATCATATCTTCATATTCCGGGGCACCACTCGCCAGTACGAGCGCACACTGCGTCCTTACGAAGGCTCTCAATCGTGGTCCTGCCCTTACGGACTTCCTGCCTGGCTGCTTTGGCACCTTCGTAGGACTTGTTGTCCGAGACTACCAGGCTGCCGTAGTTCTCAGCCCAGACAGCGATCTGTGCCGCGATTGGGCTGAATTCCTTTACCGGGTATTTCTGTGCTGTTGTCATATCGGTCTCCATATATTAGAAGGGCGTGCTTTCGTCCTCATCGTCAAAGCCACGCTCCCCTGGTTGGGACTCGTAACCTTGCTGCTCCTTCACCTGTAGCGAGATGGTGATAAACGGCTTCTTGCTGCTGTAACGCTTCAGAATGCCCATCAATGCCTTTTTGTCACCGTCGTCTATGTCTTTGCTGAACCATGCGGACGCCCACACGGGCTGATCCGTCTCCCCTGATCCTTTTAAGTGAGGATGTTTCTGCTCCTGGCGCTTGTCGTTCATCCAGAGGGCGATTCGATTACTGTTGTCATAGTCCATTGCTATCTCCTACGTTCGCTTGAGTTCAATTTCCTCGCCAGCAAAGCACAGAACCTGCTTGATGGGCTCCAGTATCTGGCAGTCGGGTTGCTTCTCTCGGAACATATAGCAGTGGCCAGGGTCCGCTCTGGCCTCGACGCCGAGATCGTTCGTCTGCTTCTCGATGTGGCGCTGCCTGTGGTAGTGCTGGCACCGGTTACAATCAACCATCAGCCGCCTCCTCGTTTAAACGCTCTACTGGTAATTGATCATCGTCGAGCATGGCCACCAGTCTGTCGAGCTCCTCGATGAATGCTGGGACTTCTGTGTCAAATTTCTCGTGGACCTTTGTATCCGCCTCAACAGTATGCAGGTGGAACTGGCTCTTGGGCGGAAAGTCTGGGCTATACGACACAAAGTCCAGCACGTCCCGTTTGGTAGCCCAGAGCGCGAATTGAACCTGCGCCTCGTTCTTCTTCGGGATGCCGTCCAGGATCGCGTTGATGTGGACGGTGGGATCTACCGGGCACTTGATTTCCAGCAGCCTATTCCAGCGGAAGTCGGCGTACTCGATGATCTGAGCCGGATCCAGTGGATCGGTGGTCCCATCTGGGGAGTACCCTATCCGAGCATCCCAGTCATCCGGCGCCCAGAATGCTGGAGTATCCACTTTGTTGCCGGTTATGAATTGATACTCGCGTCGGGCGACCGGCTCAAACTTCTTGCCGTGCGCTACGCTCGGGGCTGTGAAGGTCCGGGCCTCTCCAGTGAGGATCTCAAGGGCCAGGTCTGCCATGTACCTGCGCCTGGCTGTAGGCGTACCGATTACTGCGGCCGCATTGGATGCGGTAACCTTGCCGAGACGAACAATAAACCACTCACGGCCGCCCGGATGCATGTATTCGTATAGCATGGGCTACTCCTTGCTCGCGCTCAGTTTGGCGTTCAGCTTACCGACCGCGTAGGGAAGGAATTTTGCCGGCAGGTCGGCCAGCGACTTAAGGCTTAGGCCCTTCTGGCCGTTGAGGTAGGCGATAAACCCAGGTACATCAGCCTTGGCCTTCATTGCCAGTCCGGTTAGCGCCTCCAACTCTTTGGCCGAAATCGGCGACTGGTCGTCATCGAGGTCCAGTTTGATGGCCTCCTCGTTCTCGCCGGTCTCGATCAGGAACGTCTTCAGCAGCGCCGTCTTCATGGCGTAGGTGGCCGCCTTGTTGGCGCCCTTGTCTCCGCCGTCGTGCCCCTCACCGTAGGCTCTGACTACCCGTGAGTGCTGGCCGAACTCGAAGGTGATAGCGAACTCGATCACGGTCAGTTTGTCCAGCTTCTGGTAGGACCCGGAGACCGCATCCATCCAGACCATAATATCGGCATCGTTCAGCGCTGCACGGCACGCCGAGACCACCTGGTCGTAGGTCACGATCGGGTACTGGTCCCGGCCGCTGCTGCCCATCTCCGTTTTTTGGAGATAGGCCAGCCTGATGTCCTGCCGGATCTTCACGAGCCGCTGGGACAGACTCATCCCTCGGTACTGTTCCTTCTCGGGCGGCAGCACCCTAACTGGTTTTTTGGCTTTGTTACTCATTTGTATTGCTCCTCTCGTTGAAGCGCCAGTGCCTCGAAGTCCTGCAGGAGGCGCTTTCTGTATGGGTTGTCATCGATCTTAAGGCCGGTCATGATCCCGACGTCTTTCAGGAATATGCCCAGTTTGACGTAGTTATCGAAGTTGGCGATCGCGTGCCTCAACTCTATGGGCAGCATCTCCTCCTCCGGTTTGGTCGTGTCCGGGGCCCACGCTCCGGCCGCGATGAAGTCCATCACGCTCTCATCGGTAAACTCGCCCGCGTGCGCGACGTCATCGATGTAGCAGGGGATCTCCCGCTTGACCCACAACGTGAACAGGTTTGCTTTGAGGCACCAGAACAGCCGGTAGACGTTTGTGTCAAAGACTGCCTCCTCGAATGAGGAGTATTGCATCGTCCAGAGTAGAGCCATGGCGCCGCCATCCTTCTCCTTAGCGCCATGTCCCCAGAACCACACATTCTGCCCGCCCTCCTTGGGCTGGACTATCTCTATGTTGTGGGTCAGGTTTGGCGCTAGGATTTGGCCACGCGGACCAAAATGACTCATGGGACTGGTCTCAGAGAACTCCACCGAGATGGAGTAGATCCTGATATCCTGCCCGTCGACCAGTTTTAACTTCTCGGTGAACGACTCCTTGGTTACGCATGGGATCATGACTGCTCCTTATCCTTGAACGTCGCGGGGTGGAGGTGCTTCCATTGGGCTTTCCTGGCGAGTCGCCTTGTCTCTTCGGCTTTGGCGACCTGTTCACGATATTCGACCCACAGTTGGTGGTCATTCAAGAAGCGCTGCAACCGGTCCAGTTTGCTGCGCAACCTGCGTAGCCCTTTGTTGGCACCCTGTAGGGCGATTTCGTTGGCCGCCCTCGCGCCAGCCGCCCAGTAGTAGCGCTCGGTCATTACCTTCAGTTTGACCTGCGTCTCGTGCAGTTCATCGAGCACTACCGCCAAGGACGTTTTGTCTAATTTCTTACTCATGATATCTCCGGGAATTTTCTGAGGTTAATGCCGGTCGGGAACGCGCTGCGATCCTGATATAGCTTTGGCTCGTCGGCTTGAGATAACTGCTTGAAAAAGAACGGGACATTCTGCTCGCGGCACTGGTCCCGTATTTTGTGGGCCCATGAGATTCTCATCGGCCGGGCATGCGTCCCACTCTCTCCCCCAACGATTACCCAATGGATCCCTGTCAGGTCAAGTTCGCCAAGGTCCTCAAGTAGCGGTTCGATCGAGAGGAAACGCACCTTTGCTAATATCTGCCGTAGAAACGCTATGCGTGGTAACCCGTGCTTCCGATTCTCTACAGTCACACCAAGCCAAACATTATTTGGGGTTTCGGGCCAGAGATCCTCATCAACCCAATACTCACTCAGATACTTTTTAATATTCGGCCCACGCTTCGTAAGCAACAACCAATCCAGATGAGGAGTCTCGCCAATCAGATCCCAGAGCCTTTCTCGGACATGGTCTGGTATTCGCTTATCGAAGACATCGCACATCGAACCACAGAACACCTTACGCCTGATTCCATCACGCCATGCCTTGAATTCCCACCTGATTGGTTTCTTCCAATACCCCTCTGACAATTCCTTCCTTGGCTGGTCTTCACCGAAGAGGACGTGCATACGTTTGGCCTGTCGTTCTGCATAGCAGTTGTCACAACCAGGACCAACCCTGGTACATCCGATCACGGGATTGAAGGTGTGATCACACCAAGCTATCTCTGTCTTTTCGCCCATTGAATCACCCCTCTGTTTTGGCTCATGATATCACGGTGGTACATTATAGCAAGCGGTTAATGCCCTTCTTTCGCATACTGTGA
>CAZAWX010000321.1:0-1094 GCA_964488985.1 uncultured Ectothiorhodospiraceae bacterium
TACCAGTCCGCCAGCATGCCCTGCTCGGCCATCTCAATGGCGGGCGCCAATGACTCGGTCATCGAACGCGTACCGAATTGTTCCAGGGCCATCGCCAGGCCGGCAATATAGCCGGGCACTGCCATCGAATAAGGACCACTGACATTACGGTCCTCGAGCACGGCGGGCCAGCCAAACAAATCAGCATCCACCGCCCCCTCTTGCAGGGGATAGTCCGCCGGGTCGAGTCCTGCCGGGGCACGCATAGCGAAATCTATTGCCTGGCAACGATCCCGTGCCGCGTCATAGACCAGCATAAAGCCACCACCGCCGAGGCCACTCATCCACGGTTCGACCGTTCCTATTGCCAAACTCGTCGCCACTGCAGCATCCACTGCATTGCCGCCATCAGCGAGCACTCTGGCGCCGACATCTGAGGCTGCATAATGCTGGCTGGCCACCATTCCGGCTCTTGAACTCACTGCGGGTTTACGCACACTCCATGTTTCCACTACAGCAGGCTGGTTTGCCATGAGTCTCTCCTTTGTGGCCGCGACTACCATTAGCCTGAGTATAATCCCTTATCGGTCACCACCTAAGGACAGAAAAAACATGAATGCCTACCAGGTTGAAGTGGATGAATGCCAACGCGTATTCGATGGCTATTTCAAAATTGATCGTTATACCTTCCGCCACAGCCTGTTTGCAGGGGGAATGAGTTCGAAGGTCGTACGGGAAGTTCTTGAGCGTGGTCAGGTGGCCGCGGTGCTGCCGGTGGATCCACAACGCCGTCGCCTGGTGCTGATAGAACAATTTCGTCCCGGTGCCTATGCGGTTGGCTGGGATCCCTGGTTGCTGGAGTGCGTTGCCGGCATCATTGAAAGCGGTGAACAGGCAGATGACGTCAGTCGTCGCGAAGCGCAGGAAGAAGCCGGATGTAGCATTGATGATCTGATTCTCATGCACCGTTTCCTGGCAACGCCGGGGGCCTGTTCAGAAAGCGTGCATTTATATTGCGGCCGCATCGACAGTGAACACGTTGGAGGTCTGCATGGGTTGGCCCATGAGGGCGAAGATATCAAAGCGGCCTGTTACAGTTACGAACAGGCAAAAGC
>CAZAWX010000321.1:1194-4007 GCA_964488985.1 uncultured Ectothiorhodospiraceae bacterium
CGATCGGCGCTGGATGCTGGTGGATGAACGCGGGCGCTTCCTCACTGCCCGGGAACATCCTCAGTTGCTAAAGATCCAAAGCCAGGTAAGCCAGAGCGGATTGATCTTAAATGCACCCGCAATGCCAACTTTTGAGCTGCCACTACCATTGGCCGGTACAACGCAACGCCTGCAGATCACCATCTGGCGTGATTGCCTTGAAGTTGCCAGCGCGCCAGCCGGTGCATCCGAGTGGTGTAGTCAATATCTGGGGCTGCAATGCCGGCTGGTGTATATGGATGACCAGTGTGAACGCTCCACAGATCCGGCCTATTCGCTAAATCACGATATCGTAAGTTTTGCCGACGGCTTTCCCTGCCTGCTGATCAGCGAAGCGTCACTGGAGGATTTAAACAAGCGCACCCCACTACCGATCAGCATGCGTCGTTTCCGACCCAACCTGGTGATATCCGGTTGTACTGCTTATGCCGAGGACGAGTGGCAACGAGTGCGAATTGGCGAGGTTGAATTCGCAGTCGTCAAGCCCTGTGGCCGTTGCGTTTTAACCACCATCGATCCAAATACGGCACAACCTCATCCGCAGCGCGAACCTCTGCACAGCCTGAGTGAATACCGCCGCGGCAAAGATCGTGGAATTTATTTCGGGCAAAATCTTATTCCGCGTAAGCTGGGTACACTGCGGGTTGATGATGTGGTTGAGATTATTTGATGGGCACCGAGGTGAAAAAAATGAAGGGGAGAACGACATGATTGTTGAACAGATCTGGACAGATAACAGCTACCGTAACTTCAATTACCTGATCGCCTGCGAAGAAACCGGCGAGGCAATGGCTATCGATCCATTGGATTATAAAAAATGCCTGGCCTTTGCCAAACAAAAGGGTTGGCAAATCACCCAGATCCTCAATACCCATGAGCACGGGGATCATATTGGCGGCAACGGTGCCATGGTCCAGGCAACAGGCGCCAAGATTCTTGCCCATGCCAATGCCGGTGGGCGCATCCCGAATATGGATCGGGGACTTGATGCCGGTGACGTTGTCAAGGTGGGGCACAGCGTTGAACTGTTGGTGATGGATACTCCCGGGCACACCATGAGCCATGTCTGCTTGCTGTCGAAAACAGACACTCCAGCCTTGTTTTGCGGTGACACACTGTTCAATGCCGGCGCCGGGAATTGCCATAACGGCGGCCACCCTGACGAACTCTACGCCACCTTCGTCAATCAGTTGGCGAAACTCGATGATGCAACACTCATTTACCCCGGCCACGAATATATCATCAACAATCTGGAATTCACTCTCGACCGGGAACCCGATAATGGCCTGGCCGCAAAATTGAAGACCGAGCTTGAAAACCAGGATCCCGGCACGGCCCGAATCACTACTCTGGGACTCGAAAAACAAATCAGTACTTTTTTCAGGCTCCACAATCCCACCATCATCGCCAGGCTCAGAGAACGCTTTCCCGATCTGGATGAGCATCCGGATCCAAAGGATGTTTTTATCCGCCTGCGCGAACTACGCAACAACTGGTAACGAACCGAGTTAACACCGATGCGCCGCTGTGTACTGATGATTATCGATGGCCTTCGCGCCGACATGCTGAACCATGACTATGTGCCAAAGCTTGCACAGATCGCTCAAAACAGCTGCTCTTATACCCAACACCGCGCTGTCTTCCCCAGTGCGACGCGGATAAACAGTGCCTCCATCGCCACCGGTTGTTACCCGGAACACCACGGTCTGGGCGGCAATGCTATTGCTTTGGACGAGGGCCAGGGGCTGCGACCGGTTTCGGTCGGATCGGCTGATTTCCGTGATCGCTGGCGCCGGGCCACTGGCCATACCTTAACCGTGCCCACGCTTGCCGAACGATTGCGTGGGCATGGCGGCGCCATCATATATTCAAATTCCTCGGCGGGTGCCGCACACATGCAGGATCCCGACAGCCACGGGATCCTTTACCATCGCAGCGGATCGTTTGGCCCCGATCGAACCCCCATCACCGGTGCCGACCATCTGGACGTTAATTACGATGCAGGCGGTGATGACATCACCACCGAACGCTTTTGCCGCGACCTGCAATCGGGCACTGCGCGAGCCGCCCTCAATGTGTTGTGGATTTGCGAGCCCGATCACTCCCAGCATCAGCTCGAACTGGGTTCTGAGCAGCATCGGGAAATTCTCCGTGGGGCCGATAAACGTGCGCACAAAGTCGCACAATGTGTGCAACACCTGCGTCAACAAGGCGAGCAACTGTTATTTATCCTCGCCTCGGATCATGGCCATGAAACCACCAATGCAGTCATTCCCGTATACGATCTGATGGTCGAACACGGCTTCATAGACTCAGCCGACTCGACAGACATCGTACTCGCCTCCAGTGGCATGAGCGCTGGCCTGTACTTCTCCCCACAAGCGCTGCACCAACGTGAAGCGCTCGCCCATTGGTTGCACGAGCAACGCTGGTGCGACCAGGTATTTACTGGCGCAGAACTGGCGACGCTTCGACTCGCTACCGACACCCCGCTACAGATTGTCTTCAGCATGGCCAAACAAGATGACCTCAACCCTTATGGCATTCCCGGCAAGGGTGCGGTTGTCGCCGATCCGTTCATGACCTCAGACCAGATTGGCCATGGGCAACACGGTGGACTCGGAGATTATGAATGCAGGCCTTTTCTGCTGATCTCCGGGCCTGGATTTTCACCCGGCCTGTGTGATCAATCCAGTTGCGCAGTGGATATCGCCCCGACCATTGTCACCTACCTGGGACAAAGCCGTGCCGGCATGGATGGAACTCCCTTGCAG
>CAZAWX010000322.1:0-3996 GCA_964488985.1 uncultured Ectothiorhodospiraceae bacterium
ATGCCGATTCAAGGACCAATCTGGAAGCCAAGATTAATTTTGGTTAGGTTTGTCTCATAAGTTGGTTTCGCTTAAGAACTGACCTATGAGGTTTGTCTGTCAGATAATGCCCTGAGACTTCAGTTCTGCCATTGTGGAATCATCGATGCCCAGCAGTCCCTGGTAGATTTCAGTGTTATGGGCGCCCAGTTCCGGGCCTGCCCAATGGCTGGCGCCGGGGGTGTCTTGCAGCAGCGGCGTGATCGCGGGAATTTTCAATGGCTGGCCACCAACATCGACCTCTTCGAACATGTGGCGTGCTTGATAATGGGGATCCTCAAGCATGTCTTTGACATTGTAGATGGGGCCTGCAGGAACACCAGCTTGCTCAAGAACGCCGAGCACTTCTTCCACGGTGTATTGGCAGGTCCATTGGGCAATAGCCCCATCAACCTCCTGTTGATGGCGCACGCGTCCGGCATTGTCCGCCAGGCGGGGGTCAGCACCGAGTTCATCGCGGCCGATGGCATGCATCAAGCGTTTAAATATGGAATCGCCATTGCCGCCGATGACTACATGCCGATCGGCCTTACAGGGATAGGTGTTGGTTGGAACGATGCCGGTCAGTGTCGTGCCTGATGGTTGGCGGACAATGCCGGCACCGTCATATTCGGGAACCACGGATTCGAGAATGTTATAAACGGCTTCGTATATGGCGACATCGATAACTTGCCCATGCCCTCCGATACGGTTACGGGAGATGAGACCGAGGAGGATGCCGATGACCGCGTTCAACGCCGCCAGGGTGTCGCCGATGCTCAGATTAGGTCGTACCGGAGCTTGCCCGGGATGGCCATTGATGAAGCGAAACCCTCCCATTCCTTCGCAGGCAGAGGCAAATCCAGCACGATTCGCATAAGGGCCGCTTTGACCATACCCGGACACCCGAGCATAAATTAAATCGGGTTGTTGAGTAGAAAACTGCTCGGGACCCAAGCCCCATTTTTCCATAGTGCCGGGTCGGAAATTTTCCAGCACAACGTCGCTCTTCGCGATCAGCTGCCGGGCGATGTCCCGCCCGGATTTGTTGCGCAAATCGAGGGTGATGCAGCGTTTGTTTCGGGCCATGCTGCGCCACCACAAGGAGGTTCCGTCATCGCCAAGTACCCGCCAATGGCGAAGTTGATCGCCTTTGCCGGGGGGCTCAACTTTAATGACATCGGCACCAAAGTAGCCGAGGACACAGCCTGCAAAAGGTCCTGCAATCAGCTGGCCCATCTCCAGAATTCGCAATCCTTCCAGCGGCTGTGTTGGCGATCTGTCTTTATCCACAGAAGTGACTCCTGGTGTTCATAGCGCCAGGGCTGGCCAGTCGATACTATCGGCTTCGAAAACCGGGCCATCGACGCAGACCCTGCGCATGGCGCGGCTTTGCCCGGAGGTGGTCTGCACTGTGCAACCTGCACAGCCACCGGTAGCACAGGCCATGCGTTCTTCGAGGCTCACCTGGCAGGGCAGTTCGAATTCACTGGCAAGAACTGCACAGGCTTTAAGCATCGGCACGGGACCACAGGCATAGAGGGCAACCTGGTTTCGTGCTTCAGCGTTGAGGTTTTCAAGCCAACTGCGGGCAAGCTCGGTGATATAACCATCAAAACACCCGGGCCACCCCTGCAGGCTCGCCAGGCGACTGGCGATACCCCAGTCTTCCATCAGCGGCATGCAACCGATGACGTCTGCTGGCAAACCCGCGATCATGATTTGTGAGGGCCGGGTGGTGAAGGGGAATGGTACTTCAGATCCCATCAGCACCAATGGTTGATAAGATTGGCCTGCGGCATGCATCTGTGCCGCCAGAAATACCATCGGTGGAATACCTACGCCACCGCCGAGAAGAAGCGCCAGCGGCCGTTGTGGATTTGCATCAAAGCCCCTGCCGATGGGCCCCATAACACTCAGGGTCTGACCAACGGATCTGCTGGCCAGAAGTTCGGTTCCCAAGCCGATATTTTTGAATAAAAATTCCACCCAGCCAGTATGCGGATCTGTACGCATGACCGACATGGGGCGGCGCAGTGGGAGGTAATGAGTACATTGCAGGTGCGCGAAGCAACCAGGCTTGGCATTGCGGGCCAGTTTGGGTGCCTGTAGACGCAAAATATGCTGTCCGCCGGGTCGGGCATCCAGGCTTAGAATTTGCGCATCTTCGACAAAGATGGTGTCGCGTTGTGGTTGACGCATGCAGAGATGAAATTCAGCGCGGTGATGTTCAAACATTAATTACCGACCACAACACTACAGCAGTTAGCGTTATCTGCCAATGACTGGGAGGGGTCAGGCGTGGTATTTTAGGATGCTTTTTGATGGATGATTCAGTCTTATCTACCATGGACATTCGGCATGAATTCGCAAACAACAATACACCCCCTGCATATTCTCGATCCTCACCAGTTTGACCGTGTCCTGCTCGACGAATTGTGTGCACTGACAAGTCGTGCCCGTTCCATAGCCAAAACTCGCGAAGGGGCGCGTTTGCTGCAGACGTTGTTACCACATAAAAGGGCGATGCTGTATTTCAACCAGCCATCGACCCGCACCTTCATGTCCTTCAGTAATGCCTGCCATGTGTTGGGGATCCGCAGCAGTGAAATTCGCGATGCCAGAACTTCATCTGAGGTTAAGGGGGAAAGTTTCGAAGACAGTATCCGCACGTTCAGCTCCTACGTGGATGTCATCATCATGCGCACCTGGGGTGAGGGTTTGGCGCAAGCCTCGGCGGATCTGATGGACCGGATTCAACGCCCGGTGCCGATCATCAACGCTGGCAGTGGTAAAGATCAGCATCCCACTCAGGCGCTGCTGGATATTTACACTTTGGAACGCAGTTTTGAAAAATCCGGTGGTATTGATGGTAAGACGATTGGTCTGATGGGGGATTTAAAACGTGGGCGCACGGTACGTTCACTGTCATATTTGATGAAGAATTACCACGATGTCACCCTGGTCTTTGTGGCTCCGGAAGCATTTCGCATGGGCGATGATATCAAGCACCATGTCACCGAAAATGGCAACCGGTATTTGGAAACCGAATCCCTACATGACGTATTGCCTGATTTGGATGCCCTGTACTTGACACGGTTGCAAACGGAATACGATACCGATGGTGAGTCGGCGGGCTTCGACCACAGTCGATATTGTTTTGGCCTCAATGAGTTACAGCGCCTGGGTAAGGATGCAGTTGTCATGCACCCTTTACCCAGAGGACCGGAGCTGGATCCTGCTGTGGATACCGATCCGCGTGCGGTTTACTGGCGCCAGGAACGTAATGGCATGTGGATGCGGGTGGCGTTGCTGATCAAGATCTTTGGGATGGAGCATGAAATTGACTTCCGCTGACAGTCCGGCTGAAATGATCTGGATCCATACGCAGATATGCAGTTCTGAACTCTGGCGCAAATGAACGGTCCACTACCCAGGGACCACTGACAGTGGTGATGCCCTCGGCATGCATATGTTTTTATTCCTGGAAGCGAGACTTGAAAATGAAAGCAAAAATCATCGAGACGCTCGCCTATCCGCGCCGTTTGGTTACGGGAGAGCAAGATCTTGAGGCGTGCCGCCATGCCGGCCTGTATGCAGATCGTCATACCGATTGTGCGAATTGCCCCCAGGGGCCTGAGTGCCACTGGCTGTACCGCCATGGAGAGTATGCGGATCTGGAATCGCAGTCCCTGCCGGAATTGGAGGATGCACTGGCATTTACCATCGGCTATGTGGATTCAAAAATTCTCGAATGGGAGCACAACTCTGCCCACTGCAAGTGTGAGGCCTGCTCCTGGTTGCGCACTGCGCGACGTTTGTACGATCGCGTTCTGATCGTGAATGAGACTGATTATGGCCACAGCGGCGGTCTGGCATAATCACCATATGCCGCTAAATAGCGGTGCTAAAAATCCTGTTCACACTAAATAGTGCCCATCCGGAAACTCTTTACGCCGTCATTCCCGCGAAGGCGGG
>CAZAWX010000323.1:0-3961 GCA_964488985.1 uncultured Ectothiorhodospiraceae bacterium
ACCGAAGCCGTGGCCTCCCCCCAGATCCTGACACTGCTCACCTGGGCGGATTACCTCGACCCCGGCGTCGTCAAAGAATTCGAGCATGAGCAGCATGCCGCCATCAAGTTTGCCTTCTATGCGAGCGACGATCATCGTGATGAACTGCTGGCGACCAGTGACGCCAGCGGCTATGACCTGGTGCTGATCAACGGTTTGATGGTCGGCCCGTATTCCCATCGCGACTGGCTGGCGCCCATTCCACTGGCGCAGATACCCAACCTCATGCACATCGACGACCGCTGGCGTGATGCCTTCCCTGGTACGGCCCGCTTTGCTGTGCCCTATTTCTGGGGGACCCTGGGAATTGGTTATCGCCGGGATCTGGTGCCGGAAGGCTTTAAGAGTTGGAAGGATTTTTTCAGCCCGGCGGATTCGCTGCGCGGCAGAATCACCATGTTAAAAAGCAGTCGCGACGTGGTTGGCATGGCCTTGAAATCCCTTGGGCACTCAGCCAATGCGGCAGATCGCAGCGCCATTCGTGAAGCCGGCCGATTGCTTGAGGCGCAAAAGCCTTATGTGCGCTCTTACGAGTATGTCGAGTTGGACGAGAAATCGGCACTGGTCACCGGTGAAGTCTGGGCCAGCCTGATGTACAGCGGTGATGCCTTAATGCTCCAGGAATACCACCCGGATATTGTTTATGTCGTTCCCCAGGAGGGGGGTAATCTGTGGATCGATTACCTGGTCATTTTGCGGTCCTCAACGCAAAAGGCCCTGGCGGCGAAATTCATCGATTTTCTCAACCGCCCTGAAATCGCCGCCCGTAATGCCAAATTCGTTAACTACGCAACGCCGAATACAGCGGCCCGTCCATATCTGCCCAAGGAATACTTCGATAACCCGGTGATCTATCCCGACCAGGCGGTACTGTCGCGCTCAGAGATCTACCACGAACTCGCGCCCCGGGCCCAGAAAACCTTGAATACCGTCTATGGGCAACTGGTAAATTAATACCCGGCTTTTATCGTGAAGCTGCACGCCAAGATCATTGTGGTGCTGGTGCCGCTGGTGGCAATACCTATGGCAATGCTCGGCTGGGTGGCCTACTCCCAGCAAAAAGACGATGTCAAAGCCGAGACCGTTCGCCAGCTGAACACACTGGTGGAACAGATCGGCATCAACGTTGAGTCCCGCCTGGCGTCGGCCCGATCCGATTTGATCCTGCTGGAAAGCTCGCGCCTGCTGGCGCGTTACCTGCTTGTGGATGACGAATCGGAGCGCTTCCGGCTGATGCAACCGGCGTTGCTGAAGCTGTTCGCCGGTTACCAGCGGAACAATCCCGGGTACTACGAAATTCGGGTCCTGTTGCCGGATGGCTATGAGGATACCCGCTCGACACGCGCGTCTATCCCCAACGCCACCGAAGAAGAAAAACAGACAGACTACTTTCAGACCCTCTCCCGGGCCCGGGACGATATCAACATCCAGATTGTTCATGACATCGATACCGACCAGCCCGCGGCCATTCTCTCTCACCGCATCAAACTGGTGGATCAAACCGTCGACCCAATTTTGGCGAAACCCCGGTTAAGAGGATACCTGCTGCTCAGCATGAGTCTTGAGTTCCTGCGCAAACAGGTCAAGGAAGCAAGACTTGGATATGGCGGACATATTTTCTTCACTGACCGCGCCGGCCGGTTTCTTTACGCCCCCGCCAAACTTGACTATGGCAAGTCCTTGGACCCCCACTCAGCTGACGTGCTGCGCACCGCCGCCGACACTGAAACCTTGCAGACCATCAAACACCTGGGCGAGAACTTCAAAATCCGCGGGCGCCGTCTTCATGAGAACCTGTACCTCTATGCGGCCATCCCTGAGGCCGCGGTACTGACCTCGACGCACCGGATCGCGTTAATCGCACTGGCGTTTGTGCTGGGGTCGATCATCATCACAACCGCATTGCTCTACGGATTTCTCCGTTCACTGTTGCTGAATCCCCTGGCGCGTATCGAACAGGCAGCCCGCGAAGTCGGTCTTGGTGGTCGGGTGACCGATATCGGTATCCATCGTAATGACGAAGTCGGTCAACTCGCCGCGTCGTTCGAAGAAATGAGCCGGAACCTGCAATGCTCTCGCGAACAAATCACCCATATTGCACACCACGACCATCTTACCGGCTTACCCAACCGGCACATGATTACGCAGGTGCTGGAACGTGCACTGGTAAACGCCCGGCAAAACGACGAGATCCTCGGACTCCTGTTCCTGGATCTCGATAATTTTAAACGGGTCAACGACTCCCTCGGGCATCTGGCCGGAGATACACTACTGCGTGAAATTGCCGTTCGACTCACCGCCGTGGTGCGCCCCGAAGATTATGTGGTCCGACAGGGATCCCAGGAGACACACAGTGCGGTGGCCAGACTTGGCGGCGATGAATTCATTGTGCTGTTGCCCCGACTCGAAAAGACCTTGAACGCGGGGGCGGTGGCGAGACGTACGCTTGATGCCCTCGCGCTCCCGATTTTAATTGAGGACAACGCGCTTGAAGTCAGCGCCAGTATCGGTATCGCGGTATTTCCCGAGGACGGCAGGACTGCCAGCGAACTCATCAAGTGCGCCGATATTGCGATGTATCACGCCAAGGAGCATGGCAAAAACCACTTCCAGTTCTACACCCGGGCACTCAATATTGCCTTGATGGATCGCATCGAGACGGAAAGGGGCCTGCGCAAAGCGCTCCTGAACGATGAGTTTGTACTCCATTATCAACCCCAGGTCGACGCGCTCAGCGGGGAGATCATCGGCACCGAGGCGCTACTGCGTTGGGAACACCCGGAGCGCGGACAAGTCATGCCCGGCGATTTCATTTCAACCGCTGAAGACAGCGGATTGATTCTACCGATCGGCGAATGGGTATTACGCGAAGCCTGCCGACAGAACAAAGCCTGGCAGAATGCCGGCTTGAAAGCGGTGCCGGTGGCCGTCAACGTGTCCGCAAGGCAGTTCTCGTCAGCCGAACTCGAGGACTCGGTCAGGCGGGTGCTGGCTGAAACCGGACTCTCGTCCCAATACCTGGGTATTGAGTTAACCGAGACCTGCGTGATGGAAAGGCCGGAGCAGGCAGCCGCCACTTTAACCGCATTGAGCTTGCTCGGCATTCAGGTTTCCCTGGACGACTTCGGCACCGGATACTCGTCGCTGGGGAGCCTTAAACGCATGCCTATCGATATGCTGAAAATCGATCAGAGTTTTGTCCGGGATATCACTACCGACAACAACGATACGGCTATCATCATCGCCATCATCGCCATGGGCCATAGTCTCGGACTCAGGATTATCGCCGAGGGTGTCGATCAGGTTGATCAACTCCGGTTTCTACGTGCCAACGGCTGCGACCAGATTCAAGGCTTTTTAATCAGCAGGCCGATCCCCGCCGATAGTATGGCGGTGCTGCTGGCAACGGCACCCTCGCCTCTGCCGGTGCTTGAAGCGGATTGCAGCCCTCAGGCCCCGCGCCGTGCACAATCCGAATTCTAGCCTGGATTATTCATGAACCCACGGCTGCGGACGCGGATCTACGACTTCAAGTGCCAGCCGACGTTGAAGGCTGCTCGACCAGTTGGACAAGCCCCGTCAATATTTCCCGGGATGCACGCTCAGCTTGTGTTATGAGGCCACTTATGCCGGCTTGACCCTGCAACGGGACTGAATCTGTGAAAGGCTCCCCGCGTGAGGTGGTTGCACCGACGAGCATACCCAGTCCGCGCGGCAAACACGTCAAGACCGATCGTAACGATGCGAGGCAACTGGCGCAGTTCTACGCCAATGGACTGGTGACCATCGTCAGTGTACCCACGCCGGAACATGAACAGAACAGTGGCCTGCTGCGTTCACGCCAGAACCTGGTGCAACAGCTAACGCAAGTGCGCAACGTTTGGTCGGTGGCAATGGGCTGTAAATAAAAAATGCGCAACCA
>CAZAWX010000324.1:0-3954 GCA_964488985.1 uncultured Ectothiorhodospiraceae bacterium
CTAACCTATGAGTATTCCCTGGTTATTCGAATATGGCGGTTACAATGACATTAAACTGGTAATATGCAACCCGTTTTGCAGCGAACGAACAAGGTGGCTTGAAGTGACGAGGCGTAACTACCACATTGAATTTGCCAGTAACGCCAAGCCACTTCACCCGTTGCTCAAACTGCTTGCCGGCCTGCTGACGCTGGCCGCAATTCCCTTCATCCTGGTGATGTTCACCGGACTGCTGGCTTTTTTGCTGGTTGTCCTGGTGTCCCTAGCCGCGGCCGCAGCCGTGTTCTTTAAATTTATGGCGCCACAGGGCCGCAATCGGGCAGAGGTGGATAATGTCCAGGTTGCAGGCAGCGCGGTGCGTACCGATACCGGCTCCGATAGCACCAAACCAGCGCGGATCCAAGGCGCGGCCCGGCGCAAGCCAGTGGTCATCGACCAGGACCCTTAAAGCAAAAATATAGTGGTCAGGCGCGATAAAGCACGCTTATAGAGAGAATGATTGGACGCTTAGCGCAATGCGTGCCATATTCCACAGTGCAACTCGCGTGGCAGGCAGCAAACGTCCAGCAGGCTCCTTGGGCCACAGTAACGGGGGTGGGTGCCTCATCAACCGGAACGTAACAGGAGAGATGGATGTATAACAAAATTCTGGTGGGGCTGGATGGCTCAAAACATGCCATGAAAGCGGCGAAAACGGCGATCGAAATGGCTAACGCTTTCTCTGCCGAACTGCATTTCCTGACGGTTACCCGGCCGTTCAAAGTCTCCCCGGAGTTACAACAATATCTACAGGCGGAAAATTTACTCGGGGAGCCCAAATATGTCCTCGACGAGATGACCCAGGGACTTGTTGATGATGCTCGTAAACTGGCAAAACAAGCCGGGGTGCAGAAGTTTAAAACGGAAGTTCGCGAGGGCAAGCCCGCCCGTAGCATTGTCGAGTATGCAAAATCCAACAAGATGAATCTAATCGTGGTTGGTTCCCGTGGCGTTGGGGATCTGGAAGCTGCGTTGCTGGGCAGTGTCTCGCAAAAAGTATCCATGCTCGCACATTGCCCGGTGGTGATCGTCCGCTAGACAGGAAGACCGGACACTTCCTTGAACAGGCCTTCGTCTGTCGTGCCGTTGCGCCAGGTACGGGCAGCGTCTTCGGTGTGAAGTGGACAGAGTAGATTCGGGCAGTGGGACAAATTTCTGAAACAGACGTTATGAGCGCAGATTCGACCGCTGGGTTGACGCTGTTGTGTATTGGTGACGTCCATCTCGGCACGCGCCCGGCCAGTTTGCCCGAAGACCTTCAAGCAAAGGAGCTCGATCCCCGCAGCCTGAGTCCCGAGGCAGCACTGGGGCTGGCGGTCGATGCCGCCATTGCCCGTCAGGTCGATGCGGTGTTGTTCGCCGGTGACGTGGTCGAGAGTACCAACGCACGTTTTGAGGCCTTGCGGCCATTGGAAGCTGCGGTCAGCAGACTCACTGCGGCTGGGATCAGCGTTCTGGGTGTGGTGGGCAATCACGACGTTGAAGCCCTGCCACGGCTGGCGGCGCACATCGAAGGCCTCGAACTCCTTGGTGAAGGAGGCCACTGGCAGTCAAAAATCCTGTACAAGGGTGGGCGGCCTGTGGCGCAGATCCATGGCTGGTCTTTTCCTCAAAAGCAGGTTTATTCAAGTCCCGTTGCGGCGCTTTTGCAGGATAGAGAATGGAGCCGCCATGCGGGGATCCCCTCTATTGGCCTGCTGCATGGCGATCTTGATGCGGCGGGGGGGCCCTATGCGCCGTTTCGCCATCAGGAACTCGAACTGGCGGGCCTGGATGCCTGGCTGCTCGGACACATTCACAAACCCTCTCTGCAAGCCAAGGAGCAGGCCTCTGGCACCGGGATGGCTCCGTTGTGTGGTTATCTGGGTTCTTTGGTAGGCCTCGATCCAAGTGAAACAGGCCTACATGGCCCCTGGCTGATCCAGGTCCGGGACGACGGCACATTGCAAGCCGAACAACTCATGACGGCGCCGTTACGTTGGGACTGGCTCGAACTGCAGGTCAGTGAGGACGAGAGAGCACAGGATGTGGGGGATCGATTGATTAACGAAATTGCCCGCTATGCCCGTGATTTACAGGCCCAGGGTGCACAACTCAAGGCACTGGGTTTGCGGGTGCACCTGACTGGCCGTACGCGGCATCGCAAGGATCTGTGCGCCTGCATCGACTCTGGGCAATGGCTTGAATCGCGAGATGTTGGAAATACCCTGGTGTTCGTCAACAAGGTCAGCGAAAGCCTGGAGTTGGCACACGATCTGGCGGATCTCGCGGACAACGTTGGTCCACCGGCACTTCTGGCCCGGGATCTGCTGTTGCTCAAAGCTGGCGGCGAGGGGCGGCAGGAATTGCTTGATGCCGCTCGCGACCATTTAAAAACGCTGGCCACTGATGCGCGCTGGCGAGCCCTGGACGGGGTCCGGGGGGCCGAGGATCCCGTGTCCGATGCCGCCCTCATTGCGCTGTTGACGCAAAGCGGCACGGCAGCATTAAGTGAGCTGCTCGCGCAGGGCGAAGACGAAACGGCAATGCCCGGAGACGGGCCTTGAAATTGCAAAGGCTCGATATCAAAGGGATGCCGGGGCTTGATTCGCCCTTTGTCCTTGACCAACTGGCAAGCGGTTTGAATGTGCTGGTGGGCCCGAACGGGATCGGCAAATCAAGGCTTTGCGCCGGCGTGCGATCCATGCTCTGGCCGAGTCGTGAATTCAAGGGAGGCCAATTGCATGCCAGCGCCCTGTTTGATCACCAGGGACAGCGATGGGAGGTGGTTCGTGAGGGCGCCATGCATCAGTGGACGTGCAACGGCGAAGCCAGCGATCCACCCAGGCTACCGGGCGATCAGCTCGATGGATGTTTTTTTCTGGGCCTGCAGGATCTGTTGGATGAGTCAGACAAAGCCGGGCGGGAATTGGCCGGCAAGATCCGTAAGCAAATGTCCGGAGGCTTCGATCTCGATGCGCTGCAGCGGTGGTTCGAATCTTCTGTTTCATCCCGCGCTGGGTCAAATGAAGTTAAAGCGCTGAGTGCCGCCGATCACGAGATTCGCAAGGCAACGGCAAATCATGAACGTGTTGCCCGCGATGCGCAGCAACTCGACGAAATAAAACGGGCTGCGGAAGGGGCGGCAAGCGCACAAAGTCGGCTGTCGGCCTTCGATACGGCGCTGCAATTACAGCAGTTCCAGAACGAAAAAGATCGACTCGATTCCGCATTGGCCAACTATCCTGAGGCTCTGGCGGCATTGGATGGCAAGGAAGGCGATCGCCTGGAACGCCTCGAAAACAAACGCCATGGCAAGCGCGAGGAGAAGTTGCGGCTGGAGCGTGATTTGGCTGCATGCAATCAGGCGGTCAGTGACAGCGGGCGTGATGAAACCCTCGACGAGGCGGTGTTGGGCAGTTGGCGCGAACGGGCCAAAAAGCTTGCCGATATCGAGCGCCGGTTAGACCAGGCGAATCAGGAGGTTACCAAGGCGACGGAACAGGCACGAAATTGTCAGCGGGTGTTTGGCGAGCTTGCGGATCCACAATTATCGCCTGATACACCCGCCGATGATGCTGCAAAAGAGCAATTGTCGCTTGAAGATGATGCCGGGCTGTTTGCATTTTTGCGCGAAAGCCAACGCCTTGCCATTGCGAAGGATGCCTATAACGCCCGGCAACGGGTGCTGGAGGATCTGCAATTTACAAAGGAGCAAGAGCAACGTCTACAGGCCCTGGAACAGGGGCTGGAACCACTGCGCAGCTGGCTGCGCGCTCCGGATCCACACGCCCCGGGACAGGCGCAATCGCATATCTGGCCACCGCGCTGGAGTTATCTGCTGGCAGGGATAAGCCTGTTGGTGGTTGGTGTGGGGCTTGTGACGTCCGCCCTTGGCACGCTGCCTGGCGCGATTGTGATTGGTATTGGCGCAGG
>CAZAWX010000325.1:0-3927 GCA_964488985.1 uncultured Ectothiorhodospiraceae bacterium
TCGGCACATCTGAACAAACCGGGATCCGGTAATCGAGAAAGCCGGAATTTTGCAAACGGCCATCATCGCCGTAGATATATTCCTCATTGAGTGCCCAACCGATCCCCTGCACGGCTCCACCTTGCATCTGCCCCTCGACATAGCCCGGGTGCACCGCACGCCCGGCATCCTGTATGGCCGTATAGCGAATAATTTTCACCTGTCCCGTGGCGACGTCCACTTCAACATCCACGATATGCGTAGCGAAGCTAGGTCCTGCTCCCTGGGCATTGAGCGCGGCATTGCCCACCAGTGGGCCGCCGGTTTTATTGGCCAGGGCAGCGATCTCAGCGATGGACAGCGGCGCAAAGGTTCCTGCGTTATCACTGGCGGGCCGGGCATGACCATCCTCCCACACCACCGCTTCCAGGGGGATATCCCAGATCTTTGCAGCCCGCTCACGCATTTTAGTGATCAGATCCCGCGCCGACTCAATCACCGCCATGCCACTGGCAAAAGTGGCGCGACTGCCTCCGGTTAAAAAGGTATACCCCAGGCTGGCCGTATCACCGATGATGGGCAGGATCTTTTCCGGGCTTGTGCCCAATTCCTCTGCGGCCATCTGGCATAACGATGCACGCGAGCCGCCAATATCCGGAGTCCCAACCACCATTTGCGCCGTGCCGTCTTCACCAAGGTTCAAGGTTGCGCAACTTTCACCGCCGATATTGAACCAGAACCCCGAAGCGATCCCCCGACCTTGATGGCGGCCAAGAGGGGCACTGTAGTGCGGGTGGGATTTCGCGGCCTGCAGGGTTTCGACCAGGCCAACCGTGGCGAACTTCGGGCCATAGACGGTCTGAGTGCCTTCTTTAGCGGCATTTTTAAGGCGCAGCTCCAGGGGGTCCAGGCCGATGCTGGCGGCCAGTTCATCGATCACACACTCGACGCCGTATTCGGCCATCGGCGCACCCGGCGCCCGGTAGGCCGCCACCTTTGGGCGATTGACGACCACGTCATAACCGGTAGCGCAGACATTTTCCAGATCGTAAGGCGCGAAGGCGCACATGCAGCCCAGCTGCACCGGTGAGCCCGGAAAGGCGCCGGCCTGATAATAAAACACCGCATCCGCCGCCGTGATTCGGCCGTCCCGGGTGGCGCCGATTTTGATCCGCATGTGCGCCCCGGACGTGGGGCCACTGGCGCGGAACACTTCGTCGCGATTCATGACCATTTTTACCGGCAATCCGGCCTTGCGCGACAGGGCCAGCGCCAGCGGTTCCAGGTACACCACGGTCTTGCCACCGAAGCCGCCGCCGATTTCCGAAGCTGTCACCCGTAGCCGGGAAATCTCCATGCCGAGCAATTTTGCACAATGGCCGCGGACAATAAAGTGCCCCTGGGTTGAACACCACAGTTCAGCGCAACCATCCTGGGCGACGCTGGCCACACAGGCATGGGGTTCGATATAGCCCTGGTGCACCGGACGGGTGGTGAACTCGCGTTCCACAATCACTTCAGCCGCAGCGAACCCGGTTTCCAGATCGCCCCGGGAAAATGCCACACGTTTGGCAATGTTCGAGGGTTTGCTCGCAGCAGGTTCAACACCCTCGGTCAACATCTGTTCATGCAACAGCGGCGCATCGTCACGGCAGGCCGCCATGACATCGATCACATGGGGCAATATCTCGTATTCAACCTCAATCAGAGCCAGCGCCCGGCGCGCAATCGCAGCGCTTCTTGCCGCCACGGCGGCCAGGGCATGGCCTTCATAAAGCACCTTCTCACGGGCCATGACATTACGGGTGATGTCCCGGTAATTGACCATCATTTCACCAGCAGGGACCATCTCGGAGGGTAAATCCGGAAAATCATCCCGGGTCACAACCGCCTTGACTCCCGCCAGCGCCTCGGCTTTTGAGGTATCGATGGAAACAATCCGGGCATGGGGGTGGGGACTGCGCAAAACTTTCCCCACCAACATGTTCGCCATTTGCAGATCCGCGCCAAAGCGTGCCCGCCCGGTCACCTTGTCCACCCCGTCGGGGCGAAGCTGGCGCGTACCGACCCAGTGATAGCCGCTGTCAGTTGTCGTTATGTTATCTCTGGCGGTCATTTCGTCTGCACCTTTTACGTGAATATACAAAGTTTACAAAAAACACATAGCCGCATTGTCACGGCTCAGTAGAGGCTACGCAACCGTACAACCCGGACAACATCTCAACCGCCGGATGGTCCGTTCTCATGAAATACCGTATTTGTCTTTCATCTCGGCACTGGTCATATCCTGTGTCTTGTTTGCGAAGCTGTACCAGGAGGGCTTCGCGTCTATATACGATTGACGTGCCAATACAAACTGAATTTCATCCTCAAACAGACCTGCGGGGATAAAGTGATGCATGTTTGCTTTCAACCGATAAAACAGGTGGCTGCCGCACCGTTTGCAAAAACCACGCTCCGCCCATTCCGAAGAGCGATATACCGAAACGTCCTCCAGTCCCGAAAAAGACACATCGTGCCCACAATGGACTCCGATTAATGGCCCGCCGCCCCATTTTCTACACATGTCGCAATGACATGCGCCGATACTTTTCTCGATGTGATTTGCAGTAAAGCTGACGCTTCCACACAGACATGATCCATATCCTTTTTGCACATTGCTCATCATTTTTCATTCCCAATATTTTGATCAACCAGATTACCGCCGGATTTTGCCGCCCTGGCCGCCGCGCAACGGGCACGGAAAGCAGCGCTGAACGGATCCACCTTACCAAACCTGTCCGGGCGGAAGCATTCGATATCAAAGCCTGTGCGACGCCCCATCACCGTATCGGTTACGGCCGAACCCAGACCCGCAGATAACGTCACACCCGAACCACAGCAACCCGCTGCAACATAGAACCCGGACACATCCGGGACCGGCCCGAGAATGATTTCGCCATCCGGCGTATAGGCTGAAAGCCCACAGATATAGCTTGAAAACTGCGCCTTCATGATCCCTGGGAAGATCCGGGCAAGCGGTTCGGCTGCCGCTGCCAGCGCGTCCCAATAGCCATCATCCGCACTCGGCGAGAAGGCATCCGGATCAGCGGGCAAATCCCGCGCATCGAAGGTCGCTGACGCAGGCTCCTGGATCCCAAGCAACAACCCGCCCACTTCGGGCCGCGTGTAGGCCGCAACATCCGGCAACACCGTGACCGGCTGCTCGCCGCCATACTCGCTGCTGGGCGGTGTTATCCAGTAGTGGCTTCGCACTGGCGCCATCGGGATCGGGTAACCGGCACGGGCCGAAACCAGCGCGGCCCAGACCCCCGCAGCATCGATGACATTAGCACAGGCAATCTGCTCTGTGTCGGTACGCACACCCAGAACCCGGCCATGCTCAATCAGCACGTCCGTGACCGCTGTGCGCGGCCGCAGTACCGCGCCTTGACGACGGGCGGCCCGGGCATAGGACATAGTCAAAAGATAGGGATCGACATAACCGTCGCCGGGAAAAAAAGCGGCCTTTTCAATCGCCGCAGGATCAAGCCACGGCGCAACACTGTGCGCATCGTCTCCGCTCAGCCATTGCACGGCAATATCATGCTCAGCGGCAACCAATACCATGGCCTCCAGGCCAGTCAAGGTTTGCGCACTGGCAGCAATCCGCAGACTGCCGACCGGATGAAAACCAACGCTTTCACCCAACACATCCTCAAGCCTTGGAAGCGTGTCCCGGGTCAATTTCGCCAGGGGCGTTTTGGCTTTTTTAGCGCTGACCTGCAACACCAAACCTGCCGCCCGGCTCGATGCCGCGCTGGCCAGTTCATTGCGCTCTAACAACAACACCTTGCCAGCTCGCTCGCTGGCAAGATGCCAGGCAATCGAGGCACCGACAATTCCACCGCCAACGATGACATGATCAAATGTCTGCATTACCCGTCATGGCCCTTTGAGGTGATTGTT
>CAZAWX010000326.1:0-3914 GCA_964488985.1 uncultured Ectothiorhodospiraceae bacterium
CCCACTGCGATTTTCTGAAGTGGATTTATGCGCAGCTATTTAGATGGTCAACCCCACAGTTCAGCGGCAGGAAGTTGCATCAGACCGTTGTTATAGGTAATGGGGTTATGCCGATCTTTATCCAGTAACAACGGCCCATCCAGATCCACCACCTGAACTCCTTGCGCAACGAGCATGGCCGGCGCCATAGCCAGAGATGTGGCGAGCATACAGCCGACCATGATGCCGAGTCCTGCAGCACTCGCTTCTGTGTGTAATTTAAGTGCTTCGGTGAGACCACCCGTCTTGTCGATTTTAATATTGATCATGTCGTACTTGCCGATAATGGCTGGCAAAGAACTGCGATCGTGACAGGATTCGTCAGCGCACACTGGCACCGGATGTGGCAGTTCGCCAAGGTCTCCATCGTCCCCGGCCGGGAGGGGTTGTTCGATCATCTCCACGCCCAGGGCAGCCAGGCGTGGGCTGAGTTCGCGGTACATGTCTAGGGTCCAGCCTTCATTGGCATCGACGATGAGTCGCGCATCCGGGGCGCCTTTGCGAACGGCTTTGACTCGTTCCAGATCACCACTAGCGCCTAATTTTAATTTCAGCAACGGTTTTTGCGCATTGGCTCGCGCAGCTGCGTGCATTTTTTCGGGACTGTCCAGTGACAGAGTGTAAGCCGTTGTAAGCGGGGCAGGCGAGAAAATTCCAGCCAGTTCCCAGGCGCGTTTTCCGGCCCGCTTGGATTCCAGATCCCAAAATGCACAGTCCAATGCGTTGCGTGCTGCCCCAGCGGGAAGATGTTGTTGCAGGCGGGTGCGATCAAGGCCGTTATTGAACTCCTCCCTCAACGCTTCAATCAGGCCGACGACACTGTCAAGGGATTCACCATAATGGGCATAGGGGACACATTCACCGCGGCCCCTATGGTTACCATCGAGCAGTTCGACAAGCACAACATCGACAGCAGTTCGAGTCCCTCTGGAAATGGCGAACTGGCCCTGGATCGGCCAGGTTTGTGTTCTTACATTAAGGGTCGTCATTAACTTAATGCATCCACCAGGCGCCCGGCGCCGTGGCGAAACGGATCCACGCAGGGGATCTGAAACCGGGCTTCGGTAGTTTTGAGATAGGCATCGGCTTCGGCGGTTTCAAGGTGGGCCGTATTGACCGAGATCCCGGTGAATTTCGCCTCCGGGTTGGTCAGTCGCGCACAGCGTAAATTAAGCTCCATACACGTTTCCAAATCGGGTGGGGAGTACTCGGGCAGGCCGCGCATGTGGGTCCGCGTCGGTTCGTGGCACAGCACCAGGGCATCGGCCTGAGCACCGTGGATAAGGCCCATGGTGACTCCGGAATAGGATGCGTGAAACAGTGAGCCCTGGCCCTCAATCACATCCCAATGATTTTCAGCGTTATCCGGGGTGAGTGCCTCCACAGCGCCGGCAATGAAATCTGCGATCACGGCATCGATGGAGATTCCTGCACCGTCAATTAAAATCCCGGTTTGACCTGTAGCGCGAAGATCGACATCGATACCGCGTTCGCGCATTTCTTTTTCAATGGCGAGGGCGGTATACATTTTACCGCAGGAGCAGTCCGTTCCAACCATCAACAGGCGTTTGCCCCTGCGTTTGACTCCTGAGGCAACACGAAAGCCGCCTCGGGGATGGCGTACATCGTGTAACTGTCGGCCCAGACGCGCTGCCGCCGCGCTCAGTTGCGGAATATCAACAAGCCGGTTATGCAGGCCCGCAGCAACATCAAGGCCCTCATCAAGTGCCTCCAACATGACCTCAATCCAACTCTCGGCAATCACACCGCCACGGTTGGCGACACCGATAACCATGGTTTTTGCACCGGCCTGGACTGCAGTGGCAATACTCATATCGTTGATGCCCAGGTCAGCCTTGCACTGCGGCAGGCGATATTGACCCACCGCATTATCAGGACGCCAGTCAACGATTCCCTGGGCAACTTTGGCAGCCAGTTGATCCGGGGCGTCACCCAGAAATAGAAGATACGGCGTATTAATGTGCATTAGAGTCTCCCCAAAATGTTGCTGCCAAATGTTGCTGTGATACCTGCTACATGCAAAATTCGAATTCAAAACGAACATTGAATTCATCGCTGAAACGGCGCGCGATCATAACGTATAACGCAACTTGATTGTGTATTTGAGAGTCACCGCCCTGTATATCGGGCAAAAGCCCTTTACTGGAACACACAATGCTGGTAATTAATTGTTGAATGCGAGTTTGGCATTTTTCGCTGCCGACTGGATTGTCTACTGACAGATGGCCGGCGCCCTTAGTATCACGTTGACCTTGAGAGGCTCATGTTTTCTAAATTCATTCCCGCCCAACGCCTCGGTATGAGGCTGCTGGAAAATATGTTCAGTCGTTTCGTGCAAACCGGGCAATTGACAATTATTGATTCTGCCGGGCAACGGCATCATTTTTTTGGTACCCAGGCGCCCGCTGTGACATTGCGGTTTCATGAGTCCGATTTGCCGTTAAAACTGTTCCGGAATTTTGAATTGAACCTTGGCGAAGGTTACATGAATGGCACCATTAGTTTTGTTGACTGTACGTTGACGGATTTTCTGGAATTGTTTTCATTGAACCGTTCCAGCATGGCGGCCTACCCGATGCAACAGGTACTGCGGCGTGTATCGCGACTGTTGCGCTCCTTTCAACAATACAATCCGGTTGGTAAGGCACAGGAAAATATTGCTCACCATTATGATCTTTCCAGACAACTTTATGAGTTGTTTCTGGATGACGACATGCAGTATTCCTGTGCTTATTTCCTCACCCCGGACGATACCTTGGAGCAAGCCCAGGAGAATAAAAAAAATCTGCTTGCCGCTAAGTTGAACCTTGCTGATGGCCAGCGGATTCTGGATATCGGTTGTGGCTGGGGTGGCATGGCGTTGCACTTGGCGCGTTGTGCCGATGTCGAGGTGCTGGGGGTGACGTTGTCGGAAGAACAACACAGCCTGGCTACCGAACGTGCTGAGGCGGCGGGACTATCGCACCGGGTACGGTTTGAGCTTCGCGACTACCGGCATGTCCAAGGCCCCTTTGATCGGATTGTTTCGGTAGGGATGTTCGAGCATGTCGGCGTAAGCCGTTATGATGAATTTTTTCGGCATGTCTTTGATTTATTGCCCGATGATGGTTTGGCCGTGTTGCATTCCATTGGCCATATGAGTCCTCCTGGTGTTGCCAGTCCATGGTTACGCAAATATATTTTTCCGGGGGCGTATTCTCCTGCGCTTTCAGAGGTTTTCGCTGCCACCGAGCGCCAACACCTTTGGGTCAGTGACGTGGAGGTTTTACGGATTCACTATGCGGATACGCTGGTGGAATGGAACAAGCGCTTTCAGCAGCATCGGGCGAAGATCGCCAATCTTTATGATGAGCGGTTCTGCCGCATGTGGGAGTTCTACCTTATTAGTGCCGAAACCATGTTCCGTACCGGTGCACAAATGGTCTTTCAAATGTTGCTATCGAGAACTCGTGATGCGGCCCCTCTTATCCGCTCTAATGGGTTCAAATCTAAAAATATGCCGTCGGAATAGTCGTTAATCGAATTATTTGTTCAGTAGAGTTCCTGTTACGCGTCAGTTTTATTGCAGGAAAAATATCCAGATTTGAGCCCCATCCTTCATTGAGTGAATATTTTCTTTGGTGAAATGAGAACGGGTATACATAACTGTGCTGTTTAGCCGTGGATTGAGTAAGCCTATTGTAAGAAAGCGCCTGTAATCTATTCTCACTCGAACCCATCAAGAATATTTACAGGAGAGATAATATGCGTTTAGTAACTAAGAAATTTTTTTCACAACAACCCGATTTGTTGCCGACAGTATCGTTGGATCAAAGTGTGCGCAGTCAATTAAGCCGCCGCACACCACGCTTTCG
>CAZAWX010000327.1:0-1508 GCA_964488985.1 uncultured Ectothiorhodospiraceae bacterium
AAAGCCAAATACCCGGCCATAAAAATACAACTCCGCCTGGATGGCCTGGACAATAGTACCGGCCTGGCGAAAGCCGTGTTGCTCGCCTTCGAAGAGCAGACAGGCTACCGGGATGCCTTTATCACGCAGGGCATCGCGCATCATCAGAGCCTGATTTGGCGGTACCACTTTGTCTTCCAGACCCTGAAAAAAGATCACCGGGCAGGACAGATCCTGGACATGGTTAATGGGGGAGCGCTGGTGGTAAAGCGCTGCGGCCTCAGGATAAGGGCCAATCAGGCGATCCAGATAGCGGGCTTCAAATTTATGTGTGTCGCGCGCCAGGGCCTGCAATTCGCCGATGCCGTAATAACTGGCCCCGGCGCGGAACAGATCATGAAAGGTCAATGCGGCAAGAGTTGTATAACCCCCGGCACTGCTGCCACGGATGGCCACACGCTCAGGATCGACCTTGCCCGCCTGGATCAATGCCCGGGCACCGTTGACACAGTCGGCAACATCCACCTCACCCCAGCCACCATCGAGCAGGGCCCGGTAGTGGCGCCCGTAGCCGGTACTGCCCCGGTAGTTGACATCGAGCACCGCAAAGCCACGGCTGGTCCAGTACTGGATGGCAAGGCTGAAGGCTGCGCTGGTGGCGCCGGTGGGGCCGCCGTGACTGATGACGATGAGGGGCGGGCGCTCGTTCGCGGGGGCCGTGCATTGCGGGTTTTTCGGGGGGTAGAAAAAACCATGCGCGGTGCTTTGATCGCTACTTTCGAAATGCAGATTTTGTGGGCTTGAAATCCAACTGTTATCGAGGCCGGTGTCCGAACTGGCTTTGATACAACGCACGCTGTCGGTGTGCAGATCCCATGCCATGACACTTTGCGGCTGGCACGCACTGGCGCCGAGGATCAGGGCGTTGCCTGCGGTGGCCCGGACTTCGCTCACCGCCGTTAGCTCTGTCGGCAGGTCGCGCACTGTGCCGGTTTCCATATCCAGCGCCAGGACCTGCCAGATCCCCTGATCACAACAGGCTGCGACCAGCGTTCCCGGCGCAGCGAAGGCATAGGTGCTCATGGCGAATTGCCACTGCGGCAAGCCAAATTCAGCCTCTCGGGGCAAAACGGGTTCGACCCCAGTCGCTTGCTGGCGGTATATATTCCAAAAGCCGCTGCGGTCGCTGACAAAGTAAAGCTGGCCGTCAGGTGACCATTGGGGTTGAAAAATGCTCTCCTCAAGGCCACCGGCAACTTTTAGCGGATTGTCCAGGTAGCCACCGTCGCCTATTGTGGCACGCCATAGACAAGTGCCGTCCCAGGGCATGTTGGGATGATCCCAACACAGATAGGCAAGCGAGTCGGCTTCAGGATCAAGGCAGGGGTTGGAATAAAAGTCATGGCCACTGGCCAGGATTTTCACCTGCCCGTCATTCAGGTCAATTGCTACCAGGGCGTTGCGGGCCTCACCCTTGTCACGATGTTCTTCGCGGACACAGATGACGGTGTTGCGTTTATTGTCAAATA
>CAZAWX010000327.1:1608-3893 GCA_964488985.1 uncultured Ectothiorhodospiraceae bacterium
AAGATAGAGGCGCTGATCGATATCATGGCTAAAGACGATGCGCCCCTCGTCAAGACGAAAAGCCCCGCCACCATATTCGTGTACCCGAGTGCGAACATTGTAGGGTGCCGGGAGCAGATCCGTGTGTTGTCCAGTCGTTTCTTCCTGGACCAGAACCGTGCGTCCCGCCTCCCAGGGCCGGCCCTCGAGCCAACACGCCTGGCCCTGAAAGAAGCCCAGCCCGCTCAGGCGCACCGATTGTCCGCCTAACATTTGTGCCGTTATGGGCGAGGACCAGGTGCCGTAGGGACCTATTTGTTGTTTTCTCATAAGCCGTGAACTCGATAGCTAACCATCAGTGATGGTCGGTCAGAAATTTCCCAAGTAATTCGAACTCTTCCGTGCGCTGGCTGCCTTTGCGCCAGGCCAGGCCGATGGTGCGGTAGCTGTTGTCGGAAAGTGGTTGCAGTTTAACCCGTGTGTTGCGAAGGATGGCGGAACCGGCGGCCATTTCCGGTAAAAAGGTAATGCCGAGATCGGCATCGACCATTTCAATCAAGGTCAAGACGCTGCTGGCCGCGAAGCGGCGAACCTTTTGCGTGTTGCGGATTTTACAGGCGGCGAGGGCGTGGTCACGCAGACAATGACCATCCTCAAGTAAAAGGATACTGCCGGTATCCAACTGGCTGAAGCGGTAATGAGCCGGATCTACTCGTGCTGTTCCCTGGCAATAGGCGAGGGTGAACCGGTCCCGGTACAGCGGTTTCACCTCAACGCCGGGTAACTCAAAGGGCAGGGCCAATAACAACAAATCCTGTTCACCATCCATGAGGCGGGCGTGGATGCGTTGGGTTTGATCTTCACGCAGGTAAAGCTGTAATTGCGGATATTTTCGCTTCAGTCGTGGCAGTACCCGGGGCAGTAGAAAAGGGGCAATCGTCGGGATAACGCCGAGATGCAACTCCCCGCTCATCGGTTCGCGCCCGCCGCTGGCCATTGTCACCAGCGTTTCGGCGTTACGCAGGCAAAGTCGGGCCTGGGCGGCGACCTCAAAGCCCGTTGCGGTGATGGTGACGGAGCGGTTGGTGCGCTCAACCAGTTGTACGTCCAACAACGCTTCCAGTTCACTGATGGCATTGCTGAAAGCGGATTGGGAGATAAAGCAGATCTCGGCTGCGCGGCCGAAGTGGCGGGTTTGTGTCAGTGCCACGAAATATTTCAGTTGTTTGAGTGTGGGTAAATTCATAATCGATTTATTCGAATATAACCATCTAATTAAACCATTTTATTTATAAATCTGCCAACCCTAGAATGCCTGCACGATCAACTTTAAAGGAGTACAACATGTTTAATAACAGTGAAGGACAACGTATCCCAAGTATCACATTTAAAACACGCAGGGATCACGAATGGATCGATCTCAGCAGTGAAACGATTTTCGCCGGTAAGCGCGTCATTGTATTTTCATTGCCGGGTGCTTTTACGCCCACCTGCTCATCATCCCATGTGCCTCGGTATAATCAGCTTGCACCGATGTTTTTTGCCCAGGGCATTGATGAAATCATCTGTGTGTCTGTGAATGACGCATTCGTGATGTCGCAATGGCAACGTAGCCAGAATGCGCATCGATTGACATTTCTCCCCGATGGCAATGGTGAATTTACCGATGCCATGGGGCTGCTGGTCGGCAAGGAAGATCTTGGTTTCGGCAAGCGTTCCTGGCGTTACTCGATGCTGGTCAGTGATGGCATTGTTGAGAAGATGTTTATTGAACCGGAGATCCCCGGAGATCCGTTCGTCGTCTCTGATGCGGACACGATGCTTGAATACATCGATCCGCAGGCCGGAAAACCCTATGACGTCGCAGTATTCAGCCGCGAAGGTTGCCCGTTTTGCGTGCAGGCAAAGGGTTTGTTGCATGATGCCGGAATTGAATTCGAGGAACTGGTTTTAAATCGTGATTACACAGACCAGACTCTACGCGCAGTGGCCACTGCGACGAGTTACCCGCAGGTGTTTGTTAATGGCAAACGCGTGGGTGGCGCTGATGATCTGAAGGAATGGCTTGGTAAGATCGTGGCGCCACAGCGCCGTAGCGCGGCGTAGTGGATTGCACCGCAATGGGCACGGAAAAAATAGCCCTAACCTGCATTATTCATGAACGCACGAGCGAGGGAGTGGACGACCCCAGGGAAGGGGGAGGTAGAGCGAAGCAGGAGGCCAGAGCCGAAATGGCTGTAGCTACAAGGCACGCGAGGAAATTCCTGCGAAGGCGTACTGTCTGTACGTTGAGCAGGAATTTTCTC
>CAZAWX010000328.1:0-3880 GCA_964488985.1 uncultured Ectothiorhodospiraceae bacterium
TCCGCCAAGCTGAAGATCCTCGGCACTTACCCCCAGCATGAATTTCGTCGCTCGCGCTAGCGCTAGCGCTCTCGTCCGGCCAATAAATTATCGGTGCCCGCCCTATTGCGTTTTTAGCCAGGCAGCGAAGTCCTTCGCGGGCATTGGCCAGGAATAAAAATAAATTCATCGGTATGTTGTTAGCGTTACGGAGCTCCCGACATGAGCACCGGTTCAAGGCCTACTTGTGCTACCTGCGGGCGAGCCAAGCAAGCACAGCACCTTTAATGCTCTGAAATTGACTCTGGAACGTAATGCAACGAGAGCGTTGGCGCTGCCCGGGCACCACCCGCAGGGGCACCAACCCTGAAATCATCGCGGCCATCGCGATGTGTGCGCGGGCGCGGCACCAAGGCGGCGAGACGGGCGAGGAAGTCGGGCATAGCGATCGGCAGTTCCAGTCCGTAACTCGAAATTACAATCCCGCTCCGCCACCAATGGGTGCGCCTCGGCCTCCAGAGCGAAGACCTCACGGGCAATTTGCATGGCAGCCTCAAGCGTGATCTGTGGTGCGGGCCGATCAAGGACATCATGACTCATGGCAGGACTCGTATTCGGGTGAAGTTTTGCGCAATTACAGCAAGCTCAATCCAGACCATGGTGAGGAACTCTAGCCACAACAAGGCGGGCGCACTGATTTGCACAGGAGTACCGCTACCGTGCATCGGCTCTCTCCATACCGCATGAATCCGTCGCAAGGATAATACCGGCTCACTGCAATGCACATTCTTGCGGACAGTAAGGTTAGGGTAAGGGTGGAGCGCTAAACTTTTTTGCCAGACAGGTCGATAACAGCGCATGCAGTTCTAAACTTTTCGCCAGCAGGCTCAGCAAGTGGATATGAAAACCGAAAGTAAGACACCGACGTCCCATACAGAAGCGAACATCCGGGTTCGAGTCTGGGATTTACCTACCCGTTTGTTTCACTGGACGCTGGCGCTGGCATTTCTGGTTGCCGCCGTCAGTAGCGAAGATCAGACGCTGAAATTACATGTCCTGACCGGCGAAGTGATTGCCGGTTTGCTGGTGTTTCGTGTGTTTTGGGGTTTTGTCGGTGGGCACTATTCCCGCTTTTCGCAATTTTCCTTCTCCTATCTGGAGGTTAAGGAACATCTTCTGGATCTGCTGATCGGGCGCCATAAACACTATCTCAGTCACAATCCCGCCGGCAGTTGGAGTGTCTTGATCATGCTGATTGGCTGCGCTGTTGTCGTTTTCGGTGGCCTGCTGTTGCTCGGCGGCGAAGAGCAGCACGGCATTGCCCAGAATATCTCGCCACTGTTCGGCGCCATTGCCAACTGGCTGCACAGCATCGCAGGTAATTTACTCATTGCGTTTATTTTTGTGCATATTGCCGGGGTGGTAGTCGACAGTCGGCTGACCGGTGTCAATCTGGTCAAATCAATGCTGCACGGTCACAAAGACGCACCGAAGGGCAGTGTGAGTGTCAAGCTGGGCGTGCCGGGCAGCCTTGTTATGGTGTTGACGACCGTGGTAATCGCCGCTGCGCTGATGCATTTCAATGGCGAGGGGGGGATAACAAAATCCCTGGCAACATTAAATCCATTCACCTCCTTTACGAGCAAGCCGCTGCAACAATCCCCGCTCTGGCAGGAGACTTGTGCAGATTGTCATATGAGCTTTCACCCCAGCCTGTTGCCGGCACGTTCCTGGAAAAAAATCTTTGCCGAACAAAACGATCATTTTGGGGAAGATTTATTTCTCGACAAACCAGACCTTAACACACTGCTCAAATTCGCACTTGCAAACTCAGCCGAGCATGGAATGTCCGAGCCGGCACGAAAGATTAACGCCAGCACCGATCCTGAAACCACACCAATACGCATCACCGATACACCCTACTGGCAACACAAACACGATGAGATCGGCGCCTCAATCTGGAAGCGTAAATCCGTGAGCAGCAAATCGAACTGCGCCGCCTGTCACCGGGATGCCCGCCAGGGTCTGTTCGAAGACAATGCGATGCATGTTCCCAATTAATCTCAACCCACTCTTAACATGGATTATGGAGTTCTCAGCATGATACGAATCGGCTTACTGATACTGTGCAGTGTGCTGGCGGCCAGCAGCCAGGCCACCCCCTGGATGACTTAACGAAAGGCTTACAGTTAATTGTCGTCTATCACCCGTTCCGACAACGGTAGCAAGAACAATTGTGCCGCCTGCCATGCGGATGCAGACAGCGGTCGCTTTGACGACCAGATGATCAATATTAAGGAGAAGTAAAAATGAACAGATATATGACGCTAGCCCTGATTGCCTTGTTGGGGACTCACGCGCTGGCCCAGGCGGACCCGGCTCGTGATGCCATCCTGGCGGGCTTCGCCGCCGAGGCCAAGGCAGACGATGCCACCTTTAGCGCTTTTTCTGCGGAGCGTGGAAAGCGTTTGTTTCTGGACCAGCATGCAGGCGGCAAACCAAAAACCCCGGCCTGTACATCCTGTCACAGCAAGGACCCTCGGGCCAACGGAAAAACCCGCGCTGGAAAACTCATTAAGCCCATGGCCGTTGCCAAAAACCCCATCCGTTTTACCAAGGCCAAAAAGGTCGCCAAATGGTTTCGGCGTAACTGCAAGAGTGTTCTCGGGCGCGAATGCCGTGCCGTGGAGAAGGGTGATTTCATAACGTATATGCAGACGCTATAGGTGACGATGATGAAAAAATTAATCGGGATTATAATTTTGCTGGCACCACTGGTCGCACCGGTGCAGGCGGAGCGCTTTCCTCCCATCAAGGATGCCGAGGTGAAGAGCGAATGCGGTGATTGTCATATGGCCTATTTTCCGCAGATGTTGCCGCGCAAATCCTGGCAGCGGATTTTCAGCGAATTAGGCGATCACTTTGGCGAGGATGCGAGTCTCGACGCCGTGACAGTGAGGTCGCTGCGGAGTTATTACTTAAACAACGCCTCAGATGTCAGCAATTTGCGCGCTGCACGCAAATGGCAGCAGGGGCTGTCTGCAGGACAGGCACCGGATCGCATTACCACGGCCCCCCGTTTCCTGCGTAAACATGACGAGTTGAGCTCCCGAGTTTGGTCTGATCCCGAGGTTAATTCCAAGGCCAATTGTGGTGCCTGCCATACCAATGTTACCGAGACCGGCGATTTTGATGATGACCGTATGGAGAAAAACTGGAATGGGGGTTAGTGGACAAGGTGAAGTCGTTTTTTGGCGGCCAGGAGCACCACGAGGAAGAAGAACATCACGAAAAGAGATGCCATCACAAAGATCATGATTAAAGGACTGACCGCAATGGCCTTGCTCATCTCAGGAAATATCTGTGTTTGAAGTTTTTGACGCGCTACGTGCACGTGCCCGTTGTGACCCCCAGCAACTAATTATCAGGGGGGATGAGGCAAGCCTGGATTAAGCCACCCTGATCGCCAGCATCATCGTGCTGATGCGGCGTATTCCCGAGTCTGCGCACACCGTAGCCATTGTCGGCAAGGCCGGGCCCTATACTCAGGCGTTCCAGTGCGATTGGGCCTCTTGACACGTAACGGCACAGGCGCTCGAGTTTATCTCGCTGATGGGCTTCGCAGGCCACCGCCGCATTCAGGGAAAAGCCGTCACGCGCCGCCGTCAGCACCTTGGCTTGCGCGCTCTCGCCGGACACGGCACCGGGATTGTGTAAGGTCATGGTTTTGCGACCGGCAATCGGCCCCACGGCAATGCGGTATCGTACCGCAGCACCGGCCAGTTGTTCGAGCGCATTATCACCCCCGCCGTCAGGATGGATGTCGAGCCAGGGTTGTTGTGAGTCTGGCGGTTTTGCCACCAACGGCATTAATATCACCAAACTCGAAAGCTACATTACT
>CAZAWX010000329.1:0-3859 GCA_964488985.1 uncultured Ectothiorhodospiraceae bacterium
GTGTTTTTCAGCGATGAAGACCGACGGGCGTATCTGGAGTGGTTGCAGGAAGACAGTGAGCGCCAGAGGGTTGAGGTCCTGGCCTGCTGTCCGATGGCCAATCATATTCACCTCGTAGCCGTACCGCGCACGGAAGATGGGATGCAACGCGCGTTGAAGCCCTTATCGAGGCGTCCCAGAGGTATGGGGTGTGCCTCAGCTTTGGGCGGCGCCGTTGCAGGCGATCATCTGGCCCGATACCCAGCCGCCAGCCTCGGTGCACAAAAAACCGCACAGGGCGGCCACTTCCTCGGGATGACCAAGCCGACCCCGGGGGATTCTTGCGACCTGGCTGGCGATGTGGGCGGCCATGTCTGGATCACCGGGGTGCTGGCCGGCGGTGGGCCCCGGGGAAATGGTGTTGACGCTGATGCCGTCGGGACCGAGTTCCCTGGCCAGAGATTTGCAAAGGCCCCACAGGGCGTGCTTGGAGGCCGACACATGGCAGCGGCCTGCGTAGCCGTTGATGGCGTTCATGCCCGAGAACATCAGGATGCGGCCAAACCCGGCGCTACGCATACCCGGGACGAAGGCCCTGGAAAGTAAAAACGCACTGTTGAGGTTGACGTTAAGCACCCGCTGCCAATCTTCATAGCGCAGTTCCTCGAAGGGGCTCCGGGGCCGGATGGCGGCATTGTTGATCAATACCTGGATGGTGCCGCAGGCCTCAATCGCCTGGCGGGCGATGTCCTCAACCGCCTGGGTCTCGCCCAGGTCGCCCAGGATCACGTGGGACTCGACGCCAAGATCCCGAACCTCGACGGCCACCGCTTCGGCATCGACTCGATTGCTCTTGCCGTGGATGATGACGTTCATGCCCTGACGGGCCAGTTGCAGGGCGATGGCGCGACCGATGTTGCGGCCGCTGCCGGTGACCAGGGCGTTGCGATTTTCTTCGTTCATGCGATTGCTTCCGGGTGCGGGATTAGGCGGCACGTGAATGCCGTTAGCCTGCATTATTAATGCAGGCTGAGTAAATTGTAACGCCTGCGGACCATTCGGGAAGACAGCGCCATAACCGACAGCGGCAGCGACTTATCGGTACACTCGCAGTGCATAGGCCACCAACAGGCGCTGCTTGCCACCGGAACTCACTAACCGGGTTTTTATCTTCGCTTGCGGCACCACCGCATTCGCCCCCTGGGCTGCGGCCTTTTCCTTTAACTGCCTGTACATACGCTCGTCACTGGACAGATTCGGTGCTTGAACACGGACAATTCCAATCAGCGTGTACTTGCCTGCTGCGGGGAGTTGCTTCAATACAGCAACCTTGCCTCCCCAGGCCGGGTATTGTTTGCTCGTACTGGGGGAAAAACTTGAGCTGGCACAACCGCTGAGAAATCCCAACATCAACAACAGCGCCAGGGTTATAAAGCCACGCAGCAGTGCATTCATATCTCGGATCCTTGATGTGATTTCTTCTCTGTATTTTTATTGTCGGAATTACGTTGGCGTACAGAATCAAGTTGATCACGCAGTGCGGAATATAAATGGCCGGCGGTAAACTGGCCGCCGGGCAGATTAATCACCCCTTTACGCTTGCTGGCCTCAAGAGTGGCACGAATGCTGGTGCGATAAAGGGCAAATAACACCAGACCCGTGTTGACCGCGCCGGTGTAGTAAAACATCGCCTGTGGGTTGTACGCCTGCATGATGGCCCCGGCCAGAACCGGGCCGGTCACTGCACCGCAGGCATAGGCCATTAACAAACCACCGGAGACCTGGGCACGGCGATCCGGATCGGCAAAATCATTGGAATGGGCGATGCATTGTGAATACACGGTAAAAGAAGCCCCGCCAAATAATCCAGCGGCGAGAAACAGTACCCACAACGCCCCTCCTGTGGCCTGGGCTACCAGCAGACTTGCCACAGCAGCCGTCATAGCAACACCGATCAATACCCAACGCCTGTCTATATGATCAGACAAGCGGCCGATGGGCCATTGCAGCGCCATGCCGCCAAAAATGATCGAGGCCATAAACATGGAGGTTTGCGCCAGACTCAGACCAATCTGTTTGGCAAACACTGCCCCAAGGGCGTAGACGGCGGAATTGTTCAGCCCGGAACTGACTGCGCCAACAAAGCCCAAGGGGGAATTACCCCACAGCTGGCTGAAACTCGCGCGCTCCGGTGCCGCTGGCCGGGGTGCCGCAGCCCTCGACAGCAGCATCGGCACCAAGGCAATGGAATAGATGATGGAGACGATGGTGAAGAGTTGAAATCTCGCCGGATCTGCCAGCGGCAACAAAAACTGCCCCAGCCCTGCGCTCAGATAGTGTGTGATCATATACAGCGCCATGACCTGGCCACGGGAGCGGTTATCCGCACGCTCATTGAGCCAGCTTTCCACCACCATAACCATGCCGGCCATACAAAAGCCGGTTGCGATCCGCAGGAAAAACCAGGCGATGGGATCCACCAGTAATACATGGCCTAGTGCGGTGACCGACATCACCGAGGCAAAGGCTGCAAAGGCGCGAATATGGCCGACATTGGCCACCACGCGAATCGCCAGTACCGCCCCCAGAAACAGGCCGATGAAGTAGCCGGTCATGATCAGACCCGTCACCTGCGCGGAAAAACCTTCAATGATGGCGCGCACGCCCAACAACGTGCCGATCAGACCGTTTGCCACGATCAGCAGGCCGTAGCTCAAGAGCAGGGTCAAGACCGCGCGGGCGGTCTGGAGCATGTCCATTATCCTTTATAGTGGGGATGGCACAGGGCGCGATTCTCACCCAAGCCTGCTTCTGAGTCCATGCCAGATTGCGTCAATTTTCCGCTTGGCGTGCCGGTCTGATGAGCAGACCTCCAATCATGGAGAGCAGGCCGTAAGCTGCAAAAAAATACAATCCGGGACCCAGGCGGGCATCGGTGAGTTGCTCGGTGCTGGTTGCCAGAAAGGCAAGAAGTACAGCGACAACGAAGACATCGGTCATGGACCATTTACCGGCCGCATGGACGAAACTCCGGCAGGCATCGCGGGTACCTGGGGCGCGGGCCAGCAGTGCGGTCAGGGATACGGCCAGTTTAGCGATGGGAATGACCACGCTGAAACTAAACAACAACAAGGCAACGATGCCATTGCCACTGGTGTAGAGACTGAACACAGTGCCAAAAATACTTTTGCTTTTAAATTGCAGCACCACCTTGCCCAGCACCATAACCTCACGCTGCGCCACCACTGTCAACATCGGCGCAAACAGACCCACCAACAAACAGATGGCCGCCACCCCGAATAGATGCAGGCGCAGGCGTTGTGCGCTGCCGGGATGTTCACGCCGGTTGGCCAGCAGCAAAAACCCGAGAAACACTAACGAGCCTGCGCCCAGCGCAATACTGCTGATGACGACATTATCGTGATGGTAGCGTGCAGATTCTTCCAGTTGTGCCCGCACCCGCGCCTTGTCTTTCGCTCCCTCGTAGTATCCGAGCGACAAATTTTGCAGTAGATTCTTGAGCAGCGTATCGGTTTTTTCTTCGGGTGTTTGTAATAATGAAATGGCCCGTTCCTGATCTGCCACAGCGAACGCATTCAATAACAGCGTAATCGCCAATGCCAGTGCCATCAGGTAGTAAACCGGTGTCAGAATTTTTACCATTACACTGTCTGTTCACTTCTTTGGGCGACGTGCCACATCCGCCCCAGATTTAAGCCTGATAAGGATCCGATGTCCATCCGCATGCCGATTTTACTACCGCAACTCCTTGCTGCGTGCCTCACGATAGCCGTTTGTACCACAGCGACGGGAGCGCCTGCAGCCGGACGCTGGGCATTCAATTTGCATTTTGAAAATGACCTGTTCGCAGACACCGACG
>CAZAWX010000330.1:0-3839 GCA_964488985.1 uncultured Ectothiorhodospiraceae bacterium
CCAGCTATGGCATTTTGTTCGTTAGTGAAATTGGTCAAGCCTGGGTAAAAAGTCAGGCCTCGTGAAACAAATTCCCGAGCCTTGTTAAAATTATTTTCTTTACGTGCTTCCTGGGCTGTTTTGAGAAACAGTTTGGCGGTTTCTACACGCGCATTTTCCAGTTCGGGACTGCCTAATGGCTGTAACGCGACAAGTTCCTTATACGGTATTTTTAACCTTGTTTCCCAATCAACAGTGAATTCAGGTTTTGCCAGTAAGGCGGTGATCTGCTTGACCCGTTCCTCAATCTTGGGTTTGCGGACGGTTAGATCCAATTTGAATCCGGCAGTATTTTCGGCCGTGCTCAATTGTGCGCGTTTTCTGGTCAGATCTGGAATACTGACCAGGCGCGCAAAACTGAATAACAGATCTTCAGTTTGCTGCCATTGCTGGCCGGTAACCAGGCGCTTAAATTCAGTATCAAAGGCGTCCTTCATGCGCGTCTGATAGCTAATAAGGAGCTTATTTTGAGGATCCAGATCAGCCAGCGTCACCAGTTCATCTCTAACCTTCTGATAGTCACTGAGAACACGTAAATTCGGTTGCGCCGCAGCCAACGTTTTCTCAAGTTCAACAATGCGTTTTTTATTGGCAATAGCGGTCATGATTTTATCCAAATCATAACGCAAGCCCTTGAGCGTTCCATCTTCAGGGGCATAAGCCGTACTGGCCTTAAGCAAAGCATCGGCACGGGCATAACCCGCATCTGTTTTCAGTTTCATTGCGGCTTCAACTTCACCGCTGAACCGGAAGGGCAGGTTTTCGTCTTTTAACAATCGATGCTTACTGTCAATTTTTGCAATGATGGCCAGTACATCAGCAATGTCTTCTTTGTCCTTGGTCGGTATTAAATCTCCTGCTTCAACGTGAGCTTTATAGCGCTCTCCAAGGTCAGCGAGGGTATTTTTCTTGGCGTCGGTTAAATCGTTACGAATCTGAAATACCTGGGCAGAGTCAGTGTATAATTTTTCCAGCTTTTTAAGTTCATTGTCTGCGCCGGCAAAGTTATATCTTTGATTCTCAGGTGAAAATTCATCACCTATGTGTTTGTTAAAGTTATTAAGAATGGCTTCTTTTGCTGTGTTGTCCTCTTTTACTTTTGCCTGCCAGTCCGGGGGGTAATTTTCAAGCAACGCCAAGCCGCTGTTGACGCTCTTGTCATCACCTTTGGCGATGTAATTCGCTAATGCCTTGGCACTGCGGTCGTCAGCTAATATCCGTGCGTATTGTTCCTCTCCCAAGGATTTTGCAAGTTCCAGACCCGACTTTATATTGGCCAGGCCCGGTTGCAGTAAAACGGCCATTACCTCTTCACGTTTTTGTGTATCGAGATAGTTGATTATGGGGTTATATGCAGCAGCACCCGCCAACAGCAGAACAACCACAGCGGCTATTGCGATAGGCACGGCACGGCTTTTTTTACGGGTAACACTATCGAGGAATTCCTCAACACTTGGTGTGCGGTCCTCACGCAAGAAAGCAAGTCCCCGCATGATGCCCTTGTTCTGCTGCTTGTTAAGCTTGGCGATGGGTTCGGGTTTAAGTCCGAGGTCGCGTGCTTTTGGCGCAGGTTTTTTGCCGTAAGGATGCCGCCCGGTCAGTAATTGATAGGCCATGATGGCCAAGGCATAGATATCGTCCCTGGGATCTGGATCCTTGGCATCGAACATTTCTATGGTTGCATAGGTAGGGGTTAATGCGCCGAGCGTACCTGGGTCGAATAAGGTGGTTTCACCACCTTCATCCCCCTTTGTTTTCGATGCCCTGGCGATACCGAAATCGAGTAATTTGATGGTGTTGTCAGTGGTTAAAAAACAGTTGCCGGGTTTTAAGTCGGAATGAACCAGCTTGTTGTGATGCGCATAAGCCAAACCCATGCAAAGTTGCTCGATGAGAGGCATGGCCTCTTCTTCGGGCAACCCATCGGCAGGCACTTTGCGCATAAACGCATCCATGGGTTGTCCAACCATGACCTCCATGGTCATAAATACAGTACCGGTGGAATCGTCTCGATCAAAATCAAACACAGTGGCAATGTTCGGATGTGCCAATCTTTGTTGTTTTGCAGTCTCGCGTTGCAACGCGATAAAGGCTTCGGGATGGCTCTTAAAATCTCCCTGCAGGAGTTTTATGGCAACGTAAGGGTTACGATCTCGTGCTTCCTCTTTAAGTTTATCTTTGCCTTTCCAGACGGCGCCCATGCCGCCCTCGCCAAGTTTTGACATTAATTCAAAGCGGCCACGTAGAATATCGCCTTCCTGGAACTCACGATCTATCCCGGCACGATCACCCGGGGCAACACTGGCTGTGGTCGGCCAGTCCGCACCCGTGGGCGCCGTCCCGCTCTGGCCTGCAGTTGCATCCATTGTTGGGGCAGGTTCCACCAAAGTGCTGTTGCCATCTGCCTTGGCAGGTGGCTCTACCAACGTGCTATCTGCATTTACAGGTGCAGTCTTGATTGTTTTGTCCGGCGCAGCCAAGGCATCGGCACTGAAGGGATCGAAGGACTCATCTTCGCCGCTGTTGCCAAATAAATCGGCAAACTCCTCGTCGACAGCCGCCGTGGTATTTGACTGATCCGGTTTGATATTAAGCGTCTGGTCTTCACTGGCACTACCGTGCGCGGGTGGATCGACTCTGGTTGCGTCTTGCTGGTCATCGGCGAATACTGTGGCTTGGCTGTCCTCCGGAGCAAACACTGTCGCATCCTGATCTTCGGGAGCGAAAACTGTGGCATCTGGATCTGTGCCTGAAGCGGGTGTGTCCGTCTGGCCAACCTGGCCACTCAGCGCCACATAGATGTGGTGAGGCAAGCCGTTTTGGCGTGCTTCCTTAAGGATTTCAGCAATAGAATCGGCCTGAGCGGGCGATTTGGCGGCCGCACTTGCCAAGGCACGACTGACGTCTTCATAGGACCGATCACCTTTGATCAGCCCTGCAATCAGTTGTTTAAGTTCACTCACAGGATCTATTTCAGTTCAGGTTGCGGTTTGTTGTGAAGCCCGGGACGGTTTCATCCTGATCCTCGGGTTTTTGCACGGTGTCCTCATCTTCTTCATCAATGTCCGCCTGGCCGCAGATTTCAATCCCAATCACGCTGACATTGTCCCTTGACCCGCGTTCCAGGGCCAGTTCCACCAGGGGATCTGCAAATCCTGCCTGAGGGTGGTCCTGCATGGCCTGTTTAATTTCTGCATCTGTCACCTCTTTATCGAGGCCGTCGCTGCACAATAAAAACCGGTCCCCAGGCTTTAGTTGGACGATCTCGAGATCGAGGTACAGGGTATCACTGGCGCCGACTGCGCGCGTAACGAGATTCCCCTGGGGATGATTGACGGCCTGTTCAGGCGTAATGACCCCGCGTTCCATCAGTTCTGCAACGAGGGCGTGATCCTGGCTGACCTGTATGAGATTATCGCCACGCAACCGGTACAGGCGACTGTCTCCTGCCCACAGACACAGGGCATAATCGTCAAAGGCAAGAAGAGACACGATTGTGCTGCCAATCATGTGGGCTTCGCGTTCCTTGGCTATTTTTCGCAGTTCCGAATTGACCTTCAGGACGATACTCTCTGCCGTGTCGAGCAGATGATTCAGATCCTCCGGTGGTTCGATGGATTCCAGGCGCTCGACGAGCATGCCGCTGGCAAGATCCCCGGCTGAATGCCCCCCCATGCCATCGGCGACGACCCATAAACCGGCATCAGGCCTATCCAGCAGGGCGTCTTCGTTATGATCACGAACCATGCCGACATCAGTTCTAGCTGTGGATACCCAGTCCAGCGCCCAATCCTCCAAAA
>CAZAWX010000331.1:0-3838 GCA_964488985.1 uncultured Ectothiorhodospiraceae bacterium
TGGGATAATGATTATTTGGAAAAACTGCTAATGGGCGAGTAGGTATTTTAATGCGATTGCCCTGAGGAAACAATGAAAAGCCTTGCCAAACAGACCGCCATCGGGTACCGTTTGCCCGAGGATAGGTCGGAAAGAGCTGTCGAATTACCTATTCATATATCCATCTACCCAAATACATTATCACAAGGCAATATTTATGAAACTTAAACCTTTTTTTATGTCGGCCTTCGCCACAGTAGTTTGTTTACTGAGCAATATTGCCAGTGCTGGCTCGTTTGAAATTACCTACGAAACTACGAACGTGATGGAAGCGGGCCCCAAACTTTATATGGGCAAAGCGATTTACGGCGTAGAAACCTTCGACCATGTAAATGTAAGCAATGGTTCATACAAAACGGACTTTGGCACAGCAAGGAAGATTACAGGAACCTACACGGGTTTGACACTAAAAAATGCCGACAAGTACGGTGGCGCTAAAGCAACAGGTAAATACGCAGTCACCAGTAACAAGGCTGGATATACGCTGGAACTCAGCAAAAACGGTGTGCCAGGTGTCAATTATTTTGGATTCTGGCTCTCGGCGCTGGATGCAAACAACCAACTCGAATTCTATCGCGGAGATGTAAAAGTTGGCTCGTACAAACCAAAAGACCTCATCAAAGCATTGGGTTCTTGCGATGGCGCGTCTGACAAGGCCCCCAAGCCTCACTGCGGCAATCCCAGCATGAAGAATAAAAACCTTTCGCAGCAATATGCCTTTGTCAACTTCTATTACACGGGCGGTTACTTCGATAAAGTTAAATTTTACCAAAGTGGTGGGGGCGGATATGAATCCGACAACCATACTGTGGCTTATTGCAGCAACATCAAGGCGTGTATGTCTGGGGCGATTGTAACCAAAGAAGACGTTCCAACAGAAGCTGGTGGTCACCAATCACCGGACTGTACCGAGATAGCTGCTGGTTCTTCGGAAACAAGCGTGAATTACACCCCTTGGAAAATGGCGAAAGGCGACGGTATCATTGCGATTAAAAAGACCGCAGGTATGGTAAACCGCACAGAGATCGACCAGCTCAAGGGCAAGTCGAGCAAGGTGATTGCAAAGAGCCTCGAGCCCTATTTCGATAGCGCGAACATTCCAGTCGAAGCTGATCGCTGGACGCCAGTTAGCCTGGAGACTAAAGACGGGAAGGAGTACTTCTACCGTCAAATGAATGCAGGCATAAGAGATTGCCGCAGTTTGGAATCTGCTCAGTATAACTATTTCGAAACCTACGTAAATATTCCCGAGCAATACGAACTGGATAAATTTAGCATCTCCTTTGCTAATAGCGATATGGATGATGCCTCGCGGATAACGATTTTCAACGACCAATACAAAAATGGCATCGTTGTTCCAGGCAGCTATGTTCCACTGCAAGGAAATGGAACGTCGGACCTGAAAGACTATGTCGTGGCCGGACGGAATCGAATTGTCGTAACAAACCTGGATAACTGTGCCAATATCACCGTGCCCAAGATCAATGTGGTTCTGAACGGCTCTATTGTTGAGGAAGTCGGTGCTGTCCCGTGTGGGCATGTGGAGGCTGGAGATGGTGTTACCGATGGGGCGTCCGATCGCATGATTCGGACATCTGATGGTCGCCAGTTGCCGGCAAACAACTTTATCGAATATCGAGGAACTTGGGAGTTCAGCAACGGCGGTCCATCGGCTCAGGTACGGGACTCGAATCTCGTCTTCTACTTCCCCAAGCCCATCGACGGGAAATCCGGTCACTACTGCTATAGTCTCGGCACCAAGACCCCGGCCTGCGACACGATCAGGTACCATTATACCGAACCCGGCAAGGTGTCTACCTGGGCGGTGAATCGCCTCGCTTTGCCTAACGAATTGCTGTTGTTCTCCAAAGTGGATGATGCAACGATCAAAGGCAAATACTGGCCTAATAAAAACGATAACGGAAAGACTGCTCCCGCAGCGACGATTACGATGAAGGTCGTCCCTCATCCCTGATGACTTATCAATGGAGGGGGCTTAATTAAAATTAAAAGGCAACTTTAAAAGGCAACTTATTATGATTTTTCATGCAACCAATAAGCTGGAGCGCGAAGCGCCAGTAATGCTTTTGCGAAACTTGGATAGTTCGAAGAAAAAACGGAGACTGTCGCACTTCCGCAATTCAGTCCGTCGGCTTAGTGCCATACTGGCGATGTGTAGTTTGGCGCTGATCGTAAACTTGACGGTCTCTTTGCGCGCGCAGGCCAATGCACCAGTGACGGATCTGCCGAGACTGGAACGTGAGATTGCCGAGACACTCAGCTATCTTCGCCAACACCCAGAGGTTATTGTACAGGATTTGGAGGCGTCGCTGGCGCACCCGCGTAAGGACAATGGCTGGGGTACATATCTTTTACCAAGCAGAGCCCCCATATCAAGCCCGCCAGATTACCTTAAGGCATCCATCGCCGAAGCCAAAATTCAACCAAAGCTCAATGCTCTGGGATGGTCTGACTCGCTTGCTCAAGTCGTACGTGCTTGGGCACCACAGATGGCGAAAAACAATGCGCTTAGGCACGGCAACTTTGTGGAACGATACAAAATGATCAAGGCCGCGACTATTGAAGCCATTGGTTTCACCCATAGCAGCCAGACGGGCGAATTCGATCCTAAAGCCTTGATCTACACATTCTGGATTAGCGTTAATGAATGGCAAATTGGCTCCACCTACGATCCCCATTCAAAGAAGTTTAACCGTGGACATCGGGGCATTGTGAACGATTCAAGAATGACCGCTGTTGGTGTCGGTTGCACACAAACACCAAACGACCCTGCCCTCGTGCTGTGCGTCATCGGCTTGGGCAAGGATGTGCCTGATCAAGGCCCACCATTGATGGCTATTGGTTCTGCTTCCGCCGCACCAATGACCGCACCTGCGATTAACGCATCTAGCGCATCGGCATCGACTGAATTCACCGAAACACCGGCAGATTCACGGAAATATGTGGGCCATCTTGGCAAGAACCAGTTCATGACCAAGGACAACAAGTATCATTCCAATGGCATGGGCATGTACTTGATGCATCAAAGCGACAACAACCTGGTGATCAAGCGCGCCTCTGACGACATGTTCATTTGGGGGCTGAACGAACAACCCGGTGTCAACTACAAGCAGGCCGACATGGTCGCGTTCACCGGCGATCGTCTGGTCGCCTTTGATAGCAACAAGAACGAAATCTGGAGCACAACAGCCCCCACATCTGCGCCGTCAGGTGTAGAAATGGATTTGACCGAAGATGGCACTTTGGTTCTATTCGATCCCGAAAGCAACGGTCCACCGATCTGGACATCGCGCAACGCGATCTGGTCGATTGAAGGGATCAAACCCGGACAAGAGTTGCCTCGAGGTACGCGCGTGTTCGCTGTACGCAACATTGACAAGGTGCCGACCATGGCAGGTGGAAAACCGCTTGCTGGTGCCCAGCTCTATGCATTCCGGAATTTCTTCATGGAGCTGCAAAACGACGGAAACTTCGTGGTCAAAAGTGCCCGGGCAGACTTGTCCTATAAATGGGGCCTGGACCGGATGCCCGGGTTGAACCTTGCGGATATCGACCGGATGCGCATGAACGAAGACGGGCGATTGATCGCCCTCAGCGCAAGCGGAGCCGAACTCTGGTCCGTTCCCTCAAGCGGCGCCATTCCCGGATCGCTGTTGAACCTGTCAACGGATGGCAAACTGCAAATTGTCTCGCCCGGCTTCAAAGAGGTGATTTGGCAAAACCAATAACACACCCCCTTGAGTGGGGGTTGCAAGGGAGAGCGGGAACAAGGGTTTTG
>CAZAWX010000332.1:0-3837 GCA_964488985.1 uncultured Ectothiorhodospiraceae bacterium
GAAGAGTTTTGTCGTTTTGATGCAGTTGTTCGATCAACCGAGCTTCGTAGACGCTCTGCTTAAAGGCATTGCGCAGCAGGGCATAGACCTTGGGGCGTTGAGACGGGGTCGGTTTGCGTATTTTCAAAGTGCTCACCTGTGATGTAAGAGGCGTGGGTTAACGTAGCGGCTCAAACAGGTATTCGAGGCCGTTGACCTTGATCTCGTAGACGGTTCGCAGCATCTGGCCCAGTGTGCCTTCCGGAAAACCCTGGCCGGCAAACCAGACCACGTAGGGTTCGGGAAGGTCGATCAGACGCATCCCCTCGAACTTGCCGAATGGCATGCGCATGGCCGCCAACTCAAGCAGGGCGGTGCTGTCGAATTCCGGTTGTGAGGTCATTTGTCGTGGCCCGTTGGGAAAGATCTCTGCTCATATCCAACTACGTTGCGATCATACCATAGCCGAATATCGTCGTATGAAAAATGGGCCGATAATCAGATAGGCGGTTGTCATCATGACAGGGAGAGCACCAGGGAGATCAAGACAGCGTCTATTTGTATCGCCGTTGTCAGCCCCGCAGTTCTCTTTAGTGAGGTAGGTAATGACTTATCCGTCCCACAAAATGCCAGCTGCCGGTCGCGGCTCAGCTCGTCTGTTTCTCTTTTTGACCTTTTACCACCTGGTACCGGTTCCCTGGTATATGGGGGTAGCCGCGGGCCTGGCCCCGGCCAGCTTTCTTTTTGCGGGCGGGCTGGCCAGCCTCTTCAACTCCGATTTCGACTCACTGGCTTTCGCCGCGTTTCTGTTGGCTCCGGCTTTGGTCGCCGGAGTGGTCCTGTATCTGCTTGCCTGGCTGTTGGCGATGTTGATCGGTAAACTGCAGAATCTGCTGTTGCGAACGGCCGGCCTGATACTGGTCCTGATCCTCTGTCTCTTCGGCGCGCTGAATCCCATATTTATCTCAGGGGGCCATGGCAGCTCCTCGGCTTTCAGTCTTTCAGGTTTTATCGATACCCTGGTCGAGTTCCGGGTCCCGGCCTCTGTTTCCATTGCATATTTTTCAGGGTTGGCTCTCCTCCTTCTGTTCCTGCTGATTTATCAACATCGGGTCGCCCGTCACGGGGTGATCACAGAACAGAAGTGGCTTTGGCATCGGCGTTTGCGCCGCCGGATACTGGTGGGCGTTGTCTTGATCCTGGTGTTGTCTCTCTGCGTGACTCATCGCACCATGCTCTTCGTCAAGCCATTGGCCGAGTTGGGGATTGCCTCGGCGCAATATCATCTGGCCATGGTGATCAAGGAAGAGTCCGGAGCGCGTTATGGGGCCTCCGGTTACCAGAATTGGCTGGTGCGGGCAGCTGAACAGGGACACCTTAAGGCGGCTCAGGAGTTGGTGTTGCATCCGCGCTCACGTGAAGAAAAATTGCGCTGGCTGAAGGTGGCGGCAGAAGGCGGAATGGCCGATGCTCAGTATCAGCTATATCTGGAGCTGATGATATCTGCGCCGAAAGTCGAATCTTCGTTGTCGGCCAATGACTGGCTGATAAAAGCGGCTCAGAACGACAGCGCGCAGGCCCAGTACGAGTTGGGGCGTCATTATCTATATGGCCAAAACAGCCTGGGCATCAACAAGAATCCTGAACAGGCCCGGATTTGGCTGGAAAAGGCCGTTGATAACGGGCATGGCAAGGCGATGAGTGAGCTGGCCCGGCGTTACAGGAGAGGCTCCGAGGGGTTCCCACGCGACCCGCAGCGGGCCGTTGAACTCTTCAACTTACTGGCCGATGCTTACCAATCCGGCCTCCATGGTTTGACGAAGAACCCGCAGATGGCTTCCTCGCGACGCGCCGCTGCCGCACAGATTGCGGACCTGGAGAAAAGGTTGGACCAGGGCGATCCGCAGGCACAGGCGCAGCTGGGCCGCGAGCTGTTGGGGGCAAACGGGGCGACTGCGGCAACCCTGACCGAAGGCCTGGCGTTAATGGAGCAGGCTGCGGAGCAGGGTGACCCACAGGTACAGTATGAGGTGGGTGAAGTTTTACTTTTCGGTCGTCACGGCCTGACTGCAGATCTGCCGCGTGGCAGAAGCTGGTGGGCAAAGGCGCTTGCTCAGAACCATCTCAAGACGCTTGAATATGTTGCTCCAGCCTACCAGAGTGGACGCTTCGGTTATCCAGTAGACCTGCTGCGATCCAAGGAACTGGTGCAGCGCCTGGTTGTAGCCTACCGGGATGGGCAAGGCGATACTGGTCCCGACCCTGCCAAGGAAGCTTACTGGCGCGGGGAACTGAAATATTTCGACCGGCTGTTCGAGCTTGCCGGTGGCGATTACCAGTCACCAGTGACCTTGCAGCAGCGTGCCACTGCGGGTGATGCGCAGGCACAGTATCAGCTTGGGCGGCAGATGCTGGTCAGCGGTCCGGCGGCGGCCCTACGGCAGCAGGGGCTGGTGTGGATCGAGCGGGCTGCTGAGGCTGGCTATGCCGAAGCCCAGTATCAACTGGTGACCCGCTATGAACGCCAAGTGGGGATCATGCGTCGTGACCCCGAGCGCGGGACCAGGCTCTTGCAGGCTGCGGCAGAGCAGAGATATCTTCCGGCGCTGGGGACCCTGGCGCTTGGTTATGAGAAGGGGCGCTACGGTCTGCCACAGGACTATGCGGCGGCGATTCGCTGGTACCAGAGACTGCTCCAGGTCTATGAGTCTGGAGAGTACCTTGGCGAAGTTACGGATCGCTTCATCCCTTTTAACCGCCAGCGCTTGATTTACGCCGAGAAGGCCTTGAAGGTTCAGCAGGAGAAGGCGCAACGCTACGCGGAGGCCTCACCCCAGGAGCGCAAGATTATCGAAATAGAGGAACGCTATCTGCGGGAATACCAGGATGCGGTCAATGCGCTGCCGCGGGGAAATGGCACTGCAGAAGGTAAAATAAAGTTTCGTGCTGAAATTAAACGCTTGCGTGCAGAATCGGAGCGTCTGCGTGACGCGGAAATTGAGCGGTTCAAAAAAGGCGGCACCTGAACGCGCGTTCTTTGAAAGTGGTTGCGGATCAGGTTAGACTTCTGTGAAATCCCGTTGAGAATTACATCACCGATCCGAATTACCCTGCAGAGTCCTATTTTTAAAAACCACACTCGGGCAGACAGCTTTTCTTGCGCCCTACATCCCGGCTTTTTATCCAATTTTTTGAGATCGAATCGTTGGTTGCCGGGCGATGATTGCGGTTTTTATTTGACCCTACTACATATTGGGTTTCATTAGATTACATGGCACATTCCGCTCTGAAAAAGCAAGTTCTTATCAATTCAATTCAATAGAAACAGGTGATTTGATCGTGTAGTTATCGGCTGTCCAATCGTTGATATCGGTAAAAGATTCAGCTTCGTAGGAATGGCCTAAATTGACAATGGTAGCTGTACCTGTAACATAATCGGAGAACTTTGTGTTAAAATACATCTCCGAAGTTAAACCAACATCCTTTCTAAATTCTCCAATATGGTCCTCCAGTGCATGAGAATTAGCAGTTACCCCCAAGCCGAGAACCATGAAAGAAGTTATCATTACCAATGCCTTTTTGAATAGTTCTTTCATGACTAACCTCCTATAATTCTATATTTAAAAAATCGGTTTGATCCGATCATCGAAGCCTAGTCAGTTAGTTATTGATAGAGCAAAACACATGCCAATAAGCTGAATTTCTATTTTTTGCTATAAAATCAGAATGATAACTTCTATCACCTTGTAAGTCTAAGGAACAAATTAGGAAAGAAAATGGATAAAATTGTGAAGGAATTTTCTCATTTAAATTGTCAGGCTTAATAGAAGATTTTAGCGTATAACCTGTATTATTAAT
>CAZAWX010000333.1:0-3827 GCA_964488985.1 uncultured Ectothiorhodospiraceae bacterium
GTAATCCGTTGGTTTACCAACCTGGTGATTCCACAAAAAGGAAGCAACAACAATAGCTGTTGCCTCCTTCCGTGAGCTTCCTGGCTAGTGAATGACTACACCTTCTGCGGTGTCACTATCGACCTCAACCTCAATGTCATCTGCCATTAGCAGGCTACGCTCATTGTGTTTCCGGACATGCTCTCTGAACTGGAAAAGGTTTCCTTTCTCCAGTGCCAGGGTGACCATGTTTTCACACAGGATTTCGAAGAGCGCCCTGATGCCAAGTGCCGATAACGGTGCGCCGGCACGGGCAAGGTCCTCAAAGCTGGCATGCAGGGTGTCGGTCACCGCATCATCCGCGCTGACTTTCCAGCTGACGTTGTTCTGGTCATCCCCTTCAAAGGTAACCACCAGTTCATTTACATAGGCGGGATTTTCATTACTCATGAGATATCTCCTCTTTAGTACTTCGGGCAGGGTGCCCCGGCGTACAATCTGGATATCAAATGCCGGACTGGTTTTGCCACCTGGCAGGCCCAGTCAACCGTCTTGGGCAGGCAATAAAAAACCCGCTCAGCTCACGCCAAAGCAGGTTTTCAGAATCAGAAATACGAAAACCGCTTTAGCTGCATTTATTAAGCGCCCGCAAGCTGAAAAATCAAATCGGCGCTACCCGGATATTATAACAAATATGCCTTACCCCGGCAAAACAGCCGGTTGGGTGGATATGGGTGTAAATGACGTGATGTGGGGGCCGCGGCGCGGTTCGCTGCAGGTCGTTGCATTACTGGGAATCGCTGGTGCCAAACCGGCGGACCTGCGTGAGCCGTTTCCCGATGATCGAGAATGGCGAACGCGTCTGGGCGGAGAAACCCGACATGGCAGCGGACAACGGGGTTCACTTTCCGGTGGTTGGCCGGCAATTCGTCGAACGTGATTACTCTGACCTTGTTATTTTTCGTATTAGATAACTGTATATCTCGTATTAGAATATGGTATTATTCGTATTAGGTATTACTGCAAGGTAAGTTTGTGTACCCTCGGAGCCTGCAACCCATCATCGAAGAATTACTCGGGGAATTCCGTGTGTTGTACCTCACGGGTGCCAGGCAGTCCGGTAAAACCACATTGGTGCGGAAGATTGCCGGGCGTTTGAGTATGGGCTACATCACACTGGACGATCAGGCCACGCTGGCCTCCGTGGATAGCGACCCCCATGGGTTTGTACGCTCACTGGGTTCCCGGCGGGTGGTGCTGGATGAGTTCCAGTATTCCCCGGCTTTGATTCCGGCCATTAAAGAAGCTTCGGACAACCTCGGACCCGAAGAGCGGGGCAAGTTTCTGTTAACTGGTTCGGCTGATATTTTTCGTTCTGCCCGCACGCAGGAAGCATTGCCCGGACATATGGCAAGACTGGAACTATACCCATTGTCACTCAGCGAACTGTCCGGATGCCCGCTGAATGTCATCGACTATCTGTTGGCCGGCGATTTTCGCTCAGGGTCCGTGTCGTTTACTTCTCGCGAACAGCTTGCCGGCATGATCCTGGGGGGTGGGTTTCCCGAATTGCAGAGCAAATCCCCGCGCGCCAGGCAGGTCTGGTTTAGATCCTACCTGGAAGGGCGGCTTTACAAGGACTTTGAAAGCCTGCATGCCGCGAGGGGTGACTATCATTCGAAATTACGGGCCATGTTGCCTTACCTGGCCGGATTGAGCGGCAATTTGCTGAAGTACTCCAATATCGCCAATGATCTTGAACTGAACGATAAGGTGGTAAAGGGCTATATTGAGATACTTGAACTCATGTTCATCGTGTGCCGGGTTCCAGCGTATTTGAAAAACCGCGCGAAACGGCAGGCAGTACGCATGCCAAAAATCCACTTTGTCGATACCGGGCTTGCCTGCCATCTGCTCGGCCTTCGCAATCCAGAGCAATTGCTGAAAAGCCAATACTATGGTGGATTACTGGAAAACCTTGTTTATATGGAATGCTGCAAGCAGGCTTCCTGGGCCCGGGAAGACATTGGCGTATTTCATTTCCGGGACAAGCGCAAGCATGAAGTCGATATCGTGGTGGAGCGAAGTAACGCGAACATTATTGGCATCGAGGTCAAAGCGTCCGCGAGCGTGAAGACCCGGGACTTCAGGGGACTGGTCAAACTGGCTGAATTTGCCGGCAAGGCGTTTGAAACCGGTATCCTGTTTTATACCGGGCAGGAAATACTGCCTTTCAAGCACGGTGCACTGACTTTTTATGCGCTGCCCATCGGGTTGTTTTATGAAAGAGCTTGCAACCCCACAAGGCTTCCGTGCCCAACCTGAATTGGTCTGTAATTGGTATCAAAGCCCCCGCGGTCTCGCCAGACCGGATGTCGTCTGGTTTGGCGAGGCCCCGCCTGGGCGCCCAAGCAGATGTCAGACTCATGCGTGCTGTTGGGCTATCTATTGCTTGACTACCAACTAAATTCAGTCCATATTCAGTCTTGACAAGCGCCAGCCAACGAATACTGCAATGAAACTCTCAAAAAACGTAAAATCAATAAGCTATCTAAAAGCTCATGCATCCGAAATCGTGTTGCAGCTGCGCGAACAAGGTGAGCCATTGCTTATCACTCAAAACGGCGAGGCAAAAATGATCGTGCAGGATATCGAAAGTTATGAAGCAACCCAGGAAACGCTGGCGCTGTTGAAGATACTGGCATTGGGCAGGCGCCAGGTTGAAAACGGGGGCGTGACACCAGCCAAAGACGCCATTGAACCTATTCGTCAAAGCCGGAAACGACATAATTGACTCATGCGGTATTCCTGACGGACGACGCGCTCCACGATCTCCAGCAGATTGATGACTATATCTGCGAGCACGACTCGATAAAAAAAGCCGATCATGTACTGAAAAAAATCAAAGCGGCCCTGGACGGTCTTGCCAGGTTCCCGCAACGTGGTGCATACCCCAAAGAACTTCTGCAACTTGGCATTCGGGATTACCGTGAGGTTTTCTTCAAGCCATACCGAATGATTTATCGCATCGAAGGCCAGCGCGTCTATGTGTACCTGGTTACGGATGGGCGCCGGGATATGCAGTCATTGTTGGCGGCGCGGCTACTGCAGGCTTGACGACAAAAGCCCGGTTCAGTCTGCGCTCGACCGAAGAGAAAAAAGTGCAACCTACGTGTCGCTTCGCCCAATCGTTTGTGCAGTCTCCCAGGCATTAACCACGCAGTCGTTCAGGCTGACGCCCTTGAAGGCGTTGCCGGTCAGCACCAGGCCCGGGTGCCCGCGCACCAGCTCATCGATGGCCTCGAGTCTCGCGGCGTGACCGACCACGTATTGCGGGATGGCCCGCTGGTGCCGGAAAATCCGTATGAAATCGGGCTCCGCGCTCAGGCCGAGGATGTCACGTAAATCCGACCTGACACGGTCAATGAGTTGCTCGTCCGCTAACAATGCCAGTTCGGGTGAGCGTGCGCCGCCGACCATCGAGCGCAATAACACGCAGCCATCGGGCGCCCGTGCGGGGAAGACGCTGGAGTCGATGATGGTGCCGAGCACGGCGCGTTGCTCTTTTGACGGCACCAGGAAACCAAAACCATCCAGGACCTCACCCACCACTGCCTTGCGATAACCGAAACAGCATACCGCCAGCGGCGGGTAGGGTATTTCATCCAGCAGGGTGGCCAATGCCGGCGCGTAGCGCCTCAACATCTTCGCCTGCGCGTGGGCGGGCGCCGCCAGGATCAGGGTCTCGCTTTCGATCACGCTGCCGTCTTCCATCTGCAGGGCATAACGTGCGCCGTTACGGTCGATATCGCGCACCGGCGCGGCCCGGCGCACACGTTCACCCAACT
>CAZAWX010000334.1:0-3809 GCA_964488985.1 uncultured Ectothiorhodospiraceae bacterium
ATAAAACAAATATGATTGGCGAGAAGGGCATGCAATCATTTATCAATCAAGTCCAGCCTTTTCTATGGTTATTTGCAGATGAGCCACCGACATTAGCAAGCCGACTCAATAAGCTGGGCCTTGAATATTTGGATGAGAACATGGCTGATTTATACTGATCGTCAGAATATCCCCGCCTGCGCGGGGAACACGCTCCAGGGTTCAATTGGCATATTTAATGAATTGTCGTATATAAAGAAAAAATATGGCAATAAAAGCCATAAACGGCATTTCATCAAAGACATTGAAATTATTGAATTATCTGAATTGCACTATCGCAGTAAGCACAGAATGGGGATCTGACAACATTAACGATTTTATTGAGCAGGCAGAGGAGCATGGTTACACAATCACTCCAACAAGCCGCTAATCGGGTAACGGGGGTCTCTAACCCCATGTCCCCACAACAACCTGCATGCGGCTCCGCACAGGGCGTTTCATTTAGCATGGTAAACCGCAATCCAACCATCATGTAACGCTTAGAGCCCCTTAAATTTTAAGTAGTCATTAGATTACGCCTACTGTATCCCTGGGGTTTTCTCACTGCGCCATGGGTCTTTGGACTTCCCCAAGCACAGTAGACACTCAAGTATTTCCACACATCGGCCCAGCTCAAACTGCATGGGACTAATGTGACCTAAATAACTGTGCCTCATCGAGGATATTGAATTGTACTCATATTTGATCCTATGAGGGTCAATTTTGGGTGCAATTCAACAGCCTCACTTATGAGAAGAAAGGCGCTCATACCATTACCTTTAAAAACAATTAAAGCCCCCCCCCTAAAGACCGATAGCCTTGTACAGTGAAGGGGTTTGACAGCCTTGATACTAGACCGTTAGCAATATTCTATGTGTGAGGAAAAAAATGTTCAACTGGATGAATAATATATCGATTGCGGTGAAAATCTGGTTCGCGCCCGGATTGTTGTTGTTGGCGCTGCTGGGGGAAGGCCTCTTCAGTGTGTACCTGGAGAAAGAAGTCAACGACAAGGTCCGCGTTATCACGGAAGACCTGTCCGCAGATGCCAACCTGTCCGCAACCATTCTCACGGATATCCTGCAGCAACGCCTGACCCTGAAGTCTTATCTGCAGACCAGCGATGAAAAGTTTGTTGAGGCATTCCGTGCCGAAGAAGCCGCCAGTGGGGCGGACCTGGACAAGGCGCGTGAGTCGATCGCCAATCCGGAGCGACGCCAGCTGGTGGAGGAAATCGCCTCGCTGCACCATGAATACAGCCGCCAGTTCGGAGAGGTCGTGGTCAAGAACATGGCGCGTCGCCACGAACTGGTGAGTACCAAGCTGGACGCCAATGGTCCACCAATGGAAGATACCCTGTCGGAAGTCATGAAAACGGCGCACCGCGACGGCGATATCGAAGCCGGCTTCCAGGCGGGCGTCGCCCAACGCCACCTGTTGTTAGCGCGCCTGTATGTCTACAAGTACCTGATGAACAACGATGAAGCTTCGCGTCAACGGGTCGAGCAGGAAGTCAGGATCATGCTGGGCAAACTGGCTGAAATGCACGAGCTCTTGCAGGACCCGCAGCGGCGCGCCCTGGGCGACAAGGTGCAGGCGCTGCTAGTCGAATACCAGCAGGGGTTCGATGGCGTTGTTACCGCGATCAGGGAGCGCAACGCCGGCATCCGTAAGATGGACGAAATCGGCCCGCAGATTATGTCGGCCGCCGAAGCCCTGCATGACAGCGTGGAGAAATCCTTGAGTGAACATGCCGAGCACATCCATCACCAGATGAACCAGGGTGAATGGGCGGTGGGACTCGTCATGGTGATTGCCGTGCTGCTGGGCGGCACCGCCACCTGGCTGGTAGGCGGTTTTATTCTGCGGCCGTTGCGCCGGACCAATGACCTGCTGCTGGAGATCGCCGAAGGTGACGGTGATCTCACTGCGCGCCTGCCAGACGACAGCCGCGATGAGCTGGGCGAGCTGGCTGGAAACTTCAACCACTTCGTGGAGAAGCTGCAGGGCATCATTACCACCGTTCAGGCTTCGGTGACACAGCTTGCTACTGCGGCCGAGGAGCTAACCATGGTCACCAGTGAGAATCAACAGTCGGTCCAGCGGCAATTGGCGGAGACCGGTCAGGTGGCGACCGCGATGGATGAGATGACTTCGACCCTTCAGGAGGTTGCCGGCAACGTCTCCAATACCGCTCATGCGGCCGAAGAGACCCGTAATGAGGCGACGCAAGGCCGCGAGGCTGAAGGACGGGCACTGGCCGCCATCAGCGCCCTGGGGGAAGACCTCAGGCAGACGGCCGATGTGATCGACACGGTCGGTCAGACCAGCGAAACGGTGGATACCGTGGTCGAAGTCATCAACGCTATCGCTGAACAGACCAACCTGCTGGCGCTCAATGCCGCCATCGAGGCGGCCCGCGCCGGTGAACAGGGCCGAGGATTCGCCGTCGTGGCCGATGAAGTACGCACGCTCGCGGGCCGCACCCGAGAGTCCACCGAGGAGATCCGCCAAACGGTGGAGCAACTGCGCGGCAGCACACTGCAGGCCGTAGAGCGCATGAACCGCAGCCGATCAGAGGCCGATAACGTGGTCGATCTGGCCCAGCAGGTGGATCAGGTCTTTGAGCGCATTACCGGGCGGGTGCAAAACATGGATGAGATGAGCGGCCAGATTGCCACGGCGACCGAAGAGCAGACAGCGGTGGCCGGAGAGATCGCACACAACATCGTCAATCTAAAGGACCAATCGGGGCACATCGCCACGTCGACCGAGCAGTTGAATAGCGCGGCAGCGGAGCTGGCACAGTTGGCAAGCGGCCTGCAGTCGCAGGTGGGCCAATTCAAAGTCGACGCCTAGGCACCCAAGGACCAACTGCCATGTCACAATCCATAAAGAACGTCGATGAACGAACCCGCCTGGCGGGAACCAACCGACTGGAGGTGCTGCTTTTCAGTCTGGGCAAGGATCCTGCCAGCGGCCGGGAAGAGTGGTTCGGCATCAATGTCTTCAAGGTGCGCGAAGTCATGCACCGGCCATCGATCACGCGAGCCCCGGACATGCCCGAGGCGGTCGAAGGCATGGTCAGGCTGCGCGACCAGACCTTACCGGTAGTCAACCTAAATACCTACTGCGGGGTAGAAGCAGCAGATGAACCCAGGCTTCTTATTGTCACCGTGTACAACCAGAACGCTCAGGGTTTCCTGGTGCACGCGGTGGACAGCATCCAGCGCCTGACCTGGGAAGGCGTCAAACCGCCACCGCCGATGATCGTCAAGCGACACGGCGGGCTGGTCACAGCGGTCACCGAGATCGAAGACAAGGGGCTGGTGATGATTATGGATGTGGAGCAGGTCCTGGCCGACACCGCGGACATTTACGACGAAGATGATCTGTTGTTTGCCAACATTCCGCCGCTGGAACGCCAAAACGCCACGGTCCTGTTCGCGGACGATTCGGCCGTCGCACGCGGTCAGGTCCGGCGCACCCTGGAGCACCTTGGGCTGAGCTACATAGAGACGGTCAACGGTCGACAGGCCTGGGAGCGATTGCAGGCAATCCGGGAAGAGTGCGAGGCCAAGGGCATACCCGTGACGGATCGGGTTCAGGCCGTGCTTACCGACATCGAAATGCCGGAAATAGACGGGTTTGTGCTGACGCGCAAGATCAAGGAGGATGAGCGTCTCAAGGCCATCCCGGTGGTGATGCACTCGTCGCTTTCCGGAGAGCATAACGAAGCCCATGGACACAACGTCGGTGCCGATGCGTACGTCGCGAAGTTCCGGCCTGAG
>CAZAWX010000335.1:0-3803 GCA_964488985.1 uncultured Ectothiorhodospiraceae bacterium
GGGTTGCCCATATAAGGCTCCGACCGTTGTATATTTCATTCTCGCTCCAACGCGACTGCTGAGTAAGGGCTCTGGTCGAAATAAATTTGTCAACTTGGGCGTTGAAACACCCACCTGGCAAGGCAAGAGGAAGGCGAATAGCGAGCTATTTAACTGACGAGTAACGTAGCCAGGTGGAATGGATCGGCGTTCAAGTTGGCAAATTTATTTTGACCAGAGCCCTAAGGAAAGACGCGCCAGCGGAGAACTGGGGGATTTCAATATTAAATTAGGAACCCTACCGAGGACAATCGCTATCAGCAGGGATAAAATTCACACCCATTGGCAAGTTCCCCGGCCAGCAGATTACAATACAGACCTGTGCAGCATTGGAGTTCCAGTTTATGACCGCTATTTTATCCAAACTGTTTCGCGGTTTGGCCAGCATTGTGATTGCGGTACTGGTCGTTACCGTGACTTGGTCGACCTATATCTATCGTGATCCGATTGCCCGTACCATGGAGCCAGTCACCAACCTGTTTCGCAGTGACAGCAATGATCCAGCCCGGGCCGGGGCGGTTGTACCGGTCAACCCCGAACCTGTGGCACCACCTGCGGCAAACAATACGCCTGCGCCTGATTCCAGTGACGGCGTCAAAAGCAACTGAAGCCCTTAGCCATGACTGATTTCCAATTGACACCCAGGCGTTATCCCGCAACACGCATGCGGCGTAACCGCAAAGACGAATTCTCACGCCGCTTGATGCGCGAAAACCGCCTTACGGTAGATGATCTGATCTGGCCGATCTTCATTCGCGAAGGTGCCGGTGATGCCGTACCGGTACCATCCATGCCCGGGGTAGTACGACACAGTGTTGAACAGGCCGTCGGTGCGGCTGAACAAGCCGCCGAATTGAAGATACCAGCGATGGTGCTGTTCCCGTACATCGAGGCTGACGGTAAAAGCGAGGATGCGGCACAGAGTTACGCTGCCGATGGCCTTGTGCAACGTACGATCCGGGCAATAAAAACTGCGGTGCCGCAAATGGGGATCATCACCGATGTGGCCCTGGACCCCTATACCAGTCACGGCCAGGACGGTCTGCTGGACAGTACCGGGTACGTCGTCAATGACGACACTGTCGCAACATTACAACGCCAGGCCCTGTCCCACGCCGCAGCCGGCGCTGACATCGTCTCACCCTCGGATATGATGGATGGGCGTATCGGCGCCATCCGCGAAACACTGGAAGCGCAGGGCTTTTGCAACACCCGGATCATGGCCTACTCCGCCAAATATGCATCGTGTTTGTACAATCCGTTCCGGGATGCCGTGGGTGCCACACAGATGCTCGGCAAAGCCGACAAGTTCAGTTACCAGATGGATCCCGCCAACAGCGATGAAGCGTTACAGGAAGTTGCGCTGGATTTGAGCGAAGGCGCGGACATGGTCATGGTCAAACCCGGCATGCCCTATCTGGACGTACTGCAACGGGTCAAAGCGTGTTTCGGTGTCCCGACCTATGCCTATAACGTCAGTGGCGAATACTCCATGGTCATGGCGGCAGTGGGCAATGGCTGGCTTGATGAACGTAAAACTATCCTGGAATTATTGACAGGTTTTAAACGTGCTGGCGCAGATGGCGTTTTAACCTATTTTGCCATCCAGGCAGCCCGTTGGCTAAGCGAATCGTAGACCGGGACTTGATGCTCAACCATAGCTGCCGGCACGGCGCGTAACGATCCGGGCTTGTGCTTGCTGCATAACAAACTGATCACATCCTCCCCGACACCCACACCCAGTACCCGCGAACATGCAGAGCTGTAATATTGGCATCGATACAGGCGGAACCTATACCGATGCGGTGATCGTGGATCCGGCTAACCGGCAGGTTCTCGCCAGCGCCAAGGCACTGACCACCCGGGGTGATCTTGCCATTGGGGTCGGTGAGGCCCTCAGCCGGGTGTTGGCAGATCTCGGCACCGGCTTTGATCGTCGGCGTATTGCCCTGGTGTCCCTGTCTACGACCCTGGCAACAAACGCGCTGGTGGAAGGTCAAGGTGCGCAAGTGGCCGTTATACTCATCGGCTTCGATGACGAAATGGCCGCTCGCACGCAACTGACAAGCGCACTACCCGATGCACCTGTTATCCGCATTGCCGGCGGCCACGATCACGGCGGCGAGGAAGTGTGCCCTCTGGATACGGCCGCACTTGAAACTGCACTTGAGGCAATACAAAGCCGCGTCCAGTCCTATGCCGTAGCGGCGCAATATTCGGTACGCAATCCTGATCACGAACGCCGTGCACAACAGCTTATACAAAAACGTACTGGCTGTCCGGTAACAGCCTCATGTGATCTATGCGATGCCCTTGACGGGCCCAGACGGGCACTGACGGCAGCATTCAACACCCGTATCATCACCCTGATCATGGCTCTGATCGAAGCCGTGCAGATCGTTTTACACAAAAATGAAATTGATGCGCCACTGATGATCGTCAAGGGCGACGGATCCATCACTACTGCCAAGGACATCATAGATTCACCGATTGAGACAATACTTTCCGGACCCGCCGCGAGTGTCATCGGCGCACGGTTCATCTCTGAACTGGCTGATTTCATCATTGCCGATATCGGTGGTACAACCACTGATGTTGCCATCGTCAGAAATGGCTGGCCGGCACTCAATGAGCGAGGATCGAAGGTCGGTGGCTACCGGACACTGGTCAGCGCCATCGATATGCAAACCATCGGGCTTGGCGGTGACAGCGAAGTTGTCGTCGATTATCGCGGGCATATTTCACTGCAAGCCAATCGGGTTGTGCCGATATCTTTGCTGGCTTCGCGTTGGCCCTCAACCCTGGTGCGCATGAACGCCGATGCGAGCGGCACCGGGCGCGGTGCGGCCCGCTTTATCCTGCGCCCGGATGGTCATGCCCAGGACACTATTGCCACTGAACTTAGTGATGCTGACAAACAGTTTTTAGACAGCATTGGGCCTGAACCCAGAGCCTGGTCCGATGTGGTATTACGAATCACCGATCTTAAACGGGTGCAGCGACTTACCGGCAGGGGCTTGCTACAGATCGCGGGTCTGACCCCCAGTGATGCCGCTCATGTCCTGGATTTACAGTCTCAGTGGTCAAAACCGGCCGCTGAACTGGCATGCCTGTTGAGCGGCCGCGACTGCGGCCTGATACCAGCAAATGCACACTCGGCGCTAACCGATTGTCGGCAATTTGCCCAGGGTATATTCGATGCGGTCGCCGCCGCCAGCGCTCATATCATCATTGAACGTTTGACTGGACGGTCATTTGACCCCCGGGATCCACTCATCAGCGCAGTGACCCGTGGTGCAGACAGCCTTGGGGATCTACACATCAGCCTGACCCCAAAATTACCATTGGTGGCAGTCGGCGGGCCTGCCCAGGTATTCTATCCAGCGGTGGGCAAACACCTGGGCAGCCAGGTACACATCCCGCCCGGTTGTGAAGTCGCCAACGCCATTGGCGCGGCGGTGGGGATGTTTAAAACCACTGCTGTCGTCGAGATCACTCACCGTGAGGAAGCCGGTTATCACCTGCACGGCGAAGAGGCACCCGTTATTTGTTTTGAACCCGGCGAAGTCCTGTCCCGGGCACAGCAACTGGCGCGCCGGATTGCACAAGACAAAAGCCTGGCGATGGGCGGACAAGACCTCATGACAGAGATCAAAATCGAGCGCGTCGATATCCCTGATATGCCGGGTGACAGCGGCCTTGTTTCAGCGACGATCACCGCCCAGTGTCTGAGCACTCCTGGAATCGGGACCTGAAGACCCTTC
>CAZAWX010000336.1:0-3771 GCA_964488985.1 uncultured Ectothiorhodospiraceae bacterium
GCCGGCAGCCTGCCGCGCTGGGAGCTGAAGGCGCGGCGAGTGGTGGATCGCCGGCAACCCGGCCAGGCAGGAGTTGCCTACGCATGTGCAACAAGGGGCCAAGGCGGCTGACGTGCTCCTCTTGGGCCGGTCTTTCGATCGCTTTTGCGAGCTATTCTCGGCAGGGTATTGACACCGGCGATTGTTTTTAGTATACTGTAAACTGACGAGTCCCACGTACTTCCTCCTCACGTTCTGATGACACCATGCCGGGCTTGACCCGGCACAGTATCTTGTCGGTGGAACTCATTGTAAGCCATCGGAAATTTGACGGACAGGTCTACAAAAGGGGATATGATCGAGTGATACCGGCCGCCGGGAGGGCATAGCCAAAAATGTACCCACCCGTCCTTTTGACATCCTCTCATCTACTTCGAAAATGAAAGGTGCCATGCGGACGCTTTGAAACGATGCCGACAACAGAGAAAACCATCGTTGAATAGACTGAAGCGGCAAAGAGTTACCACGTTTCTCACTAGCTGACGACACAGAACCAGGGAGGTCATTCGATGAGGTATCTAACGGGCATAGTGTTCCTTCTTGCAATCGCTGGTATCGGTTTGACAGTCGCCGCTATCGGTTGCACGGCGGGCTCTGGTACGTTGCGCGGCACAGGAGACGGTCGAGTCTCCGAGTTTCCCATCGTCACGGAACCCTTAACCCAGACTCTCGCTGTGGTTTCGGGATCTACTGTGGTATGGCACGATGACAGAGATGACACAGTGTGGATGCGCGACCTCACGTCGGAGGATGAGCCAATTCCTCTAGTTGACTGGTCCCCCATGGATATGGCAGACGGTTTCGTTGTGGGAATAGGGAGTGTCAAGGGCGTTCTCGCTTTTCACATATACGGCTACAATCTTACACAGCAGAAGTCCTTCTCGATCGCTGACCGAGTGCCTGTGACGCTTGGACTTGCCACGTGTAATGAGCACCTTGGGGCATATCCGTTTCCGCTGCCGAGCACGTCGGGAGGTATTGTTGTATGGCCGGTGCACGTTGACGATGATTTTGGCTACGGAAGGGACGTGATTTTCATGTACGACCTAACCGCCAATGAGGGACCGGAGATCTTGGTCCGCGCTGATCATGTCCAAGGTAAGCTGGCCATTTCTCATGACTTCGTAGTGTGGGAAGATTGCGGTGATATTGTCGGGTACCACCTGGGAAGCCAGGAGCACATCAAGATCTCATCGCATCCTGGCAAGGAGCAAGCGCCTGACGTAGCGAACAATGTCGTAGTGTGGCAGGACGATCGGAACGGCAACTGGGATATCTATGGCTATGACCTTCAAACGAATACGGAGTTCCAGATCACCACCGACGATTCTGATCAACAATTCCCAGCCGTTTCAGATCACTTCGTCGTTTGGGAGGATAAGCGCAACGGAAATACGGATATCTTTGGCTACAACCTCGCCACAAGAACGGTATTTCCAATCGCCATTGACCCTTCGGAACAAACAGGTGTTGAAATCTCTGGTAATATCGTGGTTTGGGTAGACACACGTAACGGAAACGGTGACATTTACGGTGCCGACCTCAAATAGGTCCCCAGCGAGGCGCGGCCATTGATTCATCAACAGAGATGTTTCTGCAACTCTTGGCGGAGATGCGAAGATGGACGAGAATGCCCAGGTGACTGAGGATTCCCTACACTCAACACCTGACAAAGACGTGTCACTGGAAACTCACCTTGGTGATCTTAAATGAACTGAAACCTCATCGGCTTGGGTGCGAGAAGATGGCGACTGCCTTTTTGGGGATATCCCGTCCCTGGCGCAGGATCTCGTTCTCCCGCTCTAACGGGCGGAGGTGTTCTTGTCCCGGGGTCAGTTGGCCCTGACCTGGGAAGGCTTGATCCCCTTCATCGGCCAGTCGCTGCTTCCACTTGCACAGGAGACCATGAGTGATGTCCAGATCCTGTTCGACTTCAGCAGTCGTCTTGTGGGTCGTTTTCCATAGCCGGACGGCTTCCATCTTGAATTCGCGGGTGTACGTCCTGCGTTGCTTGGACATTGTTCCTCCTTCCCGGATAAGTGTACATCAATCTGCCTTAACTGGCTATCCACTTCTCCGAGGGAGGTTCAAGCCAGTAGAAGAGATGCTGAAGTTGAAAGAAGAGGCTGGTGAGGAGCCAACGGATCCGGATGAAGAATATCCACCAAGATGGCCCCTATGTCCACAAAAGGGAAGGACTGAGGCAGACCCGCCAGCAGCGCCGGCCCTGGTGGCGCGTTTGGGAATAGAGACAGATTCACCACCGGATCACCTATCTGCAATTGCAGGTCTCACTTGACAGGAGGGAAGAGTATGGGAGACGTCCTTCGTAACATTGCAGTATTGGTGGTAGTTGTTATTATCTCATCTCTTGTGGGAGTGCTCGTCAGGCGCTTCCGCTTGACGGTGGCGCAACTTATAGCGATCGAAGTGGCTGGTTTCCTCTCCCTTTTGCTCGGAGCATCGGGAAGCTCAGACTCACCGTTGCTGGCTGTACCTGGGGCACTCTTAATTGTGTTTGCCAGCGCCGGCCTCTTTTACATGTGGTTTCTTGGCGGCGCGAAAACGCCGGCGGAACAACAAGGAGCAGACGAGGAGCGGGATGACGCCGCAGCAGAAGGAGCCGATGAGGAGCCGGATGACCAAGCGCAGCAGGTTTACCAGCAGGATAGTCGGGAGGAGGATCAATACGAGAAGGAGGTAGAGGGACAAGAGCAAGCAGGTTGTAATCCTGTGCCAGGATGCTCAGTGAAAATAGGTCTTCTCATTGTCGGAGCAACCATAGTTGAGCGGGTGACCCTGTGATGCCTGTAGTAGTAGGCCAGAGTGGGCTCTATGATGCCCATAAACTGTCTTTCGCACCCCATCCTGATCACTCGACTTTGGCCATTTTAGGTCGAGTAACGGGCCAGATTTAGCAAGGACATCATGATCTGCTGTGAAATTGGGACCATGTCGTCGTGGGAGGACGACCTGTCGTAATTCCGATAGCCCCACAGGTCGCGTCGAACGACAGCTTTGGCTCGCTCAGGACACCGCTCTGGGCTACGAATTTCGCCGCTCTGTGAGCTCTTTCGCAGTCGCGAACCCCGAAGGGGTGGCGAAAGAGGTAGCCGTGAGTGGAAGCCGGCGTTGTGTGCCGGCTGGAACTCGCGGCGGATCTGATTAATGTCTCAGGCTTCATTAACGGGTTTCGTAAGTATCAGGCGGGCAATTATGAAGATTGAGAAAATAATCAGGGTACTGTGCTTGCCAGGCCCGCCCGCCGATGAAGTCGGCGGGCTACCAAGCTACGCCCCATCAATGGGGCTACTCCGCTCGAAAAGGTGCGGAAAGCCCGATTTTATCGGGCGCTGCTTCGTAGCACGGGCACTTCATGCCCGTGCGGTTGCCGGCTGAGAAGCAGCGCGCTCTTACCCGATTGATTTGAGTGCGACCAAAATCTGTTGGAAAACAGGCCGAAAGCTGGGGAATTCCCCCCCCTCTCCAACGGTTTTTGGTCACACTCGATTGATTTCTCAAAGTTCATCATTGCTCGCCACTCGCTCGCCACGCCACGATTCCAGGCTCGGTGGCACCTGGCCGATCCGGGCGCAGACAGCAAGAACGGAGGCCAACGATGACCCCCATACATCCCTTCGACAGGCTCAGGACATCGCTCCTGACAGCCGGCGTTTTGCTCGCCATCGCCTTGTTGGTCACCCCGCCGGCCACAGCCACGCCGGCCAACCC
>CAZAWX010000337.1:0-3771 GCA_964488985.1 uncultured Ectothiorhodospiraceae bacterium
GGGCGTTATGAAGGGATTGATGAACGATTCATTGAGACCTGTGTGGATGAAGAAGTATCTGTCGGGGATTTTGTCGTCAGTGGTGGGGAACTGCCCGCCATGCTGGTGATCGATGCCCTGACCCGATTATTGCCCCAGGCGCTCGGTTGCGAGTCATCTGCGGCGCAGGATTCGTTCAGCGAAGACTTGCTGGACTTTCCTCACTACACCCGGCCCGAGGAATTTGCGGACCGGTCGGTACCAGCGGTGTTGCTCAGTGGCGATCACGAGGCAATCCGTCGTTGGCGACTCAAGCAGTCGCTGGGCCGGACACAGTTGCGGCGTCCGGATCTGTTGCACAAACAGGTTCTGAATCGCGAGCAGAAGGAATTGTTGGATGAGTTTCTGCGTGAGCGGAAAACGGGAATATAATACAGGCTACGCCGGTAGCAGTGCATAGAGGATGAATGTCGATGAGCAATATCATCAATCAGATTGAAGCGGCACAAATGGATCGGGACGTTCCGGCATTCGCGCCGGGTGACACCGTTGTCGTCCAGGTCAAGGTTCGGGAGGGCTCTCGCGAGCGTCTGCAGGCCTTTGAGGGCGTGGTCATTGCAAAACGCAACCGGGGACTGCATTCAGCCTTCACCGTGCGCAAAATGTCCCACGGCGAAGGCGTGGAGCGGGTCTTTCAGACCTACAGCAAACTCATCGACAGCATTGAAGTCAAACGCCGTGGTGATGTTCGCCAGGCCAAGCTTTACTACCTGCGTGGTCGGACCGGTCATGCCGCAAGAATCAAAGAGAAAATCATCCGCAACAAATAAACCTGACACGCTGCCCTCTGGTGGCGTTGACGAAACTGTTATCGAGGGATTTCTCGATGCAGTGTGGATGGAACAGGGCCTGTCAGTAAATACGCTGACGGCATATCGTAGTGATCTGCAGCACTTTTGCCGCTGGCGGCTGAGCCTGGCGCAAACGCAGTTCAATCTTGCCAGTGATGCTGGTTTGCTGCTGACGGCGCGGCGTGCGGACATCCTCGATTATCTCGGTGCCAGTGCGCAATCGCCCCCCCGAACCGTAGCCCGCCGACTTTCCTGTCTGCGGCATTTCTATCGCCACCAACTCAGGGAAGGCGTGCTGGACAAGGATCCGACCCAACGAGTGGAATCACCGCGTCTGGGACGTAGCTTACCCGATACCCTCACTGAAGCTGAAGTCGAGGCGCTGCTGGCTGCGCCGGATACCAGACATTGTCTCGGGCAACGGGATCGCGCCATGTTGGAGGTTCTTTACGCCACCGGACTGCGTGTTTCGGAACTCATACATTTGCGTCTGGATGAAGTTAATCTGAACCAGGGTGTGGTCAGAATTATGGGCAAGGGCTCACGCGAGCGGTTGGTGCCTGTTGGTGAAGAGGCGCGAGTGACCCTGGAAAAATTCCTGCGCCGGGGGCGCTCTGAGATCCTCAAGACGCAACATAACTGTGCTGCGGTCTTCCCCACCCGCCGTGGTGCGGCCATGAGTCGCCAGGCGTTCTGGCAATTGATCAAACGTTACGCCCTGCAGGCCGGGTTGAACAAAGCGCCTTCGCCCCATAGTTTGAGGCACGCTTTCGCGACCCACCTCATTAACCACGGCGCAGATTTAAGGGTGGTGCAAATGTTGTTGGGGCATCAGGATATTTCGACGACGCAGATATACACCCATGTCGCACGGGAGCGGCTCAAGCAACTCCACGCCCGGCACCATCCCCGGGGCTGATGCCGGCTCAGGTGGCCTGCACCACCGTTAACACTTCTTCAATCGTGGTTAGGCCCGCAGCCACTTTCAAGGCGCCGCTGTGGCGCAGGCTGCGCATTCCCGCCTCGAGCGCAGCGGCCCGGTACTGGCTGGCAGCGATGCCCAGGCTGAGTGATTCGCGCAGTTTGTCGCCCAACAGCAAGATTTCAAATAACCCGGTGCGGCCTCTATAGCCCGTATGACGACATTCATCACAGCCCTTGGCGCTGTACAATGAGGTGGGTTGTGGCACATCACAATGTCCAGCCAGGCTTAGCCAGCGATCCACGTCGATGCTGGTTTCCGTTTTGCAGTTGTTACACAGACAGCGTACCAGACGCTGGGCAACAATGCCGGTCAGCGCAGACTTCAGCAGGTACGAGGCAATGCCAAGATCGAGAAAACGGATCACACTTGATGGTGCATCGTTGGTGTGCAAGGTGCTGAAAACCAGGTGCCCTGTCAGGGCGGCCTGTACGGCCGTCTGTGCGGTTTCCTGATCACGGATTTCGCCGACCATAATAATATCCGGATCCTGGCGCAGCAGGGTGCGCACGCCGGTGGCAAAATCCAGGCCGATGCTGTGCTGCACATTCATCTGATTGAAACGCTCATCAACAAGTTCGATAGGATCTTCGATGGTGCAGATATTCAACTCCGGGCGCGCCAACTGCTGCAGTGCCGAGTACAGGGTCGTGGTTTTCCCCGATCCGGTCGGACCCGCGATAATGACCATGCCGTTACTGCGGTTCACCATTTCAGACCACAGCAATTGATCATGGGCATCAAGGCCAAGGCCGCCAAGATCCTTGATCAGCACCTGGGGATCAAAGATCCGCATGACGAGTTTTTCACCGAACGTGGTGGGCATAGTGGAAAGGCGCAGTTCAATTTCCAGCCCTTCGGTATTGCGCGTCTTGATGCGGCCGTCCTGGGGACGGCGTTTCTCGACCACATCCATGCGGCCGAGGGATTTAAGCCGGCTGGTGGCTGCTGCCATAACGGTTGGCGGTAACTCATTCACCAGATGCAGCACGCCGTCGATACGAAACCGTCCCCGGCCGCCATCACGGCGCGGTTCCAGATGGATATCACTGGCACGTTGTTCATAAGCGAACTGCAGGAGCCAGTCAACGATACGCACCACGTGGCGATGGTTGGGATCCTCTTCATCGATATCTTTCAGATTGACCAGTTGTTCGAGATTGCCAAAGCGCAATGTCGAGGCATCCTGATGATCCGCTGAAGCCCCCAGGATCGATCCGCCAATGGCATAAAATTCATCCAGAAACCGGCTGATACTTTCCGGGTTGGCGACCACTCGCTCGAACTCCAGGTTCAAGGTGCGGGCCAACTCCCCTTCCCATTCCCGGACCCATGGCTCTGCCGTGGCCACGGTAATGCGTTTGCCGTTGACCGCCAGCGGTAGAATATTGAATCGTTTGGCGTAGGAACGTTTCATCACCGCCGTCACTTTGGCGACATCGATTTTTAGTGGGTCAATACGTTGATAGGGCAGGTGGGCGGAATCGGCCAGCCAGTGGGTCAGGCGTTCGATGTCCAGCGGTGCAGTGGAGGCCGTTGCATCACGCAACTGTTGTGCAGCGAGTTGCAGTAGCGGGTGTACCTCGTCGGCTACTGGCATTTTCAGTAAACTCTGTGCCTGGCGCGCACTGATCATCTTGTCCTTGGCCAGACCGCGGATCAAATCCTTGAACTGGACCCTATGATCTGCCCCGTGCTCGCCTTTGGCGGTTACAATCACGACTTTTGCCCCATACAACCGGTATCTATGGCGCACTATAGGTGAGGTGCGGCAGTGGCAACAAGCCCGGCGGGAATTACGGCCCATCGCCGTTGCGTAAGCTGTCGGGAATTATGATTGTGCTAGGCTAAATAGCTGTGCGAAAATCCTGTTCACATATGGCAAGGCTAGGTTTGCGCATTGCGGCCAGGTTTGCGCATTGCGCAGGGTAAGGACTGACTCACAAGACACGCCGCAAG
>CAZAWX010000338.1:0-3771 GCA_964488985.1 uncultured Ectothiorhodospiraceae bacterium
CTAAGGCCAAGTTTGCGCATTGCGCAGGGTAAGGACTGACTCACAAGACACGCCGCAAGTACGTCCATACAAGGCTCGGTCGCAGCATTCGTGCGTCCATGCACATCACGTATTCACGGCGTGTCTTGTAAGGCTATCCCTGCCTCTGGCCGGCAACAACGCCGCCAGCCACATCCTTACAAACGTAACGCCCGAATATCTGTGTCGAATCAATCGAAAAAATCAGTTGTTCAGTCCAGGCGCATAACCCGTTATCCTTCGCGGTTTGCACCACTAGTAAAAAATCACCATGCAAGCAAACTACGAACCCGAGCAGATTGAAACCCAGGCCCAGTCCTACTGGGAGCAAAGCAGCGCCTTCAAAGTAAGCGAAGATCCTGAGCGGGAGAAATTTTACTGCCTGTCGATGTTTCCTTACCCAAGTGGCCGTTTGCACATGGGCCATGTACGCAATTACACCATCGGGGATGTCATCAGCCGCTATCAGCGCATGCTCGGCAAAAACGTCCTGCAGCCCATGGGCTGGGATGCCTTCGGCCTGCCAGCGGAAAACGCCGCCATACAGAACAACACCGCGCCAGCGAAATGGACCCACGACAACATCGCCTACATGAAAGGCCAGCTCAAACGCCTGGGATTTGCCTATGACTGGGATCGGGAACTGGCCACCTGTGAACCGCAATACTACCGCTGGGAGCAATGGTTGCTGACCCGCCTTTACGCCAAAGGTCTGTTATACAAAAAAACTGCACTGGTCAATTGGGACCCCGTCGATCAGTCCGTGCTCGCCAACGAACAGGTCATCGATGGCCGCGGCTGGCGCTCCGGAGCACTGGTGGAGCGGCGGGAAATCCCCCACTGGTTCCTGAAAATTACCGCCTATGCCGATGAACTCCTGCAGGCCATCGACAGCCTCGACTGGCCCGAGTCAGTAAAGACCATGCAGCGTAACTGGATCGGCCGGTCCGAAGGGCTGGATGTCGACTTTGCAGTGCGTGACGCCGCGCCTGGCAGCGAACCGTTAAAAATCTACACTACCCGTCCCGACACCTTGTTCGGCGTCACCTACATGGCCGTTGCCGCCGGACATCCGGTGGCAATAGCAGCCGCACAAAACAATCCGGAGCTGGCGAAATTTCTGGCCGAGTGCGAACAGGGCGGCACCACCGAGGCAGAGCTTGAAAATATGGACAAACGCGGCATGCCCATCGGCCGCGACGCCATCAACCCTCTCAATGGGGAAGCCATTCCCATCTATGCCGCCAACTATGTGCTGATGGGCTACGGCACCGGTGCCATCATGGCCGTGCCTGCCCATGATCAGCGTGATCACGATTTTGCCACCACCTATCAGATCCCGATCCGCCAGGTGATTGCGCCGGCCGACGGCAGTTCAATCGACGTGCAGGAACAATCCTGGGTTGCAAAGGAGGACTGCGTCACTGTCAACTCCGGTGAATTTAGCGGCCTCGATTTTGACACTGCATTCAATCGTATCGCCGACTGGGTTGAACAACATTCCCTGGGCACCAGACGAACCCACTATCGCCTACGCGACTGGGGGGTTTCACGGCAACGTTACTGGGGTTGCCCGGTGCCGTTTCTACAAGCCGGTGAAGATGTCGTCATTGCTGTGGCTGACGAGGATCTGCCGGTGCGACTGCCCGTCGATGGCCAGGGTGACGACGCCACGGCGCCGCTGGCCAAACGCCCGGAATTTTATCGTACCGGGACCCGTCAGGATGGGCAGGAGTTGCGCCGGGAAACCGACACCCTGGACACCTTCGTTGAATCTTCCTGGTACTTTGCCCGCTTTGCCTGCGCTGACAATGACACGGCCATTTTGGATGAACGCGCCAATTACTGGCTACCGGTCGATCAGTATGTCGGCGGTATCGAGCACGCCATTTTACATCTGCTGTATGCCCGTTTTTTCAACAAACTGATGCGCGATGAGGGGCTTGTCGACAGCGATGAGCCTTTTACCAACCTGCTTACCCAAGGCATGGTGGTGGCTGAAACCTATTACCGCGAGGATGGCCTGAACAAAAAATACTTCTCCCCGGGTGAAGTGGACGTCAGCCGGGATGGTAAAGGCAAGGTCACCGCTGCCACGCTACGCACCGATGGACAACCGGTGACCGTCGGCGCCATTGAAAAGATGTCCAAATCGAAAAATAACGGCATTGACCCCCAGGCCATGATTGAACGTTACGGCGCTGATACCGTACGCCTGTACATGATGGAAACCTCTCCCCCGGATCAGATGCTCGAATGGTCCGACAGCGCTGTCGAAGGCGCCTCACGGTTCTTGCGCCGACTCTGGCGTTGCGTACACAGCCATACCGAAAACGGCGTTGCGGACCCGGCGACCGGTGCTGACTCACTCAATGAAGCGCAGCGCGAGTTGCGGCGAAAAATTCACGAAACGATCCGTAAAGTCAGCGACGATGTGGGCCGGCGCTACAAATTCAATACCGCTGTGGCGGCCTGCCGCGAACTCATCAACGCACTCAGTGAAGCGGATGATTCCAGTCCTCAGGGCCGGGCTCTGGCCCAGGAGGCCCTTGAAACCGTGGTGCTGATGCTCTCCCCGGTGGTCCCGCACATTTGCCACACACTCTGGCAGGTTCTGGGCCATGAGGAAGCCGTCATCGATGCCCGTTGGCCGCAGGCGGATGCCAGTGCCCTGATCCGCAATGAAGTGGATCTCGTCGTTCAGGTCAACGGCAAGTTACGGGCCAGAATCAAGGTTGCCGCCGATGCAGATCAGGACACCGTCAAAGCTGCCGCACTGGAAGTGGAAAATGTCAGCCGTTTCGTCGACAGCGGTAGCATCCGGAAAGTTATTCATATCCCCGGCCGCCTGCTCAATATCGTGGTCAAATAACGGCCCGTCAGGATAACTGACAAACAGAGTATTCTTGAGGGTATTGTTGTGCTTGAGCGCACCCAGGGAATCGGGGCGTCATCAAGCAGGCTCCAGACCTGCTTTTGTCAACTGCAAGTCACACTACAGTGAAGGCTTGAAATTTTTCAATTTTACCGATGCCAGAAAACGATAGTGTTTTCCGTTACCGGTGAGCAACGATATGCCATATTCAATTGCTGTGGCAGCAATGAGCGCATCGGCCATAAGCATTTGATGGCTTAACCGCCATTCCTCCATCAAAAACAACGCACGCTGGCTGATCACCTCAGAGACAGGCAATACTTTAAAACCAAGTTGATCAAGAAAGCGGTGCAGCGCGGATTGTTCCTGTTTGTCGCGCAATCCTTGCACCAGTTCCATTTGGGTGACGATTGAAATGGCAGGGTTTTCTAACTGATAAATGACATCACGGGCCTTTTCGTGACCACGCATGTGCCAAATTATGACATCGGTATCAATCAAATAGCGTTCGGCCATTAAAACTGGCGACCTTGTCTCATAACACGCACCTGCATGCTTGCGTCTTGTTCTTGCATATCGCGCCAGATGCCAAACAATTCATCCTGGCCTGTAGTTTTTTGCGATTCAATTTTGCTGAGCCGGGCAACAGGCTTGCCGCGCATGCTGATGTCCATGGATTGCCCACGTGATGCACGTTCAAGATACTCACTTAGATGTTGACGCAATTCTTTGGCTTTTACTTGCATGATTAATTTTTAGTTCAACTTTAAAGTTGAACTATGCTTTGCTGTAATCGAATAGTCAAATGTTCAGCCTGCACGCATAGGTCCTGCACTCATAGGTTAGTCGTCCTGCAATGAGCCAAATAGCTGCGCATA
>CAZAWX010000339.1:0-3768 GCA_964488985.1 uncultured Ectothiorhodospiraceae bacterium
TAGCCGATAGTTGCCAGGACCGGGAAAGTCCGGAGTAGCCAATAGGCAAAGATCGACATATAACCGGTCACCATGGCCAGTCCCATGATGACCATGATGGAGCCGGCGCCTATTTGCAGGGGTCTGCCAATACGGCGCAGCGATTTCATCCTGTTTAAGAACGAACTTGCAAACAACGCCGCGAGAATGAACGGCACGCCAAGGCCCATGGAGTAAATACTCAGCAGGGCGATGCCGTCGTAGCTGTTGCCGGACATGGCGGCGACTGTGAGGATGGCGCCCAATATCGGGCCGATGCAAGGGGTCCAGCCAAACGCAAAGGCGAGGCCAAGGCCGAAACTGGCAACAGGCCGGACACCTTTGATGTCCCCATGAAAACGCATATCGCCCTGGAACCAGGGAATTTTTAGCAACCCCATCATGAACAAGCCGAAGATAATAACGACAATGCCGCCGATAATATTGGTCTCATAGCGATATGAGAGCAGTAATTGCCCTAGAGCAGTTGCGCTGGCGCCAAAGGTGATGAAGACGGTGGAAAAACCCGCAACGAATAACAGGCTTAAGGATAGCGCGGCCAGCTTTGGCTGCCACCCGGACTCGGTCTGCATCTGTTCAATGGATTTTCCGGCAACGAAAGAAACATAGCCGGGTACCAATGGCAGCACGCAGGGCGACAAAAATGAAATTGTGCCGGCGACAAAGGCTGTTAGAACGCCGATTCCTGATATTTCCAGCATGTCAGCGACTCAGCTTCCAGATTGTAGTAGTGCGTCAACGACACGTTGTAAAGATTCATAGGGTGCAGCACCTGCCCTGGGGATTGCCTGACCGGTTTTGTTGTTCACGAGAATGTTCCCGGGGGTCCCTGTAATTCCAATACGTATGCCCTCTTCAAGGTCTTCCTGCACTCGAGCAGTATATTTACCGCTTTTAAGGCAGTTCTGAAACGCAGTCTTGTCCAAACCAATTTCTGCTGCCAGAGGCGCGAGATCCTCGATTGGGAAACCCTTGCCATTGGAACGGGTGCGCTCATATATTGTATTTGAAAATTTCCAGAAGGCATCATTGCCGCCAAGGGATGCTGCACATTCTGATGCCTCCGCCTGTGTTTGTGCACCAGGATTGTGAAAAGAAAGTGGAAAATGGCGATAAACCCAATTCACTTTACCAGCATTGCTATCGACGATGCGTTGTGCAGTGAGATGAAATCGCTTACAGAATGGGCATTCAAAATCTGAATATTCGATGAGAGAGATAACCGCATCCGGGTTTCCGTAAATGTGATCCCGTGTGGCTGAAGCCGGGCGGACGTCTTTTGCCTTGGCCGCGGCGGCGTTTGCGTCATCGCGTTGCGCTCGCGCCTGAGCATCTCGCTGTTGCCGAATATAGCGCTGGATCCCTCGATTGATAGCCTCATCAAGAGCGCCTTCGCGGAGTAAGTTTTGCATCACCTTGTTGGTGATCAAATCGACCATTTTCTGATTGTCTTTCGTCAGGCTTTGCACTTGGGACTGCTGTGCCTGGACGCTAAGCAGTCCAGCAAGAAACAGTATGATGGCTATTGTCGGGCGAGTAAAAATCCAAGTTAAGCCGGGTTTCGTCTTACCGGTAATAAGTGTTCGCATCAATTGTCCTTATTTGTCCAGCGTGTTTAATACATACACGATAGTTGTTGGTATTCAGGGTGCCATTTCAGGCAAAAATTATTCAAGGTACAGCAGGTAATGTCAGCGCTAATTGACGGGTTACAGGGGGATAACACAATCCCAATTCCGTGCAGCCCTGATAGCCTACTTGCAGACTCAATGTTGTGTCCTTGGTCGTGTCATGGGTTATTGCGACGGTGGCAAGCGCATCATGGAAGAATACCTCCACGTTGCCGAAATAGGGGTCTTTTTTAATTTTCCCCGGTGGCAGGGTAACCGTTTGTAATTGTACGCCAGGGGATTGAAGGAGTTTGAACTTAAATTTATCGCGATATAAATAGTAGGTGTCAGCGATTTTCCAACGCAATTCAAGGGTATTTTTATTTAGTATCCTGCTGGAAAGCGCGAAGGCGACATCAGGTTTAAGGAATCGCTGTCCGGCAGCGGGATCAACCACAGGATCAGCCCCTAATATTTTCAAAGCTTCCTGTGGAGTGGCTGCGCCAGTCGCGATAACAGAATCGGAACTGGCCATTGCAGGAGGGATCGTTGTCGGCGATTTTGCTGCAAGCACGGGTGAGGATCCGATGCCAAGCAGCAGGAGTAATAGTAGTGATCTGTGGTGTTGGCGCATGGTGATTTGTTGCCGCGCAAGTTGTTGCATGCCTGTGTTGACCATTGAATTTGACATCGGTTCCCGTGACATTGCATCAGCCTCCTTTGTTCACCACGGGTTTCATGAAACGTTGAATTTCCTCTATCATTTCCGCGCTGTCCCATACGGCCGGCCCCAAAACCCGGCTTAGCTCCTGACCATCGGCGTTGATCAGCAAAGTAGTTGGAATACCGAGTACATTGAGCCTTGTGCTGGCACTCATTTCTGCATCAATGTATATCTCCAGGGATTCAAGCCCTAGTTCCTGGTAGAAACCTTTCACTGCCTCGACACCTTCCCGGTCTATAGAGAGTGGGATAACTTGAAAATTATCGCCTCCCAACCGGGCTTGTAACCGATCCAGGGCCGGCATCTCTTCCCGGCACGGGCCACACCAGGTCGCCCAGATGTTCAACAATATAAGTTTGCCACGAAACGCCTTAAGACCAAGGGGTTTGCCTGCGCCGGAAACAAACGTAATGGCGGGTAGCGTTTTTGGTTTCGAGTAGGTTTTAAAGTGAAAGGGTTTGACAGTCGCATCGCTGGAGTTATTCCGATTCGTCTGAACTACACCCTGTGTTATTCCATCAGCAGTGCCAGGGGTGTCAGAGGCTGTATGCTGAATGATGTTATACAGGGCAAAGCCCACAGCCATGGAGAATAGGGCGGCAAAGACAACCGTAATACGGAATTTAGTCATAAAAGTCCCATACCGTCACGCTATTGCCAGATCTCAACTGGCTCCATGTACCTGACACAAAGAGGTTCCTATTTTCGTAATTCTTTGATTATCGGAAGCATGACTTCGTTGAATATCTTCGGTGTCACGGCGCCGATCTGTTTGTAGGCAATCCGACCCTGGCGATCGATGAGGAATGTCTCTGGTACCCCATACACACCCCAGTCGATAGAGGTCAGTCCATTCCGATCAACACCGATCCGGGTATAGGGATCCCCCAATTCAGCCAGCCACTCCAAGGCATCCTGCGGTTGATCCCGGTAATTTATGCCGTGAACCGGGACGATGTTGTCCTTCTTTAATTTCATAAAGAACGGATGTTCCGCCCGGCAGGCAGTACACCAGGAGGCGAAAACATTGACCAGGGACACCTGACCTTTGAGATCCGCTGTCGCCAGGCCATTGGTATGTCCGGGCAATGGCGGCAGGGTAAATTCGGGGACCGGCTTGCCAATCAGCGGCGATGGAATTTCCCGGGGATCCCGGGTGAGTCCGTAGCCGAGCAGGAGGACGATCAGGACAAATACCGTCACTGGGAGGATGGCCGAGGACGTTAAAATCTTACGCTCGGTGGGTTTTAGATTTGAGTCAAGTGTGTGGGACACTTTATTTTCCTGTGCGATCGTTTTTACTTTATGACGGGTATGTAATACCACGATCAAGTTTATGAAAAAGTTAAGATTCAGACACCAAAGTGGAATGTAAGTTCTAGTCGGCTGTCTGCT
>CAZAWX010000340.1:0-3766 GCA_964488985.1 uncultured Ectothiorhodospiraceae bacterium
CCAAATCCTTGACGTCCTTGACCAGGAAATTGTGCTTTACGCAGGGGCGAGTAATACCGACACAATCAGCCTCCTGAAAGGCATCACTGCCAATGGCTGGGTTCGGCACCTGACCGGTGATCACCACCATTGGGATCGAATCCATGTACGCCGTGGCAATGCCCGTTACGGCATTGGTTGCACCTGGACCGGATGTGACGAGTACCACACCGGGTTTTCCCGTGGCCCGGGCATAGCCATCGGCCATATGAGTCGCACCCTGCTCGTGGCGCACCAGAATATGCTTGAGTCCTTCTTTTTGATAAAGCGCATCATACAGATGCAGAACAGCCCCCCCGGGGTAGCCAAAGAGGTACTCGACGCCTTCATCAATCAAATACTGAACGACGATTTCAGCGCCGGAAAGAAGTTGCCCGGAATCCTGATTCATGCCCGCTTCCCAATAATTACAAAGCCTGCGAATGCAGGCCCCGTTAAGTGATACAACAAACTAAGGTAACGATTGTTTTAACGGCGGTCAAGAACGCGCGGACCAAGCAGAACCAGACAGCAGAACAACACCTGTGGCAAGAGCACAGAGCCACTTGTCCGGGATACACACCAGCGTCTTGCCAGAGCGTTGGCTCTACGTTCTAAGCTCGATTAATCCTGTTCACGATCAAAGAGTTATACTAATATCCGCAGTAGTGGTGTGAAACCTTGACCGTTGCCTCCATACATATGGGCATTGGACATAAAAACGTACTGCAGTTGGAATCCGCCGCCCTGACGTGGGACGGCACTCGGCTTTGAGACTCAGGAGATACGTATAATGACTGCACGAACCTATCTGGCATTGCTGCTGGTCATGGCCCTTGTACCGCTCCATGCGGTCGAGGCAAAACTCTACAAGTGGGTCGATAAAGATGGCAACGTCACCTATTCCCAGCAAAAACCAGCGCATGTAAAGGCGCAAACCATAAAGCTGCGCGGTGTCCAAAGCGTCAGCGGCGAGCAGGCCAAAGAACGCCTCAATGTTATCGAGGATAAAGCGGCAACTGCGCGCAAAGACCGTGAATTCCAGGCAACAACAAGCAGCGAGAGTAAACAACGCGAGACGCGCATGAAAAAGAACTGCGAAACTGCCCGGCAGAACCTGCGTGTTCTAAAGGCCGGCGTCAGGGTCAAAAGCACCGACCCTAATGCAGGCGGCAGTTACCTGAGCGCTGAACAACGCGCACAGCAGCTGGAAACTGCGAAAAACAATATTAAGGACAATTGTAACTAAACTTAAATCTTCGCTGCCCGACACTGGTGGACATCTCATCGCCACTGCGGCTTGTCGGTGTCCGCTCAAACCATTGCAGCCTAAGCAGTCCACCTCAACCATATTAATGGAGAAACTTTAATGCGCGTTTCAGAAACGTTGCTGGCGACAACCAAAGAAACCCCGGCAGATGCCGAAATTGTCAGCCATCGGCTAATGCTCAGAGCCGGCCTGATCAGGCGCCTTGCCGCTGGCCTGTATTCCTGGATGCCATTGGGTTGGCGGGTAATACGAAAAATAGAAACGATTGTTCGTGAAGAAATGGACCGTGCCGGGGCCCTGGAAATCATCATGCCTGGTGTCCAACCGGCAGAGTTGTGGCGAGAAAGTGAACGTTGGGAGAAATACGGACCTGAGTTACTGCGCCTGACTGATCGCCATCAGCGCGAGTTTTGCCTGGGTCCAACGCATGAGGAAGTCATCACCGACATTGCCCGCAATACCTTGCGCAGTTACCGCCAATTACCTGTGAACATGTATCAAATCCAGACAAAATTCAGGGATGAAATTCGACCACGTTTCGGCATCATGAGGGCCCGGGAATTCATCATGAAAGATGCCTATTCATTTGATGTGGATGAGGCCGGGATGCGTCGTAGCTATCAGATAATGCATGACGCCTACGAGCGCATATTCAAACGCACCGGACTTGATTTTCGTATCGTGGCTGCCGATTCAGGCGCCATCGGCGGCAATCGCTCGCAAGAGTTTCATGTCCTGGCTGAATCCGGTGAAGATGCCATCGCCTTTAGTGATGACGGGCAGTTTGCGGCCAATGTGGAACTGGTCTCCTGCCCCGCACCCGCTGCCGCAGAAATCACACCATCAGCGGCGATGGAAAAGATTGCAACACCGGGAGTACACAGCATGTCACAGCTGTGTGAATTCCTTAGTGTAGATCTGACGCAAACATTGAAAACATTACTTGTTGAAGGTAGCGACGGCACGCCGGTGGCGTTGTGCCTTCGCGGCGACCATGACCTTAATGCGATTAAAGCTGCTGAACTGGACATTGTTGCATCACCATTGCGTATGGCAGATACCCAAACGGTGCTCGCGGCCTGTGGTTGCGAGCCAGGATCAGTCGGCCCGGTAGGTTTGAATATACCGGTTATCGCAGATGCCAGCGCCGCCGTGCTGGTGGATTTCGTCTGTGGCGCCAATGAGCACGATCAGCATCTGACAGGCGTCAACTGGCAACGGGATTTGCCCATGCCCCGCTGCGAAGATTTACGTAATGCCGTGGCAGGTGATCCCTCACCCCAGGGTGGTGGCCGATTGGCTATTGCCCGGGGCATTGAAGTGGGCCATATTTTTCAGCTGGGAACCCAGTACAGTGATGCCATGAATGCGGTGGTACTCAATGAAGCCGGGCGCACCAGCAGTCTGTTTATGGGCTGTTATGGCATCGGTGTTACCCGGATTGCAGCAGCGGCCATCGAACAGAATCACGACGATAACGGCATCCTGTGGCCTACGGCCATTGCCCCCTATCAGGTCACACTGCTCGGCATGAACACGCACAAATCACAGCGTTTGACAGCAGCCGTGGACGCACTGTATCAGGCGTTACATCAGGCAGGAGTTGAGGTGCTGCTCGATGATCGTCCAATCCGTCCAGGAGTCATGTTTGCCGATGCGGATCTCATCGGCATTCCCCATCGTCTGGTATTGGGTGAACGTGGACTCGATGCAGGAATGGTCGAGTACCGCCGCCGCCAGGACGCTGCAAGCATAACAGTGGAGTTGTCGCAAATCGTCGAGGTTGTGCGGCAAAACATCCAGGCGGAATTGGCGTTCTGAACCTGACGATACCCCCTGGTCACGATGACTCGACAGCCCGCTGGATTAGCGCAAACAACTCACTCCACACCGATTGCCTCGGGCTTGGGGAATGTTAAAGCGATGCTGCTGGTGATGCTGAGCCTTGCCCAGCCGATGGTTCAAAGCGCCACACTGGAACGCCCTGATGCCAAATTACGCAAGATACTGGTTGCCGCCATTGCCGATGCACACAGTTTCAAAGACAGATTTGCTGCCGAAGTCTGGTTACTGGACATGTCGAGTCGCCTTGGCAAGGTGGTCGCCAATCCCCGGGAACGGCTGGAAATTCTGCGCCAGGTACACTATGAGGCCCGACGCGCTAACCTGGAGCCAGAATTAATACTGGCATTGATACAGGTGGAAAGTAACTTCGACCACTTCGCCATTTCCAGCGCCGGGGCGCGGGGGCTGATGCAGATCATGCCATTTTGGCTCAATGAGATTGGCCGCCCCAATGATAACCTTTTTCATATCGCCACAAACCTACGCCTGGGATGTACGATCCTGCGTTACTATCTTGACCGGGAAAGTGGAAATTTATCCCGCGCACTGGCGCGTTACAATGGCAGCTTGGGACAGAACTGGTACCCACGCCGTGTGTTGCGAGCGTTGCGCGAGCGCTGGTTTCCCATGTGA
>CAZAWX010000341.1:0-3733 GCA_964488985.1 uncultured Ectothiorhodospiraceae bacterium
TGAATTTCTTGTCATATTTGTCCCTGCTACGAAATTTCGTCATCGTGATGTTTGTCCTCTTGGTCTTGCCCAGGCCGGGAATTGGTGCGTCAGTGCCTGTGGTGCAAAAAGGCTTTAAACCCGCTTTGACTCAGCTGCCGGTCAGGGTCCTTAAAGCACTGAAGCGGTACAAACTGCCGCGTCGCAGTCTCAGTGTATATGTTCAGGACACGGTGGAGTTAGCGCCGCTTTTGACCGTAAATTCGCAAGTACCACGGAATCCGGCATCAGTGATGAAACTCCTGACTACATTGGTGGCCCTGCACGAACTTGGCCCAGGCTATCGGTTCAGGACAAAAATTTACGTCGATGGCCCAATGCGTGGCAATGGACGGCTAAAAGGCAACCTGTATATCAAAGGCCACGGCGATCCGGGGATGAGCACAGAGTCATTCTGGCGGTTGCTCGAAGGCTTGCATAATCTCGGCTTACGGCAGATATCCGGCGATCTGATCATTGATAACAGCTATTACGATATTGATGCGCCAGATCGCGGCGAATTTGATCGGCGGCCTTATCGCGCCTATAACGTTGAACCCCAGGCAACACTGGTGAATTTTAACGCAACTGCCTTCAGGTTATATCCGGACCTGGCTAACAAACGTGTCAGGGTGGTGGCCAATCCACCTATATCGACATTGAAGATTCGTAATTCGCTAAAATTGGTAAAGAAGCGTTGCTCAAGACGTTATCGTAAAGTTAATCTTCGGGTGGTGAGTACCGGGCCAGACCCGGAAGTTCGATTTTCCGGAACCTATCCTTCCAAATGTCCCAGTCAGGAATTTTTACGTGCCGTCGCCGATCCGGTACCGTACATTTATGGCGTGTTCAAGTCGATGTGGAAACGTACTGGTGGCAGTATTCGCGGGGTTGGGCGTATGGGAGTGGTGCCAGATAAAGCACGTTTGCTGTACACCACCAAATCAAAGCCGTTGGCCGAGCTGATTCGAACGATAAATAAATTCAGTAACAATGTTATGGCTCGCAATCTGTTACTGAACCTGGGTGCAGTGGCTTTCAAACCTCCAGGTACATTGAAAAAAGGCCGCCGTGGAATAGAAGACTGGATGTTGGCTCACCAGATCAATACCAGCACGCTACGTGTTCAAAACGGCTCCGGCTTGTCACGGGATGCCCAGGTGACAGCGCTGAGCCTTGCCAGAGCCTTGCTAGTGGCATGGGAAAGTGAATTCATGCCTGAATTCGTCGCCTCGCTACCCCTTGCTGCAATTGATGGGACGTTGCGAAAACGCTTTAGAAAGTCAGATCTCGAAGGTCATACACATATGAAAACGGGCCTGATTAATGGTGCTCGTGCAATTGCAGGCTACATGCAGACCCGCAGTGGCCGGCGCCTGGTCGTTGTGGCGCTGCAGAATTACCCTGGCGTTCAAAATGGCGGTGGGACCGCCGTCCAGGATGCCTTGTTGAAATGGTTATTTGAGCAATAGGGCATACGGATAGTGGATCGAAATCAAGCCCGTGCGGCAACTGTCTTTTCCTGTCTCGGACATTTGTATATTCATCTGTTTACAGCGATTTTTTTCGTCATTGTGCTGTCTCTTGAAAAGGTCTGGCAAACGCCTTATTCAGAACTCATTAAAGTCTGGACTCTCGGCTCGATAATGGTCGGAGCCGTGGCGCTACCTGCGGGATTGATCAGCGATAGAGTTGGCGCCCGGGCAATGATGGTGATTTTTTATATCGGCATGGGCATTAGTTCCGTTGCGGCGGGGTTTACCCATTCACCGGCCACACTTTTACATGCGTTGACCGGAATTGGGATCTTTGCCGCAATTTATCATCCTGTGGGGATCCCCTGGCTGGTACGCAGTACCCACAGTGGCAGGGGCAAAGCGCTGGGTTTCAATGGTATTTTCGGTTCCATGGGCACGGCCGGTGCGGCTTTGGTGGCGGGGTTTCTGATCGACATTGCCTCCTGGCGCATGGCTTTCATTGTTCCGGGTCTCATCAGCGTTATTACGGGAGCCGCACTGTGGGTGATGTCGGTACGGGGCCAGGTGGTGGAAGGGGGTGCCGATGCATCAAAACACAGCCCTGCGGCACGCCGTGATGTATTTCGTGCCGGTGCGATTCTGCTGATATGCATGTTCCTGGCCGGATTGATCTACCACAGTACCCAAACCTCGTTGCCTAAGGTGTTTGAGATACGCCAGCAGTCCCTTATCGGTGATAGTGCGTTTGGAGTCGGTGTATTAGTGGCTGTGGTCTACACAATCGCAGGCATTATGCAGGTAGCCGGAGGCCATCTGGCCGATCACTATTCACTGAAACGGGTCTATCTTGGCGCTTTATTTTTACAGATACCGTTGCTGTATCTTGCCTCCTCAGCGGCTGGGTTGACGTTAATGCTGGCCAGCATTTTTATGGTCATGTCGGGGGTCGCAGCGTTGCCGGCTGAAAACATGCTGTTGGCCCGTTATACCCCATCACACCGCCACGGCTTGATGTTCGGCCTGAAGTTTGTGTTGAGTTTTGGCGCCGCACCGGCGGCAATCCAAATCGTGGCGTATTTTACCGGGACACAAATCGATGGATTTCAAGGGGTTTTTGTGTTCCTGGCCGTTCTGGCGTTGTGTTCCTGGAGCTTTGCTTATTTTCTACCTGCAGAACAATCAACGGTAGCAACCACGGTAGGCAGCGCAGGGGCATATAGTGCGATGACGAAAGAGCCCTGAGTTCAACCCGCTTTGACAGAGGATTTGTGTCCATCGACAGGACGGCCATTGAACGGGGCGCCAATCGGGCTGAAATCCGTATCCGGGAAATGTTGGCATAGAGCATCCAGACGGGCGAGCTGGTCCGCTGAGAGGGTCTGTAGTCCACGGCCACTGATGCCGACATTTTTGCGTGTGGTATTACCACGGGCCTGGGTCGTTTTGACCGCCTTCAGTAACCGCGCATGACTGACCTCAAGACGATGAAATTCCATGACTTGTTGCAGGCAACGTTCAGGATCGGCGATCAACGTTTCGTAATTCAATCGTAACAGGTCCAGGCCCTGAGCCTGGGCCCTGCACCAGCCACTGTAAAAATCCAGATACCAACCCGCAGCCAGATCGACCAGTGCATCGTACTGTCTGGCTTCAGGCCAGGCTCTAAAGTCACGGTGGGCATTGAATGTCGGTGTGACAAGGGATTCTTTGCACAGATGATCGCGCAGACTAACCAGGCAATCTGCGAGATGACGGGTCAGGATCACCGGGCGTATTTGAAAACGGTGCAGATACTCCAGATTCGGTTCCGTTGCGCGAGCGTGTTGATGTGAGACTACCGGCATGGCCCAGGCATCAACCAGTCGCGGGAAATAAAAGTCCTGTTCTGATCTGAAATCCTGGCCCAGATAATATCGAGGAAAGCCGCTGGTGTGGACCAGGGCGGTGACCAGGAAGGTCGACCCGCTTTTCGGAAATGCGCTGACAAACAGGCATGGCGCCCTGCGTCGCAAATGGCTTCGGCAGTACAAAGCCAGATTCAGGCTATGCGATGGCAATACATTCCAGGCACGTAGAAGGCGTCGTGGTAATTTGCTCATGGATGTCCTTTTAACGTCTGGTACTCAGGAGTTGAATTGCTTATATTATTACGCATCGTGGATGCTAAATAGGTGCGCATCAGTCCAGATCACTGTAGCCAGTAAGAGGGGAGAAGTCACTGACAAGACCGTGAGCAG
>CAZAWX010000342.1:0-2773 GCA_964488985.1 uncultured Ectothiorhodospiraceae bacterium
GTGACTGTTAATCACTAGGTCGTTGGTTCGAGTCCATCCCGGGGAGCCAAATTACACAAGGGCTTGCAGAAATGCAGGCCCTTTTTTTGTCCCGCTCCACACTTAGCCTGGTAGTCAGTGTATGTATGACTATTGGGAAATCCTGCCGTCAGACTCTCTTGTTTCCGGACAGAGAATTTCGTCAACTGAACCCTCATGCCACCAATTAACAAGACTATGCTAGACTGTTCCAAAATGATTGTAAGAAAAATCAACGACTTTTTTCTACACGCTCATACACACCGGGCAATACGGCATGCGTCACTCGCCTGCCTGATTGCCTTGCTTAACCTGTTTCCCGCCTCGCTGTTCGCCGGTGCCGGTCCGACAACCCCTCCCAGACGGGATGCCGCGCTGATTAAAACCTCCAAGATGCCTGTCGCCAAGCTGGTACCCCTTGAGCAACTCCATCTGGCGTTCAAAACGGAGTCGGATCAATGTGAGACCGACCACTACCATGCCGCATCAGGTGACAAGGTAACCGCCTTTGATTTAACCGTAATCCCCGACCCGGCTGTCTATAGCTGTGGTTACGGTAAGGCCGGAAAATTCACCGTCGGAGACACGGAACGATTCTGGAAAGGCAGGGTATATGTGTTGAGTGTGCCGGATGCGGACTTTGACGGTATTAATGATACAAAAGAAACCGGCGGACTTGATAAAAACAAGGCTGACAGTGACGCAAATGGTGTGCCGGACAACGCGGAAGACCAGGATAAGGATGGCCTCAACTTCGCAGATGAGCTATGGCTTACACATACCGACCCGACAAAACTCTCCAGCAGCAATAACGGCAACTCCGACAGTACCAATACGACGCTTGAAACGTCAGCCAGGAATTTTACTGCAGTTCCCGTATTGATCAATATCTACAAGAACAGCAACGCTGATGTGATGCACATGAAAGCAGCAGTGAAGGCCGCCAATGTTATCCTGAAACAGGCCAGGATCCGGCTGGTTGCATTACCCATGAGGACCGGTGAGACGTCCGGAGACAACGGAGATGGCACCTTCACCGAAGCGGAGATGAAGAACATACGAAGTCATGGGGTGATGGAATTATTCAAACTCAATAACAATAAGAGAGGCTTCAAAGTTTCAGTTGGCAAGGTGCTGACATTTGCCAACGCAAGCCAGACATCTCCCGGGGCGAGCGGACATCGCTACCCTTCGCTGATCATCATTCAACGAGCGACCGCAGAACTCACCGGAAGCACGCTGGCACATGAGTTTCTTCACACCGTAACACTAGCTGGGCATCCTAAAGCGGGTGATGCAGAAAACACACCCGGGAATATCATGGTGCCTTCAGACCAGGGTCGCGATGATTTTGTCGTGTCACCTGACCCCAAAAAGGGACTAAAAAATCTGACTTTAACTGATGGTCAACTTGCCAAAATCAAAGTAGACGAGATTGCAAAAATGTTTGGTAAGCCGGGTACGCGGAAAAGCCCATCCCGTTTGACTCAATATCAGCGGGGTTACGTGGTGGATGCCATTGATGATCAGACTGGTGGTGCGAACTCGCGTTATGACCTGACCTCTCTGGTGATGTCATCAGATTCCGATGAGCCAATGATCCACTTCCTTGCCATGCTGGCCGACCGCTACCCCGCAAACGGCGACGTAATAGGAATGTACCGTGTTTTATTTGATACCGATAACAACCCTTCCACCGGTTCAACCATAGAGGGCGAAGCTGGCATCGATCGGGAGGTCGCCATTTCGCTGGCACGTAAAGGGTTTGGCAACAATCTGGATGCCAGTTCGAAGATCATCTCATATCCCGGTTTCTCTTCTGTGCCTGCATTTCCCTTACCAATCCTGCAAGCAATGCAGCGCATGGCAGGTTCATCCAGCGTGGCCAATGAACACCAGCAGGATGTACTGGAATTCTGGGTACGTAAGGACCAACTTAACCTGACGGCCAACATGGTCCCCGTCACAATCACCGCTAACACGACTATCTCTCCAGGTGCAGTGGACAAGGCCACGCTCATTTATGATCGTCAAAGGTGGAAGAAAAGCCCGACATTGAGTTTGCCGGTAGGTGAGTCAGCACAGGGGAGCACACTTGATTTCGCTGTCACAGGCTTATCCCCCAATGACTCTATTCAACTATTACTCGATGATACCGAAGTATTTTCCGGCATGCTGGATGCCAGTGGCAATGCGAACGGCAATTTTACCCTGGCAGGAACCCTGGTCCCCGGTTTCTACTTCCTGACTGCTCTGGATGTTGGTGGAGATTTTGCTATAGGCGCAATCGAAGTTACCAAAAGCTCAGCCAGTCCACCTCAGCGACCTACCGGGGTAAAGGCGACTGATGGTACATTCAGCAGCCGGGTTCGTATTACTTTTAATACGGTCAACAGTGCATCCGTCTATCGTGTGTTTCGTTGCCTGAATGCCGGAAATACCTGCGGCACACCCATTGGTTTTCCGAAAACCACGAGTTTTGATGACACCAGGGGTGTTCCAGGGCAGGTTTATTTCTACCGCGTGCGAGCCTGCACGGCGACGACTTGTGGAAAATTCAGTGTTGCGAATACTGGTTTTAGCAGTGTCGCACCCGCCCGTCCTACCGGAGTGAGAGCTTCTGATGGCACATTTGCCAACCGGGTTCGCGTTAGCTTTAATGCGGTCAATGGTGCATCTGTCTATCGGGTGTTTCGTTGTCTGAATGCCGGAAATACCTGCGGCACACCCATTGGTTTTCCGAAAACCACGAGTT
>CAZAWX010000342.1:2873-3730 GCA_964488985.1 uncultured Ectothiorhodospiraceae bacterium
TTGATGACACCAGGGGTGTCCCGGGGCAGGTTTATTTCTACCGCGTGCGAGCCTGCACCGCGACGACCTGTGGAAAATTCAGTGTTGCGAATACTGGTTTTAGCAGTGTCGCACCGGCTCGCCCCACCGGTGTCAATGCTTCGGATGGCGCTTTTCAGAACCTGGTTCGAATTACCTTCAACACCGTTGCAAGTGCAACTGTCTATCGCGTATTTCGGTGTCCGGATAAAGGCTCAGGCTGCGGTTTGCCCATTGGTTTTCCAAAAACCGGCACCTTCGACGACACAAAGGGCGCATCGGGCACGGTATTTTTCTACCGCGTAAAAGCCTGCACAACCAACACCTGTAGCAGGTTCAGTGTCGCCAATCCGGGGCACCGCGGGATGAAAACAACTGCTGATCATCTGCTGAGCAGGCAAATTCTCAGTGGGTACCCAGCAATTCCTGCGCTAAGCAAAGTAATTAGCTGGCTTCTGGCTCTGCTGCTGCTGGGGTTTGGTTTGCTGGCAATTATGACCTGGTCCAGGAAATCTGGCATAAAATAGTGGTGAACCAAAACTAAACACGATTAGCTTTCTGGCTTGCCAGCGAGTAACGTGATCTGAAAACGAACCATATCCTTTGTAAAACATGCCCCTGTCGGCTATATTCCCGGTTTCATCGCCAACCCCCGCTCACGACATTAACCGGATTACACATGCATAAATTGTTATTGACCTTTATCATCCTTGGCTTGATTTTTGCCAGCGCCATTGCACTGGCCTGGACACCTGACATCAATGATAAGCTGGAACTATCAGTCGCACAGGCCATACTCAAAGCCAAAGAAAAAGATCCTTCACTGGCAAAATGGTTTG
>CAZAWX010000343.1:0-3724 GCA_964488985.1 uncultured Ectothiorhodospiraceae bacterium
TTATCCTGAGGGGGTGAGGCGATGAAGCTTACCCACTCGATCAGGTGAAGAGCCTCAAAAATTACTTTCACCTGATAATGAACTCGGGGAGCCACGAAGGCTCGATCAATGCTCTAGTGAACTACCTCGCCGACGTAGCGGCGGTGGACGAATACATCTGGGTGGAATACCAAAAGAAACACCCGGAAGAGGCGGGTCGACTCAGGGAGATCGAACGCTTCGGCCCGTTCCCCTTTACCCCGATTGTTGCCGGCAGCAAGGTGGCGTCCGACGTGATTGAGCGCATACAAGGCGCCTTGGTCGCAATGGCTACGGATCAAGACGGGCAAAACTTTCTCCAACATTTCGGTTTAGATGGATTTGTGGTCAAGGAACTCACCTTTTACGACCCGATTCGAGAGAACATCGACTACCTCGAGAGGGAATAGGCCGTGTTTATCCGGTTGTAATAGACAACCTATGCTGTTCGTCTGGCTGACGACTAGCGGCACTATCGTTGGCTTTGAGGGACTCCAATGGACACCACCCCCATTTGGGCCAAGGGCACCGGCTTAGCAATTCCATACCCCTGTGCGTAGTCGATGCCGATTTCTCTCAGAACAGTCAGGATTCGATCATCCTCAACAAATTCAGCGATGGTTTTCAGGTCCATGACCTGTGCCACCTTATGGATAGCTGTGACCATCTCTCGGTCCACGAGATTGGTGGCGATATTCTTGACCAGGCTTCCGTCGATTTTCAGGCAATCCAGCGGCATGTCATGAAGATAGCCGAAGGAGGAAAGACCGGACCCGAAGTCGTCCAGGGCAAAACGACACCCCAGATCCCGTAGCTGCGCCATAATACGGGTCGCCACCTCCACGTTACCGATGGCCGCAGTTTCAGTCACCTCAAAGCAAATCTGACCCGGCCGAATACTGGTGCGCTCGAAGTTCTTGCAAATATGTTCCAACAACCACCCCTCGCCCAGGGTCTGACCGGAAAGGTTGATGGATGCACTGGCCAGCTTTCTTTCTTTGCCTTCCCCATAGATGGATTCCAACTCCTGGAATGAGTGCTCAATCACCCATTTATCAACCAGATGCATCAGGAAAAACCGCTCGGCCGCCGGCAGAAAGGCCCCGGGGGGAAGAGTGTCCCCATTATTAGACTGGTATCTTACTAGGACCTCGAAGCGGTCGCCCTCCTCGTCGGTGGAGATGGGGGCAATGGTTTGAGCGAAGATTTGGAACTTGTCTTGATCGACTGCCTCCTGAATGAGGGGCACCCAATTTGCCCTTTCCTGGCGACTGGCCAGTTCGTCCTTGCCCATGGTGGCCCTCTGGACCCGACCGCGCCCCTTCTCCTTGGCGATGTAACAAGCCCCGTCGGCCCGTTGCATGACATCCGCCAGTCCGCTGTTATTGTGATCGATGGTGACCATGCCGATACTGCAACCAATTGTGAACCGTTTCCCTTCGTGGACAAACCGGAAGTTCGTAGTGGCATCAATCAACCGTTGGGCCACATTTTCCGCACTTTCCTCGGTGCAGTTGTATAGCAGAAGCCCAAATTCGTCTCCACCCAACCGCGCCAATCCCGGTTCCAGATGGGTATTTTTGTACATCCGGAATAATTCGGTCTTGCGGGTCAGTTTGCTATATATGGCGGTGAGTTGCTTGAGGAGTTCATCGCCGGCTTGATGGCCACAGGTGTCGTTGACGACCTTGAACTGATCCAGGTCCATGAAGGCCACCACGTGGGGCATATCTTGGGGAGCAATGGTTTTGCACAATTGATCAACCTTGTTTTCAAAGGTAGTGCGGTTCATCAGCCCGGTGAGCGCGTCGTGACTGGCCTGGTAGGAGATTTCCTGCTCCATCTTCCGGGTTTCCGTGATGTCTTCGACGATACCGATGAAACCGGTGATTTGACCTGTTTCATCCAGCACCTTGATCCGTGTGATCTTGAAGTCGCGATGTTCATTTTTTTCTCGTGATGTCAACGTTGTATAGACGGTTCGCTGGCGCGGATCCAGCTTTCCCCGTCCCTGCTTTGTCGAAAATTCATCCGCGACCTGTTGATCGAAGATGTTGCTGATGAAATCACCGTTGGAGATATTCGCCCGGTCTACGCCGACTAGATGGCAAAGGGTGTCGTTGACAAACCTGAACTGCCCTGCAGAGTCGGTTAACCAAATCCCGTATGGGGTATTGTCCATGATAGCCTGGAGGGTGGTCGATGATTCGACGGATACCCTGAGGGACTCGGCCACCTTGCCCACCATCTTATTCAGGGCGCGGGTGATGTCGGCGAATTCATCCTTTCCCTGTATCGGAAGGCACAGGTCATAGCTCTCGCTCGATTCAATCTGGCCAATGCCACGGATCACCAGGTTGGTCTTCGCCAACACCCAGCGTGACACGAAAATCCCCCCTGCGACCAAGGTCAGGAAGATCCAACCTCCCAGTTCAATGAGGGACTTGTAGATGTCTTGGGTTTTCGCCTTCCCCGCCAGATGTAAGAGGCGGTTCATTTTCTGAACGAGGGCTTCCGTCTCATGCGCTGCTTGGCGGGCTTCGCCCCTTAACCCCGATTCAGGGGTCAGGCCGATGGTAAGGTGGGCGCTAACTGCTTCTAGGAAGGCGCCGAGGTAGTTCTTGAGAATCGGCATCAAGCGGGTAATTTCAGAGTCACTTGCCATATCGCTCTGGAAATCCGCATAAACCACCCTGAAACGCTGCACGTATTCGATATCATGGTGCAGAAAGAAAGCCTGCTCGTTGCGGCGAATGCGCAGTAGGTCGTTGTGATAGTGGAGGTTTCCGAAAAGCACCTTCTCCAGGGACTGGGCCGCTGCCTGAAGGCGCCCGAGTGCACCTTGATTTTGATTCAGTCCAATTATCTGGGCCTGCTCAGCCAGCCTGTTGAAAGTAGCGTGGTAGAAACCGACTTGACTGGAAATCGCGTTGAGAAGGGTCTTGACGGTGGGATTATCTGCCCCTACCTGTTGGACCGCCCCATCTTCCGTCTCAAACGCCTCAAACGCCTCAAACGCCTCAAACGCCTCAAACGCCTCAAACGCCTTATTAAAGCGTTTCAGATATATCAAGTCTTTTCGGGCCAGGAAATCCTTTTCGTGGCGCCGCATCTGGAGGAGAGTTTGATACAGTTTATCGCTTGTGGCTTCCGTCACATGGGTCCGTTGAAGCTCCTGCAGGAGCGTGTGCGCGTACATACCCGTGAATACTAGGCAAAGAATTACCAACCCGCAGGAAAGATATAAAAGTGTTCTGAGCTTCAATGTGGTCCCTCGTTCGATCTATAGTGCCGCTATCTCGAGATTGTTTTTGGACCTCCTGTCGCAAAAACGCCTCGGCTACGCGGCAGCTTTCCTTTTGTAACGACCGTTCTGTCTGTGACCTTGATCTACTTCTCTACGGCGCATGAATGGGAAACATTCTTTTCAATGTCGGTTGGATTGGGTGGTTTCTTGAGAATCAGGAAAACATTTTCGATTTCTTTGTCTTCGAAATGTTCGTTAGCTGCTTTATGAGCTCCCGCGATCGTTCCAGGTTGGCCAGGTGGCCCGCATCGTCTTTTTCCAATCGCCTTAGGCGCGTTGAAGGGCGTCGATGATCGCATCCTTGTCCGTGAGTTTGGTGAGCAGCTTTTCGGCGCTCTCCTGCCGTGCGGTATCGTACTGGCGGCGGGCCGCGCCATGCCTATGCCCAGAATCACTACC
>CAZAWX010000344.1:0-3718 GCA_964488985.1 uncultured Ectothiorhodospiraceae bacterium
AATCCCACCCTCTCCGCCATCAAGAACAGGGGCCCATACCGGACACAGGGTTAACACTTTATTCTGGACACATAGATTCCGCACCATACGAGGAAAATTCACAAACCAAGCTCGCTATGTGATCCAAGACGTACAAGATCAAGGGTACTTTCATCGTTCTTCCGATAGATAAGGATCAGATCTGGTTTAACGTGACAGTCGCGGTGATCTTTCCATTCTCCGACCAATGGATGGTCTTGATGACGCAGAGGAAGTGCCTCATCGGTGGCAAGCATGGTAACGATCTTGATCAGATCAGTATCCAGTGTTTTGCGATGTTGTCCTTTGTTCTCGCGTCTGTAATCACGTTTAAAAGTATTTGTTCTCCTAATCGTCCGCATTCAAGTCAGCAATGAGATCGTCTACATTGCCTACTTCAACCACCTTGCCGTTTCGAGCCGCTTTCATTGCAGCAACCGTCTGGGCATTGGGAACGAGTGGTTCAAAGGGAAGTTTTTTCTCGGCAGCGATTCTTACCATCATCAGCCGAAAAGCATCAGACGCTGTCAGGCCGATTGTCTCAAGGACGGCCGTGGCGTCTTCTTTAATCTTTTCATCGATACGGGCTCGGACAACAGTACTCATCGGTTTAATCTCCTTGTAGCTTTGAGCCACATTGTAGCTCAACATGATCATCCCAGCGACACTCACTCAGGAGGTCCATACCGGACACATGGTTAACACTTTGCCCGGGGCGAATGGATTAAGGTCGGGCTCCACCCGGTGTGAGCCCTGTTAACGCCGGTTCCTTTTCCAGTAACAAAATTAACTCCCCGGCTCACACAGCGCGTACGAGGTCCAGTGGAGGACCTTTGGGTCCTGGCTTTGTTCTACAGGCAGACGAATAAAGCTGTCGAAATTTTCGCTTCTTGAGGATGTCGTGAAATTTAAAAAGTGTCGATGGGCGAATAATGACGGCGGCGCGTTGGATGTGGCGCCGATTGAGAAACAATGACCGGAACCCAAGTTGGAATCGATCAAGCGCGCAGAGATGGGGAGCGCGTCGCCGCGAACGATTAATGATCAGAAGTTGCTGCTTCATGATGAGGCTTCCTGCAACAACAGTCTTAGCGCCGCCGGGTCCTAAGAGTTTGGCGATTGTGGATAGCAGGTGCGCAAGAAGTAGTAGCAGATCCTTCATGCAAAACCGGCACTTCAAACTTGCACAATATACCGTACAAGTTATACTTGCACATACTATTGTACAAGTGGAGAATCCCTATGAGAGTTATTAATTTCTCTGAAGCTCGGAACAAGCTTAAAAAAGTTCTAGATCAAGTCGTTAACGACGCCGACTATACCATTATCTCTCGCCGTGATGCCGATGATGCTGTTGTAATGTCGCTCGATCAGTTTAATGGCTTAATGGAGACGGTGCATCTGCTTAAAAGTCCAGCAAATGCAACTCATTTGGCAAAATCGATCAAGCAATATCAAAAGGGGCAAGTGGTTCAGCGTGAGTTAATTAGTGATTGAGTTATTGTCGTGGACCAAAGAGGCATGGTCAGATTATGTTTACTGGCAGGGCCAAGATAAGAAAACACTAAAACGTATCAATAAGCTCATCACTGCTACCCAAAGGTCACCTTATGAAGGCATAGGGAAGCCTGAGCCGTTAAAAGAAAATTTGTCAGGATTTTGGTCACGGCGCATAGATGATACTAATCGGTTAGTTTATGCGATTGACAAGAATCAACTAACCATTATTTCTTGTCGTTACCACTATGAAAGATAATTTAACAAATCAAGAAAGCGGGGCCCTCACTTTTTCAAGTCGGGTGTCCAATCAAGTCTGAACGGTCCATACCGGTCACATGGTTAACACTTTATTCTGGACACATAGTTAACACTTTGTCCGGGGCGAATGGATTAGGGCCGGGCTCCACCCGGTCGAGAGGCTGATCTTGCGTTTGCCGATGCAGATCCTACCGCAGCGTGTGACACGCACGGCGCGGTCGTGGTAGGGGTAGTGCGGAAAAGAATATTGAAGTAGTGATAATTCTTGAATCAGCCAGAAGCGATTACAATGATAATACACGTCCGCATAGAAGCAGCAGGAATCAGAAATCGAAGCACCACTAGTGAACGCGCTCCAATGAAATCAAGCAGAATCATAACGCGTGAATTAATTGAGGTGTTGGAGCAAGGCTTCGCACTTCACTGGGAAGGCATCCATGGCGTCAAGCACTGGGGCAGGGTACGAGCCAATGGAATACGACTCGCACGCATCACCGGCGCCAATACTCGTGTGGTCGAACTATTTTCCGTGTTGCATGATTCGCGCCGGCTGAATGATGGCTACGACCCCGAGCATGGACTCCGTGGCGCGGAGAATGCAGCAAGACTCCAGGGACGATTCTATGAGATAGAAGATGCCGAACTGGAACTTCTCTGCCAGGCCTGCCGCTCCCACAGTGATGGTCACACAGAAGCCGATATTACCGTTCAGACCTGCTGGGATGCTGACCGATTGGACCTCGGGCGAGTCGGTATAAATCCAGCGCCGGAAAGGCTCTGCACAGAGGCTGCCCGCGACCCGAAAGTGCTGGAATGGGCGTATCGACGTAGTGTGAAAATCTGAATAACACCCATTGACATCCACTGCCAAAGTAGGACAATACCTTTAAGCGCTGATTTGAATACCTGATTGCGGGCGCTATACAAGTGCAGCTAAAGCGGACCAAACCCGTTCATGCTGCGCGCTGAATGGGTTTTTTGTTTTATAACCGCTGGTTTGAATCGACGGATTCCAGGGCGGTATAGAAATTCTGGTAAAGAGTCGGCCGTCCCTGCATTCCCCCTGGGCCGCGCCGTCCTGGCGTGAATTGGGGGGACGGAGACGGCGATGAATAACATTGTCACATTTTCGCTAATCGAGAAGACTGAACAACCGGCCCAGGCAGAAGCCCCCGGGCTGGACACCCTTGTTCGTTCCAGCGCCGGAGCGTTGACGATGAGGCTGTGGAAATGACCGGCAACGAGCGCTTTTACCCCAACTACAATGTGCGCATTTCTTTTATCTTTGATCTCGAAGAAGGTTATGCCTGGTGCCGCGGGCAGGGCATCCCCGTGCGTACCTTCGTGAACATGGATGGCGGAGGGATGAATTACGACATCCTGGAATTCGAGTCCCTGGAGCACGTACTACGTTTCGCCCGGCACTTCGATATCGACACAGAGGCCATCTGGGTCGAAGAGGCGAGACGGTGTACCCGCCGCCTGGGTGAACTCGAACTTGTAAAGTAGCGACAATACCCAGGCTGGCCACAACCAAATTTGGTCCTGGTGTTGTACGACGACAAGGGGGCAGATTAGCGAACATAGAATTGAAGATGGAGAAGATGAACTGGAGTTGGAAACGCAGTGACTTCCCCCGATATCGCCGATTTGAAGCACAGCTTGCAGGGCGATTCATCAAGTACTGCTAAAAGGTGGTCGCGGCTCCTACCCCTGGGGACCGTTGCCGCGGATTAATTTACAGGGAAAGGAGTAACTTCGATGTCAAAGCAATTCTCTGTGGGTGAGCTTGTCATCCTTCAATACGGCACGTACTACGCTGAATGCAATGGTGCTCTAGCTGTTGTCACCCGTGGTCTCGACGTTCGATGGGCTACGGACATGACTAAGAGGCAGGAGGTGTTTGTTCAGTGCTATGGCGTGAACGCATTGGTTACTCCAC
>CAZAWX010000345.1:0-3714 GCA_964488985.1 uncultured Ectothiorhodospiraceae bacterium
GGTCGGCATTGGCGTCCACGGAAGAACAGTTAATCTATGCTGTTGCCAACGATATTACCGAGCAAAGACAGACTGAGCAGTCCCTGCGCCGCGCCCAGAAGATGGAGGCCATCGGCCAGCTCACTGGTGGCATCGCCCACGACTTCAACAACATCCTCGGCATTATTAGCGGCAACCTCGACCTGCTCAAGCATCAAGTCACCGACGACAAGGCCCGCAAACGGGTCGAGACCATAAAAGGGTCCGCCCAGCGCGCCGCCGACCTGACCAAACAATTGCTCGGTTTCTCGCGCCAGCAGAGCACACAGCGGATCCGCACCGATATCCGACGCGTCATCCGGCAGATGGAGAGCCTGATCGCCAGTTCCTTGACCCCGGAGATAGCCGTTGAGCAGCAGTTTGCTGAGGATTTGTGGCAGACTGAGATCGACCCCGGGGATTTTCAGGACGCCCTGCTGAATCTGGCCATCAATGCCCGCGACGCCATGCCCGATGGAGGCATACTGACCCTGGAGGCGCGTAACTGTACCCTCGATACCGCCTATTGCGCGCAAAACCCCGGCGCCACCCCGGGCGAGTATGTGCAACTGGCGGTGAGTGATAACGGCATGGGCATTGCCCCCGCAGACAGGGAGAAAATCTTCGAACCCTTCTTCACCACCAAGCCTCCGGGCAAAGGCACCGGACTGGGACTGGCCATGGTGTACGGCTTTGCCAAACGCTCCAAGGGTTATATCCAGGTCTACTCCGAGCAGGAGATCGGCGCCACCTTTCGCCTCTACCTGCCACGGGCAGAAGGTGAAGAACAACCACAAGAGGCGACTTCTGAATCCACCGAACGCCTACCCCGTGGCAATGAGACCCTGCTGGTGGTAGACGATGAGGAGGAATTGCTGAAACTGGCCGAGGAATCACTGCTGGCCCTGGGTTACCGGGTGCTAACCGCCAGCAGCGGCTGGCAGGCAATGGAACGGCTGGCCGAAAGCCCAAACATTGACCTGCTGTTCAGCGATGTGGTGATGCCCGGTGGAATGAACGGCTACGAGCTGGCCGAACGGGCCACCAATGCCTATCCTCAACTCAAGGTGCTGCTCACCTCGGGCTATACCGACAAGGCCGTGGCCCACAATGGCCAGGCGCGTTTTGCCGCCAACCTGCTCAGCAAGCCCTACAGCCAGGCCGAGCTGGCGCAGGGGGTGCGCGCACTGCTGGGCGAGTTGGATATACTTGAGCCAACGCGCAACGAACCGGACCGGACGTCGGCACAAACCAACGTCGAAGCCATCGAATGGACAGACGCCCTCAGCATCGGTGTCGATGCGATAGACGCTGATCACAAGACCCTGCTGGCCCTGCTCAATCGCTGCCAACAGGCCATGGCGGTCAAAGAGTCGGAACAGGACATTCACAGCATCCTGGATGAATTGAGCGACTATGTCCAAACTCACTTCCAGCGTGAAGAGTCCGTGATGGCGGTGGTCGACTATCCGGGACTTGAGAACCACCGCCAGGTGCATCAGTTACTGCTTAAGCAGGTCGAAAAGAGGCGAGGGCTACTCAAGCGAGGCGAGCTGACCATCGGTGACCTGGTGGCATTGCTTCACAGCTGGTTGCTTGATCACATCGACAACATGGACGGGGCCATCAAGCCCTACTGTGAGGGCAAGGACGATCTCATCGAACAAGCTTTGGAGCAGGCGGGCATGGCGCGGAAAAAAGAGGATCAATCATGATTCGGACCACCGTTTATTTGATTGACGACGAAGAGGAGCTGATCACACTGCTTAGCGAGACAGTGGAGCTGGCCAAGGGCAAGGGCGTTAAGGATGTGGCTTTTCACAAGAAACGCGGATTGATTATAGAACAGATGGTCAAGAGTCGGTGGGTCTATCGCAAGTAGAGGCAAGTAGAGGCAAGTAGAGGCAAGTAGAGGAATTTTCGCGCCGGCATTGAGGTGGGGATCTCGTGCCTTAAGCGTGCCTATGGATTGGCTCGTTGCACATGGAAAGGCATTGAACATTTTCGGTCTTATGTGTGGTCGTCGGTTGTGGCGCACAATTTGGCATTATTGACGCGACACAAACTTGCCTGAGCGAGATTTCTGACAAAGGGTTGGTGATGGCTTGGCCATCACTGGGAGTATTTGTGTGGGGATAGGTAAAGAAGAGAAGAGAAAAGACTGGCATAAAGTACAGCATGAATCGAAAACGATTAATCGGGGGCTGTGGATGTCTAAATCGTGGATAGACAGATTAGCAAAATCAAAGAGATGCCGGTTGCCGTGTTAAACTGCTGTTCCTGGATGGACACTAGTTATGGATAGCAAAGGAGATGCAGTGACACGTCAAGGGCAGGACATCACAGTGATTGGTGCGGGGGCAGTGGGATTATGCAGCGCACTATATCTGCAGGAGAAAGGCTACCGGGTGCATATTCTGGATCGAGAGGCACCCGCTGACGGCTGCTCGTTTGGCAATGCCGGAATTCTGGCACGCTCGTCCTGCGCGCCGATAGCGCTACCGGATCTGTGGCGGCAAATTCCCGGTTGGTTAGCCGATCCTCAGGGCCCGATGTCAATTATCTGGAGCCAGTTACCGGGTTTAACGCCGTGGTTATGGAAATTTTTCAGGTCAGGACGTCCGCAACGTTTGCACAGAATTGCCCAGGCCATGCTGGCCGTGAATTCACCGAGTGTGGATCTGTACCGACAGTTGCTGGCCGGCCGTGGTCATGAAAACCTCATCCAGGATGCCAGTTATATCCATCTTTATCGCACCGCGGATGAAATTGATCTGAATGAGTTGGAGTGGCAGTTAAAAATTCAAAGAGGGGCGGAAATCGTCCAGTTGAACCGCCAGGAGTTGCTTGAGCTGGAGCCTGAGATTGCGCCTGCATACCAGGCTGCGGTTGAAATTCGCCATCAGGGCAAGACAGTCAATCCGGGGCGCCTGGGTAAAACGCTGGCTGAACGTGTGCTTGATCAGGGCGGCAGGATCAGCCGTGGCGAGGTATACAAGCTGTATTCGGCTGCTGATGGCAGCACCCACATGGAAACATCGCTGGGACCGATACGCGCGGAGCAACTGGTGATTTGTGCGGGCTCATGGTCTGGGGAACTTGCCCGCCAGTTGGGGGCGCGCATTCCGCTCATACCGGATCGCGGCTATCACCTGACGATCGAAAATCCGGGGGTCAGAATCAATAACACCTTGACCGTGGCCGAGTACAAATTTGCTTTGAATTCGATGGAAATGGGGCTGCGCTGCGCGGGAACATCTGAGCTTGGCGGCTTGCATACACCGCCCAATTACCGCCGCGCGAAAATGCTGGGCAAACTGGCCAAGCAGGTTCTACCGGGGTTAAAGGTTGGCCGTAGCAGTGAGTGGATGGGCCATCGGCCTGCGGTACCGGACAGTGTTCCGGTGATATCTGCTTTGCCTGGTTATGAACAGGTGTACATCGCCTGTGGGCATGGTCATCTTGGCTTGACTGGTGCGCCGATGACGGGGCGCATCATGGCTTCGCTGGTCAGCCGTGAGCCTTTGAATATTGATATGGGTGCGTATCGGGCTGATCGTTTTTGAATGTACCGATTAAATTTAACGATTATGACCTGAATCCAGGTGATTTTAAAAATCAGGTTGCCGGGACTTTCAGAGCAGGGTGCCGTGAGGGCCAGGAGGTGCAGTACGGGTGTACTGGACACGCCGTGAA
>CAZAWX010000346.1:0-3685 GCA_964488985.1 uncultured Ectothiorhodospiraceae bacterium
TGTAGCCATTATCGTCATTTCGCTGTTGGATGATCTGTACCAGATGCCGGCCATAGTGCGGATCGTTATCCACGCGGGCGCGGCCTTCGGTCTGTTGTCCGGCGCATCCCTGACCCTCCATGCGTTGTATTTGCCTTGGGCGGATTATCCGTTATCCGCTTGGCTGGCAGGGTTGTTTTCGATCCTGCTGATTGTCTGGTTTACCAATCTGTATAATTTCATGGACGGCATTGACGGCTTGGCCGCCGGTATGGGGGTGTTTGGCTTTGCTACCTGCGGAGTGCTCGGTTTGCTGGGGTCAGCCCCCATATTTGCCGCGACATCCTTCATTATCGCCGCTTCCTGCCTTGGCTTTCTGATCGTGAATTTTCCACCGGCACGGATCTTCATGGGTGACGTGGGATCGTCGGTACTCGGATTTCTGGCTGCAGGCCTCATCCTGTGGGCGGATCGAGATCATATTTTTCCACTATGGATCGGGATTTTGGTTTTTTCACCCTTTGTCGTCGATGCCACGGTCACCCTGTTCAGGCGCATGCTGAACCGGGAAGCCTTTTGGCGTGCCCACCGTTCACATTTTTATCAACGCCTGGTGCTGGCGGGCTGGAGCCATCGCCGGACCAGTCTCAGCGCTTATGGTCTGATGGCGGCCTGTGGGCTGAGCGCTGTCGGTGCTATGAATGTTTCATCCGCAATACAGATTTGGATTATCATTGGCTGGGCACTGCTCTATCTCATGGTGATGACCGGAATTACTTACATGGAACGGCCACAGCGCGCGGCAAAGGATTCTAGTGAAACTGGCACGACTGCTTAACCGACTGCGCTCGCGCGTTGCGGCATTTAGTCATGATTTATTCATGATACCGGTGGCCTGGTTGGGGGCCTTCTGGCTGCGTTTCAATATGACTTCGATCCCTGAGGATTATCTGCATGAGGCGCTCTGGGCAGTGCCTATGGTGATCGGGATCCAAGGTGCGGGCAATTGGTATTTCGGCCTTTACCGCGGGGTGTGGCGTTTCGCCTCACTACCGGATCTGTTCCGAATTATGAAATCGATTTTTGTCGGGGTCTGTCTGATCGCGCTGGCCTTATTTCTGACCACGCGAATGCAGTTCATCCCACGCTCAGTGTTCCCACTCTATGCGGTATTGCTGTTGCTGCTGCTCGGCAGTCCCAGGCTGGTTTATCGCTGGTTCAAGGATCGCAACATCTATTCGCCACAAAGCCGTAAAGCCCTCATTATCGGTGCCGGCAGCGCTGGCGAAATGCTGGCCAGGGATCTACTGCGGGATCATGCATTCGGATACCGCCCCGTCGGTTTCATTGATGATGATTTGAATAAGAAAGGCCGGGAAATTCACGGCATTCGGGTGCTCGGCAATAGCCGTAAACTACCGCGACTGGTCGAGCGCCTTGATGTTGAATTGGTGCTGGTCGCCATCCCTTCGGCCACTTCGGTACAGATGCGCCGCATCGTTGGTTTTTGTGAAAAAGCAGGTGTCGCAGTCAAGACGCTGCCGAGTTTTAAGGATTTACCCTCTGGCAAAGCCAGTTTGCAGGCATTGCGGGAAATCGCCATTGAGGATCTATTAGGTCGTGAACCTGTAGCGCTGGATTGGCAGGCAATTCGAGATGACGTCCAGGGCAAATCAATTCTCGTCACAGGCGGAGGCGGTTCCATTGGCTCTGAACTGTGCCGACAGTTGGCGCAAATGTCTCCCTCCAAACTGGTGGTGTTCGATCAAAGTGAATTCAACCTCTATGAAATTGAACGTGAATTACATGAACGATTTCCTAAGTTGACCCTGAAGATTATTCTGGGCGATGTCTGTGATGTGGCGGCGCTTCGTCAGGCCTTCTCGGCAACATCACCTGCGATGGTCTTTCATGCGGCGGCTTACAAGCATGTCCCCCTGCTTGAAAGTCAGGTTCGACAAGCGATCCGCAACAATGTCATCGGTACCCGTAATACTGCACAGTGTGCTGTCGCAAGCGGTTGTGAGAAATTTTTACTGATCTCTACCGACAAGGCCGTCAACCCAACCAACGTGATGGGCGCCAGCAAACGACTGGGGGAGATCTATTGTCAAAATCAGGATAGCCAGGATCCAAAAACTAAATTCATCACGGTTCGGTTTGGCAACGTTCTGGATTCTGCTGGAAGTGTGGTGCCGTTGTTTCGCGAGCAGATAGCCCGAGGTGGGCCCGTGACTGTGACGCATCCCGAGGTCAAGCGCTATTTCATGACCATCCCTGAAGCCTGTCAGTTGATCCTCCAGGCAGGCGCTGTGGGCACAGGGGGTGAGGTGTTTGTCTTGGATATGGGGGAACCTGTCAGTATTAATTATCTGGTTCGGCAGATGATTTTATTGTCGGGGAAAATACCTGATGAGGATATCCAAATAAAATATGTCGGGCTGAGGCCGGGGGAAAAGTTGTTTGAGGAATTATTCCATGCCAGTGAAGCCCTGCGTCAAAGCGGCCATGAGAAATTGTTTCTCGCCCGCCATCGAGTCGTCGATTGGACTATCCTTTCAAGTGAACTGTCCCAGTTGGAGCAGGCCTGCGATAATTTCGATAATGCTGCTCTGCTGCGAATACTGACTCATCTGGTTCCCGAATTTCAGCGCAGCAATACACGCAGTGATACCAAAATCGTTCCCATAGAGAGTGCCAGGCGATGAGTCAAAAGTTAACTAAAGCTGTATTTCCCGTCGCAGGACTTGGCACACGATTTTTGCCGGCGACCAAGGCCATGCCCAAGGAAATGTTGCCTGTGGTGGACAAGCCCATCATTCAATACGCGGTGGAAGAGGCACTGGAAGCGGGGATAACCGATCTCATATTCATCACAGGCCGGACCAAGCGCGCCATTGAAGATCATTTCGACAGGAGCCCACAGCTTGAGCAGGAATTGGCGCAGCGCGACAAGCAATCCTTACTGGAACAGGTTCAGGGCATTCTTCCGGCGACAGCGAATTGTATCTATATTCGCCAGAGCGAACCGTTGGGTCTGGGCCACGCCGTGCTTTGTGCACGTCCAGCCGTGGGCGATCATGCGTTTGCCGTACTGTTGCCCGATGATTTGATTCACAACCCTGGCGATGGTTGTACAAAACAAATGGCCAGCGCTTTTCAGACCCAGGGCGATAGTCTGATCGCCGTCCAGGATGTGGCGCGGGAAGAGACTGATAAATACGGGATCGTCAGTTGTCTTGACCAAACCGGGCCAGCCATGAGTCGAATTGACGCCATTGTTGAAAAGCCTCTGCCAGAGGATGCACCGTCCACTCTGGCCGTCGTCGGGCGCTATGTCCTGACGCCCGGAATATTCACTGAACTGGAACGCACGCAACGAGGCGCGGGCGGGGAGATCCAATTAACAGATGCAATTTCCGCACTCCTGGAGAAAGAATCCGCGCATGCCTATCGGTTTCGCGGCAGGCGATTTGACTGTGGTAGCAAAAGTGGTTTTCTCGAAGCCACGGTGCGATTGGCACTGGAACGCCCGGATCTTGCTGCTGATCTGAAGACATTACTGCTGGAATTAAATACTTAGTGCCCATCCAGAAACGCATGTTATCTCAGAATACCGTCATTCCCGCGAAGGCGGGAATCCAGGATATTCAATGGTTTACTGGACTCCCGCCTACGCGGGAGCGACGGAGTCGAATGTTTCCGG
>CAZAWX010000347.1:0-3631 GCA_964488985.1 uncultured Ectothiorhodospiraceae bacterium
CTATTTAGATCATCCCGATCCGCCCAATCACCCAACATCGTGGCAACAGCGAATCCCTGATCATCCCCGATCGAGAGCATTCCCGTTTCATGGCTGGTGATGGTTCAGCCGATGAATCGAACAAGTGCGAGGAAGTAGGCGTCCTTCTGAGCCTCTTCGCTTTCTCCAAGTCGCTTGGCAAACTCTGCAGATACAATCGCGCCACTCAGCGCTGCTCCCTGCGGCCGTCCCGTCGCCGCATCAGCCGCGAGCGCAAGCACGCCCATCCCCTCAGAAATTCCCGCCATATTATCCCCCTAGCGCAGCGCAGGCTGCCGAGTCACATGAACAGCATCAAGTTACTGACACATGCATTCCTTTGAACCGACATTCCCCAAGTAGGGTGCCTTCAACGCTGCAGAGCAGGACGTAGCAGACATCAGTTGGACACTGTCAGACCAGCGGTTCACCTGACAATCGGTCGTCCTTATTCCGGCAGTCCGGCCGCACGTAGTCCTGCCACCAAGTGCTCCCAATCGCCGGGCCGATTCAGTGGCCAGATTCGCATCTCGCCGAGCCTGAAATCAACGTGGTGCTCGAGCAGGCGACCGCCGTATTCCCGCGCAAGGTCGTCGTCGTGCAGATGCGCTGCTGCACTTGTCATCAGCAAGAGATTACGCGGCACGTTTTCTATGTTCTGTTCAACCATTTGGCCCCAATTCAAGACCTCGTCATAGCGCTGCGAGAGCGACAAGCCGAGCATCAGGTAAACAGCGTTGTGAGAGAACAGATGCAATCCTTTAAGTGGTTCGATCGCCTTCAACGCTATATCCGTGCCTTCCTCGACCTTGCCGCTGCACATCAATGCAGCTGCATGGGCTATCTGACCCTGTGCGTAGTGGGGGGAAGTCTTCATCAACTGTTCGGCGGCAAACAGAGCGCGGGTATGATTTTCCTCAAGTTCTAGAAAGGCATAGACCAGCATCGCCTGAGCAAAATCACTGCTCGGGTTGAGACGCGCAGCTTTGCGCAGATACTCGACCGCCCGTGTGCGCTCTTCCGGCGTCGGGCTTCGCCAACCACAATTGGGTTCGATCATACAGGACATCCCCGCCATGGCGAGCGCACTGGCGTCGTCCGGATCGCGCTTTAGTACGATTTCCAGCAAGGATCGGGCTTCGACCCATTCCGCGTACGATAGATCGGACACCAGACCGCCAGCGTGAACCCGAATGACGCTGCTGTCCTGCTCTTCCATCGGCAGATCGGAATTATCGAACGAGGACGCTTCGTGACGGAAAGCAGAAAACCTTAGCGACGTGCAGATCCGAAGTGCCAGATCGTCTTCGGCTTCAAAAAGATCTGCAATCACACCATCAAACCTTTCAGATTTGATCAGTTTTTGATTTTTCTGGTCCACCAAGCGAATGATCACCCGGTAGCGGGCACCGAGCGCCTGCACGGAACCCTCGACCAGCATGTCAGCTTTGTCGGGATCAGCCAGAAGAGACATGCCGGTCTGATTGGCGATGGCTGCCCGGACTGCCTCGTTGACCCCTTCGCACAATATCCTGGCTTCTTCATTACCGGCTCTCAGTTCCAGGCCGACAAAACCCAAACCGATCCCCCTCCCTTGGGCGGTAGTTGTATTGGGCTTCTTGTCCTTGTTGCCGTGCACCCCTGGCGCATCTCTCCACGAGTATGCAGTAATTGCGCGCTCGATGTTCTTTAACTCCAGAGGTAGTTCTTCGCGGAATGCATTGGCGAGGCGTCCGTCCAGACTGTGATAAACAACGTCCGAAATCAAAACATCGCCGGGCGATGCTGCTGCTTCCAGGCGTGCGGCAATGTTGACACCATTGCCGAACAAGTCCTCGTCTTCCCGGACGACGTCTCCAAGATGTATGCCCATGCGCAACTGGAGCCAAGAGGTTGCCGATGTACCGGTCTGAATGTCGATCGCACATTTCACGGCATCCGATACGGTCGTGAAAACTACGAGCCATCCGTCCCCCATGCTCTTGACCGTTTCACCTCCATTCCGGGTAACCGATGGTTTCAATATTTCCGAACGCAGTTTTCGCAACGCCGCGAGCGTTGCAGTTTGATCCGCGCCCATAAGCTTCGAATAACCCACCACATCGGCAGCAAGAACAGCGACTAGACTCTGCTTCATCCGTGTACCTCCTCTCCACATCGGGGCGACATAATAGACCGGGAGGAGAAAACACCAGACAGTGAAGTCCGGGTCAGATGGCTCCTAGCAATGTTCGCTCCATCGCCCAAGTCAGCAAAGAAAGCAACCCAAAGAAGGCCCGCTTTTCAAACTGGATGGTATGCTTCAGGCTCTTTGTAATCATGCGGCGGTGCAGAGTGAAACCCAGTTTCAGGGTTGCCTGAACGTCGGCTTCCAAAACCCAGCAAGCCGAGTCAGGAATAAGACAAGAATAATGGCGCTCCGCCCCGATAGCCGGATGGAGCGCGATTCTGGATATCCTGCTGTCGGCAAAATGTTTATGATTACACAGTCTTTCGCAAGTCGGTTTTACCTCAACGCCACCTCAACCCTTGAACGCAGTTTTCGCGTATAAGAAGAATAAAGGCCTTTTTCACCCACGTCCAACAGTTTCTCAGCAATTCTAATTATGGGCATTGATAGCGGATTGAGTGATTGCCAGCTTCAGCCTGACACCGCCAACTCATTGATATTTGATACTCGCGACCTGCTTGCTACGCGAGCATCACCCAATTGCCCGCAGGAGTGGAGCCATAATGAGAATTGCTGATGGCGAATATTGACAATATTCGCCATACTCAGTATTCTGTCACCACTACTAAACTGCGAGTGCGAGTCACAAAATGGCGAGCAGCCTGAATTTATCTTTGACGGATGAACTTCGTGAATTTATCAATTCCCGTACCGGCGATGCCGGCGTGTATTCGACGCCGAGCGAGTATTTGCGCGACTTGATTCGTCACGATATGGAGTCTCAGGGCACCGTAGCGCATGTCCTCGATGGCCTTGACGATATCAGGCACAGTCGTTACTCAAATAGATCGATCCTTGATATCGCCGACGAAAAAGATCGATAGTGTCAAATCGCCGCAAGTCGTACATCCTGACGGAAACGGCGGCGTGTGATTTTCGTGAGGCCCGCCGGTGGTCTGTTGCCCGCTGGGGCAAAAAAAGAACGAAGTCGTATTTCCAGCAGCTACATGACGGCGCGGATTACATCGCCACACATCAACCAGCGATAGCAGCGAGAGACGACCTGATCGGGAATACGGATCTCGGTGTGTACGCGGTTGGTGAACACTACCTTGTCTATGTGCCAGTGAGTGATACCCAGATAATCATCTTGGCACTGATTCGACAAACCCGCGATGTCCCGGCAATTCTAAAAGCCGACAGCTTTCAAATTCGTCGGCAGCTGACCACTGCATTGAAGAAATTGCGAGCCAGGCGATAATTATCACTCAAAGTACTGCCGGTCAGAACAGGCGATGTGAATCTTGAAAGAAAATCGCTGCGTGCTGATACGATAGCAGCAGAAAAAAATGCTGTGCTCGGAGCGTGTCTGAAGAGCGGGAGAGCACGTAAGTAGTCAGCCCTTAAAAACAACATACACAATTGAAATATAAAGAAATAACA
>CAZAWX010000348.1:0-3560 GCA_964488985.1 uncultured Ectothiorhodospiraceae bacterium
AGTGATGCCTATGCAAGTGTCCATGGTGCCTGTATTTCCGGGCGTAATGCGGCCCGGGCCAGCGTGGTTTAAACTGATGTCCACAGCCACAGATGTCGTCATTATTGGTGCTGGTGCTGCCGGTTTGTCTGCTGCCAGGGAACTCAGCAAACGCGGGATTTCATATATTGTTGTGGAAGCATCTCATCGTATCGGCGGTCGTGCTTACAGTGAAGAAATCGCCCCGGGCGTCTGGTTTGATCTGGGTTGTGCTTACCTGGACCATGGACCTGAATTGACGGACCACATTGATGAAAGCAACCCCTTTATCGCTTATGCACGAGGCGAGGGTGAGTATGTCGAGGAGTATCGGCACGACTCGCATTATATTTACAATGGCAGAGAGCTAGATGATAGCGAATTGAATGCACTGCGGGCTTTTTACAAAGACTGTGAAGAGGCCATTCACAGCGCCGTCATTAATGGCGAAGACCGGGCCATCAGTGAAATCATTGATCTCGAAAGCCCCTATGTAACACCGTACATGGACATGATGGCTGTCACTGCACCCAAAGATCTCGACGAGGCATCGGCCATTGATTTCTATTACAAGGTTGATGATTGGAAAAGTTTTAACACGCAGCGTGGTTATGGAAATCTGATTGCCCGGTGGGGCAGCGACGTCGAGGTTTCGCTAAACACCAGGGTGGAAAGTGTCGACTGGTCCGGTCAGGGGGTCCTGCTAAAAACGGTTAAGGGGTCCATACGGGCCCACTGTCTTATCAGCACGGTATCCAACGGAATACTGGCGGCACAGAGTATTCACTTTAATCCACGATTACCCGATTGGAAAATGGATGCCATCCGGGGGCTACCTATGGGGTTCGAGAACAAAATCGGTGTGCATTTTTCCAAAGACCTGTTTGGCCCCGAGGCCAGTGGGTATCACCAGGTCTGGTCGGATGACGCCCAGGGGGCGTACATTGACGTCAATCTCATGTCCAGCAATGTTGTAACGGTCTTTATCGGTGGTCGTTTCAGTGTTTGGATGGAAAAGCGTGGTCAGCAGGCAGCCCGGGCGTTTGCCATTGATCGTATCGCGGATATATTTGGTAATGACATTCGCTCATCGGCCGGGCGTTCTATCGCTACAGCCTGGGCCACGGACCCCTGGACCTATGGTTCCTATGCCAGTGCGCTGCCCGGTCAGTTTAAGCAACGCAAATCATTACCGTTGCCCATCGACAAGAAACTGTTCTTCGCCGGTGAAGCAACAGCCCGTACCAATGGCACCTGCAATGGTGCGTATTGGTCGGGGGTTCGTGCTGCACGTGAAGTGGCAGAGGGTTTAATTTAAGATACCAGCAAACCCTAAGCGTCATTCTGACGCGCAACCCTTCAGAACCATAACGGTCACAACCGTCATGTCAATCCCTTGATTTTGACTTACTTAAGAGTTTGACAGCGGCGCCTGAAATCTAACAGAAATGCCAACGTCGGCAAGAGCAGGATTAACAGGGCCCGCATCCACATATCAAGCGCTGGAATCGGAACAGCGGGCGCGGCTTTATATTCATAAGCGCCGATATCGCATGCACTGCCCTGCGGTCTGGATATACCCCGTTGATCGGTCAATGGGCAAACACTGCCATCGCCTGCATCAATGGCCGGACTGCCGGGTGCAATGGCATGAGTCCGGGTGGGGCCACCATTGTCGGCCAGCGGACCCAGCAGTGGGTCGGATGTTATGCCGACATTGCAACTTCCGTCACTGTCCATATCTTTCAGGGTCGTTGTTACCGGTGCGCTGCAATCCCCTCCACTCAGCTGATTTGCAACAATAGAATTCCCAAGATTGACCAACGACCGACCCGAAATCCAGATTCCGCCACCTGGCTGTGCGCTGGAATTTTTTGTGATGGTTGAATTGATCAGGTTCAGCACGCCAAGAACCTCAATACCGCCACCGCTTTCCAACGCGCCGTTATTGCTGATGGTGGAATTGCTTATTGTGACAGTACCACCAAAAATTGAGATTCCGCCTCCATCGCTGTTGGAGAAATTATTGTTAATGGTGGTATTTGTGATGGTGTGAACGCCTGATCCCACACTAATTCCTCCACCACTGGCATTTCCGAAACCATCATTGAGCACCGCGTTAAGTGAAATGGTCGAATCAGACACACTCAATGAGCCACGTGCGACTATGCCGCCTCCACCGCCCACGGCAGTGTTGTCGCTGACCACTGCCTTGGTAATCGACAGGTCACCATCCGACCAGATACCACCGCCATCATCAAACCCCGAGGTACGACCACCGCTAATCGTCAGTTGTGTGATACTCACAGGTGCAGCGTTCAATATATGCAGCACACGATCCAGGTCATTGCCATCAATGATCGAGACCGTTGTGCCGGAACCCACCAGATCCACTGCCTCGAGAACGTCAAGATCGCCCGTTTGATTAAGGTCTTCCCCGGTACCCGGGATTGTCAGCACGTAGGGAGAACCCGCCGGGATGTTGATCTGATCCAGTCCGGTGTTACCTGACGCACATGCATCGACGGCCGTGTTTGTGTTGGCGGCCTGGATTGCTTCTCGTAAGGTACAGTTACCATTGGTGGCAACATCATCGGATGATGTAGTGACGTTGATCACGGCCGCTTCTGCCCCCAGGCATGCTATCCCCGTGATTAAAATCGCAATTTGAAAAATAGTTTTGGGAGAAGATTTTTGTGTATTCATTGATATCTCCATTCCTGAGGTCATTTTTAGTCCTAAACGCAGCTCATGGCCAATCGTTCCAATTTAAACCCACAAAGGTAATACGCTGCGTGGCCCACGACCGGTCCGCTACAGGATAGGACGATTGATGACATATTGGAACCACTGCTTGCAGAAGAATTTGCTTCTCGATGAGCACATGACTTGCAACTTAAGGGCTTTTGGTAACAGGTATCCGCAAAATTTCTGAATCTGACAACGAAGATGTATGGCGTTGGAGTGCCTTATTTTTTTCTTCTGTTCCTTGTTGGGAGCTATACTATCCCGGACATTTCACAAAGTGGCAAATCATGAAAAAAATGCTCATCATCATCCTCAGCCTGGTCATCGTGCCTTTTGCGGCCTCGGCTGACGGTGAACAGGGCCGACAGGTTCCCGGTGATCGTATGGCACAAATTCAGAAAAATCTCGGCTTGAGTGACGAACAGGTTGCGCAAATTCGTCACATCCGTGATAACGGCGGTGGCCGGGAAAAGATACTTGCTGTGCTAAGCAATGAGCAGCGCGCGCTCATGAAAAAACGTCGTGCGGAAAGGAAGGCCAGGGGCCGCAAGGGTCGTCATCACCCGCCCCCTGAATCGGCCGGGAACAAGGATGCTCAGCAAGACAAACACACAACCCATTGAATAGGTTCAGAAGACTAGAATTGGTCGGAGCGATGTGGCCGGATTTGATATTCCCCTGTGTATGGCACCACGCAACCGCGGCTGCCGGGTGTCCGGTAAAAATCATGTGAGTGCGCTCCACGACAACACAGTTGGTGTTGAAAGGTGTCGGGCCGTGGGGGTAAGCCGTGT
>CAZAWX010000349.1:0-3548 GCA_964488985.1 uncultured Ectothiorhodospiraceae bacterium
TGACGTCCGCCCTTGGCACGCTGCCTGGCGCGATTGTGATTGGTATTGGCGCAGGCTTGATCGCCGCTGCCCTGCTGAATCGGATCCGATCGGCTGATTTAGCCATGACGGACTTGCGGGCGGTGGCCCAACAGCAATATCCACAGACGCTTGAAGCCCCCGCCAACTGGTCCGTGGATGGTGTCAATACCTGCCTGAGAGCTTTGGACGCTCAAATAGCAACGCTGCAGGCAGCCCGTGAGCAGGCCAGGGATCTCGGGGTGGAACGGCGGTCGCTTGCTGGCGAGTTGGCAAAGCTGCAGCTGCCGGCCGAACGCCTGGAAGGGCAGCGTAAGGCGCTGGCAGTGCGACTGGGGCTGCAATCACTGCGCCCGGATCTGGAACTGGTGGATACCGCCCGTGCCCTTGATGATTTACGCACTGCACGGACAGCCGCAGAAAGTGCGCGTAAATACCAGGACGCTTTGGCAACCGATTACCGCGAAAGGTTGAACAGTCTGGGTGAATTTTTGCTCGAGCATGGCCAGCAGCCAGCGCAGGATAGCGATGCGGCACAAGCCTCGATACACAGTATTGAGGCACGGGATCAAACGTTGCGGGAGAGGCGGGCGGAACGTCAGCAACTGAACAGGCAACTGCAACAAATCGATGCCGAGTTACAACAGCTCGATATTGAGGTAATGGAACTGTTCAGTGCGGCCAAGGTTCCGCCAGGAAACGCTGCGCAACTACAGAACCTGCTCGGGCAACGTGATGACTATCTCAAACTTGTCCAGGCCAGGAATGAACAAGTCGCGGCGCTCAAACAGACCCAGGACTCGCTCGCCAGAGCCGATGAAAGCGCACTCGCAAAGTATGATAACGAGCGATTGCACCAGAAGCAGGCGCAATTGCGGGAAGACGCAGCAAAGTTTGAGGTTCTCAATCAGCAAATCGGCCAAATCACAGAACGCGTAAAAATCGCTCGTGAAGGCCATGAACTGGAAGATGCGATTGCGAAGCGCGATGCGGAACGGGTCAAATTGCGTGAGTGCCGGGATAAATCCCTGGCGGCGCAGGCCGGTGCATTTTTAATCCAACGGGTGCGTCATGAATACGAAACACAGCAATTGCCGCAAGTGCTGGAACGTGCCCGGGAGCGGTTTGCGCAGTTTACCCACCAACGCTACCGGCTTGAGGTCCAGACTGCCGCCGGGGGTGTTTTTTTCGCTGTTGACACTCGTAGCGGGATAAAACTGCGCCCGGATCAACTTTCCGATGGCACGCGGGCGCAGTTGATTCTTGCGGCGCGGCTGGCTTTTGCTGAAGAAGTGGAACAGGGCGCCACAGTGCCGTTGTTTCTCGATGAGGCCCTCGATCACAGTGATCCTGAACGCTTCCATGCCATTGCCCGCAGTCTGGCGCGGATGGTGGCTGACGAACAGCGCCAGGTGTTTTACCTGAGCAATGATCTGACGGATGTGCAACGTTTCGCCCAGGCATTTTCTGTGGAGCACTGTGAACGATTCAATGCCATTGATTTCGGCGCAGTCCTCGGCCGGGCCGCAGGTATCGAGGGTCCGCAGGATTTACAAATTGAACCACTGGCCAGTATTCCACCACCGGATGGCCTGGATCCGGAGCACTATGGTGCAGTCCTGGGGGTTGCTAAATTTTCGCCCGGCACAGGTGCAAATAATCAACACCTTTTCTATGTTTTACGCGATGATTTAGATCTTCTCTATACAATTTTACAGTCTGGCATCAAAACGGTGGGGCAGTGCCGAAGCCTGTTGCTGAGTGATTCCAAGCTGGCCAAAAACATCCTCGCAGGTGGCAGGACTGGCGGCCAAATCATGGCCCGGTTTGAATTGCTGGAAATTTTTTGCCGGGCCTGGCGCCAGGGCCGGGGCCGGTCTGTGGGCCGGGTGGACATTGAGGACAGTGGCGCGATTTCAGATAAATATCGTCAAGCGGTGATTGAAATTGCGATGGAACTCGGGGGTGATGCAGCGCGTCTGATTGAGACGCTTCGCGAACATCGCGATCCTCGGCTCAGTGGCTATCGCCACAACAACACAGACGAGTTGCAGACGTATTTTCTCGACGAGGGTTATCTTGATGAGCAACCCGTGCTTGACGAAGAAGGCATTTTGGAGCAATTGCTCGGTATTCCTGCCGCTGCCGCGCTGCCCTCAAAGCAAGTCCCTGTGCTGGTCAATCAGTGGTGGACTTTAGCGAATTGAGCCGTTGTAGACTCCTTTTTCAGGTCGGTGAGGTTGAATGAACAATGCAACTGAGTGTTGAAAAATCCGGGAAGCCTCTACATCCAGACTTTGGCCTGGAAATTTGTGGCGTTGAGCTTGCCGGCACCGATGCGGACACGTTTCGCGAAATCGAACTGGCCGCGGAGCATTACTCGCTGCTGGTGTTTCGCGAACAACACCTTGATGACACCCGGCAATTGGCGTTGACGCAGCGATTCGGTAAGGCTGAATTTGCCCATTTGGCCTATGCGAACGAAGGTCGAATTGAATACATTGGCTATATCGGCAATGTCGATCGTGACGGTACGCATTTGCAGGCGGCACACAAGGACGTTGTTTTCGGTACTGGCAACTATATGTGGCATTCAGATTCCTCGTTTCGACCGGTACCGGCGAAATTTTCAATTTCTTACGCCTATGAGGTGACACCCAAGGGCGGTGAGCTTGAGTTTGTGAGTACACGTGCCGCCTATGCACGGTTGCGCGAAGATCAGCAACAAAAGCTCGAAGGCCTCATCGGTATTCATGACTATGTTTACTCACGGAGCAAGGCGGCCGAGGTACCACAGGCGGTCGTCGACGTTTTGCCACCGGTGCGCCAACGCCTGGTGCGTACCAATCCTGTGACGGGGCGTAAAAACTACTATGTTGGCTCCCATGTGAAAACGATAGAAGGCTGGGAGGAAATGCAAGCGCGGTGCTTGATCGATGAACTCATCGCCGCAGCAACCCGCCCTGAAGATATCTACCGGCATCCCTGGCGGGTGGGTGATTTGCTGATTTGGGACAACCGTTGCCTGCTGCACCGGGGCAGTGCCTATGATGCCGATCGTTATCGGCGCTGTATGCACCAAACACGGGTAGCGGGTATTTCAACCCTGGAAGAGGCGGGTTAAAACACCTTCAAGGGATAAAACATTCTACGCCGCTTTCAAGCCAACACCCTGTTGGCAGGAGCAGGCCCGGCGAGTTGAGATGGCTGATCCCCTTTTGCCGGTTGACATTGATGTACTGATAATTGGCTCAGGTTACACCGGCATGAATGTGGTCCCGAAAGCAGCCCGTACCGGATGTGAAACGCTTGTGGTCGATACCGAAGCAGCTGGTCGGGACTGCAGCGCAATGGCGGCCAAGGTCAGTACGGCCATGCATCCGGTTTAATCACTAAGGTGTTGAAGATTAAATTTAGCTACTTTTGTTGATGCCGATCATACTCTGTACCGAATTCAGTTGATCAAGTTCATGAAATTTGCGTTGATGGTTTTGGACAATAATGATGCGCAACGCCGCTGTAAAAAATTG
>CAZAWX010000350.1:0-3526 GCA_964488985.1 uncultured Ectothiorhodospiraceae bacterium
TCGGAAAGCGCTGCGTAGTCTTTCACCTGGTAAAGTTCTGTGGCTCTTTGCGGATTGAATGTATTCTTGGTTGGTTTGACGCTCATTTTGTTTTCTAATTGATGAATCAATCTGAAGGAGAATTTCAGGAAAGTTGGGTTGAATTGGGGGCTCAGGTTCCCGCTGAATCATTTGCCCGTTTGTACAGAAATTCTATTGCCCGGTTAATCCGTTCCAAGCTAGCCCGTTTACCAGTAAGAAACAGTGTCTGTTCGATCGAGGGTGATGCGGCGCTACCCGTCAGGGCGACACGCAACGGTTGAGCGAGTTTGCCAAGCTTGATCTCCAGCGATTCAGCCGTTTCCTTGACCGCAGCATCCAGAGCTTGCGGAGTCCAGTCGGTAATCTTCTCTAGTGCCTCGCGGATACGGAGCATCGCTAGCAGCGCGACCGGCCGTAAATGCTTTTTTGCCGCCACAGGCTCAAATGTATCAAAATCCTGATAAGCGAACAGGCTTTTGTCCGTCAGTTCCTCCAGGGTTCTGGCCCGCTCACGTTGGACCTCCACCATAGCCAGCGGATCCGGCCCCGAGGCGGTATTGATGCCCCGCTGGTTCAGTCGCTGAATGAGTTCTTCGGCCAAATCATCGCCCTGAGCCGCTTTGATGTAATGTTGATTTAGCCAGCCAAGCTTCTCAACATCAAAGACTGCGGCAGCCTTGTTGACGGCCTTGATGTCAAACGCATCGATAAGTTCCTGGCGACTGAATATTTCCTGGTCGCCGTGGGACCAGCCCAGGCGGGACAGATAGTTGACCAACGCATCGCTCAGATAACCGGCATCCCGGTATTCCGTTACACTGACCGCGCCATGACGTTTGGATAGTTTCTTGCCGTCACTGCCATTAATCATCGGCAGATGGGCAAATTCGGGCAGCGGCGCACCCAATGCTTTGAATATATTAATCTGCCGGGGGGTATTGTTGAGATGATCATTACCCCTGATGACGTGACTAATTTTCATCTCCAAATCGTCAACGACAACGGTAAAATTGTAAGTTGGCGTGCCATCAGGCCGGGCAATAACCAAATCGTCTAATTGGCTGTTTGCAAACTCGGTAGTCCCAAGCACCAGATCATCGACTGTCACCACGCCATCAAGAGGCGTTTTAAACCGCACCACCGGTTTCACGCCCGGTCGGGGTTCATGACGGTCCCGGCAACGACCATCATAGCGAGGTGTCTCGCCTCGTGCGCGCTGCGCTTCGCGCATCTCATCGAGTTCTTCTCGACTGCAATAGCAATGATAGGCCTTATCCTCATCAAGCAGACGCTCGATATATTGGCCATAGCGATCCATACGCCGGGTCTGATAGAAAGGCCCCTCATCGTAATCCAGATTCAACCAACGCATACCCTCAAGTATCGTTTGCACAGCAGCATCGGTTGAACGTTCTCTGTCTGTATCTTCAATACGCAGAATAAACTGCCCTCCCGCATGCCTGGCGTAAAGCCAGCAAAATAATGCAGTACGCGCGCCTCCAACATGTAAATAGCCCGTAGGACTGGGCGCAAAGCGCGTGCGTACAGTAGAATTTATACTCATAGTATGTCCAGCCTTTATGAATGCTTTGAGCGAAGGCATTGATGTTCAACAAGAAGGTGTTTCATCTCCACGATTGACCCGCAGCGGTCAGTACTCATAAAATGGGGACTCAGGGCGATTAGCTCAGTGGGAGAGCACTGCCTTCACACGGCAGGGGTCGCTGGTTCGAACCCAGCATCGCCCACCACACTACATCATGGGCTTCGCCCTTAGATCAGGAATTGACAATGATCCTCAGTTTCTCAGTGTGAAATAAACAATTTCAGTTGCTTCACTGAGTTCCCGGCCCAGGGCAATTTTACCTTCACCTGTCAGTACAACATCTTCACGGCGAAGATAGGAAGGGCCTTCCGTTGTTTGTACATAGGTGCCGTTGGTACTCATGTCAGTGAGGATAAATTTACCTCTACGACATTCAATTCGTGAATGTTCTCTGGAAGCCATGGAATCGTTCACCACCAATCCGGCTTTTTTGCCACGCCCTAAAATCAGCGTATCCATATCCTGATCGAGATCCCGTTCATCATTCCTGTAGCTGAGGTGTAACGTTGCATCTTTAGTATGCGTTTTGAGCAACCCCGTTGCCATGCGGGTGACATCTTCTGCCTGCCAGATCACTTCGAAAATATCGATATCTTCGGCTTTACCTTTGACCGGTATCCGATCGAGGTGCCGCGTGCTTGAGCGCAGCATCGGCGATAATAGTTCCGCCGTATCTTTGGTGGTAATGATCTGCCCACCCTTGGCAAGCCCCGCCATTCTCGCCGCGACGTTAACGGCATCGCCAAACACATCACCGGCTTCCAGCAGCGCAGGCCCGTAATGCAGGCCGACGCGGATAGTTAAGGTGGATGGGGTATCTTTATTAAGTGAGTGCAAATCTTCAGTCACCCCTTCCTGCATGCCCATCGCAGCCTCGACCGCTTTTTCAGCATCCGGGAAAGTACACATGATCTCGTCGCCGATGGTTTTGATCACGGTGCCACTGTATTTGTGGACGGACTCAGTCATCAGGGCCAGGCAATCAGCAATAAGCTGCTGGGCGATAGAATCACCTAGCGTTTCGTAGAGTCGCGTGCTGCCGCTGATATCGGCGAATACGATGGACAAATTGGCGGGCTTTCTCGCCATAGTCTTGGTTGGGTCCCGTTAATTCAAATTTTAAAGTCGATTCTGCTCTTGCACTGACGCATCACAAGTTGATCCATCGCATGCACCCGGCGGCGTATCCTATTGATTATTCAGATGAACCTGCTTCACCTGAGGAAGTATAGAACAGATTAATTGAAAAGGGTACGCAGTCCAGCTGGATATTCCTTTCAAGGCCGAAATTTTCGGTACCGAAGTATCATACCTCGGATATTCAAATAATGCGCGGATGAAAATGCCTGGCCGCATAAAGCCGATGCTGCACAAGGTGCAGCATCGGCCATCAGCCTGATACAGCCGAATGGGTTACCCTACAAAGTACTGGTCTGGCCAAGCGTTGACAGATTGCTGCCAGCGATGTGATTCGACCCCAATACCGCCGTTCATCCAGGACTGTCCGGTATAACCCAGCGTCATTGGTTGTGCATCAAGACTGCCAGTGGTTCCATCCTGGCTTTCTCCAGAATCGCCTTCCTCTGCGGCCAGGGCCCGGCGTTCCCGTTCACGTATGACGTTGTAATAGCCGATGACCGCCTCCATTTCCGCAGTAACGGATTTCTCGGCAGCATTGCGCTGCGCCTGCGTAGAATTATCGGTCACCGGATAGCGACCTTCAATAAACTCACGGACAGGCCCTTCGAAGAAATCAGCCCAGGCAACATCATTGGGATTTTCTGGGCGTTGGTCTGCAGGAAAATCCTGGTCCTGGAGAATGGGAGTCAACATTGCAATTTCCGGAGCGGAAAATACGTCCGGCAACAGGAAGATACCTTCGTCCACGCCGCTTTCATC
>CAZAWX010000351.1:0-2219 GCA_964488985.1 uncultured Ectothiorhodospiraceae bacterium
GCATCCGCTTCCGCAGGCATCAAGTGAATACCATCGGCCAGTAAGGACACCGACATTTCCACACCACGATGTACATTATTACGCTCGGCAACGTGGTTGGAAATAAAAAAGCTGATCCAGGTTTTACGATCCCCATCCACCCAAAGATTCACCTGCACATCATCGCCCAGATGGGTAAGTTCTCCGGCGATACCGTGAACAGGGTTCTCATGCTCGCCAAGCGATGGCCGGCGGCGCCGATGCATAAGCACCTTTGACGATGGAATCGTCCAATTCACCACATCACCGGGCACGAAACCTACCCCCATGGCCACATCCAGCTCGTACCCTTGCCATTGAATACGGCAGACAGATGGATCCGTTGGGTTTTCGATGACCTTGGCAGAAAAAATATTTCGCATCCCCATAAGCCGGGCGACTACGGCAGAGCCAGGACGGTGGAACAACTCCTTCGGGGTGCTGGTCTGCAAGGTTTTGCCATGATGAATGACACAGATCCTGTCCGCCAATGCTGCGGCTTCTTCAAGGTCATGGGTCACCAGCAAGGTGGGCATGAGCAGTCGGTCGCGAAGCGCAGCGAGTTCCAGATGCAGTTTGCGGCGGGTCGTCTGATCGACCGCCGAAAAGGGTTCATCGAGAAGCAATACTGACGGTTCACGGGCCAGGGCCCGGGCTACGGCAACGCGCTGACGTTGCCCGCCGGAAAGTTTCGTCGGCGCGAATGCTTCCAGTCCGGAAAGGTTCACCTGCGCCAAAAGCTCAAGGGCCCGGTTGTGGCGTTGGCCCACTGGCACATGGCCCATGGCCAGGGTTAAATTTCCCATGACACTCAAATGCGGGAACAGGGCATAGTCCTGGAAAACATAGCCCACACGGCGCTGTTGAGGGGTGCGAAAAAGATCCTTGCCCGTATCCAGCCAGGGGCTCCCGGCACTGTAGATACACCCTTGTGACGGTTTTGCCAGGCCCGCCAGCATCCGCAAAATGGTGGTCTTACCGCTTCCCGAAGGCCCGACAATGGCCAGCATCTCGCCTTGGGCGCAGGTGAATTCCGCCGCCAGTGGAATGGGGCTTTGTTGCGCCAGCCTGACCTCCAGACCTGTGGTTGCACTAGCGGCCAACGCCCGGCCCCCGTCGCGATAATAAATACACCAGCACCACCGCAATAAAGGAGATCCCCAGCAGGATCGCCGACATGCGCCCGGCGCCCAAGTCATCAAACGCCTGCACCCGATCATAGATCGCGATGGACAGGGTCTGGGTTTGCGCCGGAATACTGCCACCGACCATTAACACGACCCCGAACTCACCCAGGGTATGCACAAAACTTAAGGTCAGGGCGGTGACCAGTCCGGGCCAGGCCAGGGGCAACTCCACCTGCCAGAAGGTACGCCAGGACGACAGGCCGCTGCACCAGGCTGCCTCGCGCACATCCTGAGGAACCCCTTCGAAAGCACGTTGTAATGGTTGCACCGCGAAGGGAATATTAAAGATCATTGCTGCCAGCAGCAGGCCATCAAAATTAAATACCAACTGCCGCCCCAGCAGCGCTTCATACCACCCCCCCAACAGCGAATGGGTGCCCAGGGACAACAACAGGTAATAACCCAGTACTGTCGGTGGCAACACCAAAGGCAGTGCCACCAAAGCCTCCAGCAACACCTTGCCCCGCCAGTTTGACCAGGCCAGCCAGCGGGCACCGATTGCCGCCAGCGGGATCAGCAGCACGCAGGTCCACAAGGCCAGACGCAAAGAAAGTTCGAGAGGTGCCCAGTTCAAGATAATTCCCGGCGGTCAGCCGCCATGCAGTTGAAAGCCGAAGCGCTGCAGGATCTTACGTCCTTCACGGCCCTTAATATACAGATAGAAGGCGTGCGCCACAGCCCCGGCGTTGTGCAGCAAAACCATACGCTGGCGCAATGGCTGGTGCATGGAGGAAGGTAACAGCAGATACTGGCTGTGCTTGGAAACAGCCCTGACCAAGGCCAGTGAATAGGGGACAATGCCGCCCTGAGTGGAGCCTGATACAGCAAAACGTGCTGCCTGGGAGGCGTTTTCCCCCAACACCAAATACGGTTTCATCAACGCCCACAGGTGGGCCGATTGCAATGCTTCACGCGCGGCCCGGCCGTAGGGCGCATGTTCCGGATTGGCAATGGCAAAGCGCCGCACGCGACCTTCGGCAACCGCACCGCGCAAACCGGCAAGCTTTGCATCGA
>CAZAWX010000351.1:2319-3482 GCA_964488985.1 uncultured Ectothiorhodospiraceae bacterium
TCACGGTACTGAGCAATATCGCCAGTACCCCCCGTCGAATATTGCAGCTTATGGCATTACGACAGCAATGTAGAAAACGGCAGATAATCGACACAATCCCCCTCTTGAATAACTGTATTTTCTTTCAATATTGCCAAACCATCCGCCCAGGTCAGGGAACTCAATACGCCGGAGGAACGGCTGTGGTACAACTGCAACTGATTCGTCCCGTGCGCATCTTCACACATCCGGGCACGCATATACTCACGGCTTTTCTCAACTCTGTCCCTGCTGAATCCGGCTGGGACATGCAGGCAGCGGGGCAAAATATCATTACGGCCCTGGCAGGCGAGAATGAAGGGCCGGACAAAAATGCAAAACGTCACGAACATCGCCACCGGGTTTCCCGGCAAGCCGAAAAACGGCACCCCGCCGATTTCGCCAAATGCCAATGGCTTGCCAGGACGTATCGCAACCCGCCACATTTGTAGACGCCCCAAAGCCTCCACCGCCGCTTTTACATGATCCTCTTCACCGACCGAGACACCACCACTGCTAAGTACCAGATCTGCGCTGGCGGCAGCTTTTTCAATCGCCTCCCGAGTCGCATCCAGGCGATCTGGAATCAAGCCAAGATCCTCCACTCTGCATCCCAGCGCCGCCAGCAGGCCGAGAAAACAGTGGCGGTTGGAATCGTGGATCTGACCCGGGCCCAACGCCGTGTCAGCGGGAACCAGTTCATCCCCGGTGGACAGGATGGCAACTTTCAGCGGCCGATAGACCGGCACACGGCCAAAGCCCGACGAGGCCGCCATACCCAGGTGCTGGGGTAACAATCGCACGCCTGCCTGTAGAATCAAATCGCCTTGTCGAACGTCCTCGCCAGCGCGGCGAATATTTTTGCCGACAGGCGAACTGACATTAATCTCGACATACTCCCCGTCCCGCGAACAGTGTTCCTGCATCACCACCGTATCGGCCCCGGCAGGGACCGGCGCACCGGTAAATATTCGTACTGCGGTGCCCGCCTCAAGGGCAGTACCCACACGACCGGTCGCAATTCGCTGTGATACCCACAGGCGGGTGGGCGGTTCGGCCTGCATATCTGCGACCCGTAACGCATAGCCGTCCATCGCACTGTTATCCCAGCCCGGCACATCAGCATCGGCCTGCAGATCTCTGGC
>CAZAWX010000352.1:0-3475 GCA_964488985.1 uncultured Ectothiorhodospiraceae bacterium
TGGCAACACAATAGGCTTGAGTTGGAGTGACATTGACCGTCGCGCTATTGATAAATTCTGGGACCCCCTGAATATGGATGAGATAATGCTTTACGATATCCTGGATAATCTGACTCGTTTTCTGGCAGCTTCGACAGTCGCCATGCTTGCCGTTTATTTCTACGATTGGACAACCCCGTTTGCATTCAAGAAAGAACTTAGTGAAAAGGACAATCCGGCGTTTGGCATCAATCTGGCAGGTTATATCGTTGGGGTGATTGTGCTGCTTATGGGAGCGATGGCGACGGGCACTGATGAACTTTCGCATCCGGTTGATATCGCCATATTTGGTACGCTTGCGGTATTGTTGTTAAGACTTGGAGCGGTTGTCACTGATAAAGTAATCTTGTCTGGTTTTTCGGTCTGGAAGGAAATTACCGAGGACCAGAATCTGGGCACAGGATTTGTGACTGCTGGGGTTTTTGTTGGTACCGGCATGATATTAAATGGCGCACTTACGGGTGAAAGCGCTGGTATCGTGATGGGAATATTGACCACAGTGGTGTATTTTATTCTTGCGCAGTTTGTGCTGGCCGCCGCGGCTTATATCTACCGTATATTTGTCAAATACCACCATCGTGACGGTACCGTTCATGGGGTGCTTGACGAGTTGCGTGACAACGACAATCCGGCTGTAGGCCTGTCTTTTGCGGGATTTATTATCGGTGTTTCCCTGGTGGTTTCTGCTGGTATCAGCGGTAATGACATCAACTCATTTGCTGGCTTGATCGATGCGCTGAAAACACTGTTGTTCAGTAGTGCTTTGGGTGTGGCCGCAATGCTGGTCATTCGTCCTTTCATTGATCGTGCCGTTATTCCCTACGCCTCGGTGGGCGAGGAAGTCGGGGAGCAAAAGAATTTGGCCATAGCTGGCGTCAATTGCTCTTTCTATGTTGGACTCGGCTTGATTCTTTACACTCTGACCGCTTGACACGGAGGCATCATGTTGCAACATTCTCATCGGCACATGAAGCACGTGCTGATATTATTTGTTCTCGCTATCTTCATGCTGTTAGTGCTTCCGGTGCAGGAAGTAGAGGCACGCAAAGGTTTTGGAGGCGGCTTTGGGCGATCAAGTTTCAGCCGCTCCACTTCGGGATTTGGCCGTAGTTCCTTCAGGAGTCCTGGAAAATCCAAGTCAGCATTCTGGGGGCGTTCATCGACTCGGGCGAAATCATCAAGTCGTTGGAGCGGTGGAAATATGGCCAAACGCGTGGGGCGTAAAGGGACTGTTTTTAATTCCAAAAAACAAGCTGAAACTGCATATCGTAATAAGCTGAAAACCTCCTGGCGTCGTAAACCTTCCAAACGCCCTGATTATGTCCCACAAAGCATCAGTAACGGTGGGCGCAATTATAATGTGAGTTTTCGCAATGGTGGGTATGGTTACTGGGGGCCTGGCAACATTTGGATCGCGCTGGCAGCCGGCAGCATGTTGGCCAACAGTTCACTTATGGCGAACCAGGGATATTATTATGGCACACCGGGCGGAACGTCAGATTCACGCGGCTACAGAAGTAACGGTCCCTCCTGGTTTATGATTTTTCTGATAGGTTTTGTCCTTGCGAGAATAGCTGGAAATATAACCAGGCGATAGCGACGGTCAACAAGATGCACTTGGAAACGCTCGACAAAAATACTCTGATACGGTTTTCAGAACCGTCAATGATGGAATATTACTCAGGAATCGCAGAATTTACGGTGCAAAGGGTTCGCCATCTCGAGCATCAGCATTTTCAAATGATTCAGGCGTACATCTGGCATGCAGGGAGCGATTCCAGCCTGTTGTTGATCAATCGCCTGACCCGGGGTGAAATGGTGGACAAAGATGTGCTGGCCATTTTTCAGCTTGACCACGATGGCTCTGTTGATGATCTGGCCAGCGAACATATCAATGAAGGGCGGGACAATTTTGCTGCAACGTTTACGGCCAGTTACCCCGGGGAGGATGAGGTCCCATATCGAGTTGTATATAAACGTCTCGCTTCGGAAACCTTTCATGGGATTGAAGACAAAGATGAAGGTGGCCCCTATCTGTCCCAGGCCTTGTATGAAACACAGGACGATTCAAGTTTTTATCTGGCGCTGGTCGAATGGGAAAAAGATTGGTTGACAGCTTGGTTTGGTATGGAACTACGCAAGGATCATGTCGAGATTATATAATTCAATAGCTGGGCACATCATATCGATGCGCTTTGTATTAACACGTTGCGTCGAGTAACAAAACGCGACGTTTACTTGTGAGGATTTATCATGGCGCTTAATCAAACGGCGATAACAGACAAAGAGATACAGGTTTGCCGCAAGGTTAAAGATCTGTTGGTGGACCTGGATATCGGCTTTGAATCGACAGAACGGGCTGATTTGGTGATTGTCACCGAACCGGAAACAAATATCCCGATTACACTGGATTCGGAAGAAACCGTAGTGTGTTTGCGTGTGCAGGTTTGTCCTGAACAGGATGAAAAATCTTTTTATCAACGCTTGCTGCAAGCCAACGCAGAAATTGCCCACGGACACTTTCAGATAGAAAAAGGCCAGGTTGTTTTGGCCGAAAATCTGGAAGCGGAAAATCTCGATGCAAATGAGCTGGAAGCATCAATTGCTTCACTGGTGACTGCATTGGTACGCAATGCCGACTGGTTGGAATAGACCCCGGCAAAGCACTGAATCAATAGCGAGGAAATCGATCATGAAATTAGTCACTACCGTATTCCGCTGGTTGAAGGCCAAGGATGCAGAAAAATCGGAAGCTATCGAGAACGCGAATGCTGCTGCCTTTGCGAAACAGGATCTTGAACAGTTGGAAAAAGATCGCGATGTAGCGCGTGATGCAATTGCCAGTATCAAAGCGGAAGCGGCACGACTGGAGCGCGATGTTGAGGCGAAGAAAAGAGCTGTCGCAGGCAAGACTGCCGATGCCCAGGCGCTGTTAAGCGCCGGTAAAGAAGATTTAGCCACTCAGGTTTGCGCGCTTATTGAAGACATGGAAGGCGAAATCCCGGTGCTGGAAAATGCCCTGCAACAGCAACGCGGATTGTGCAGCCAGCAGGAGCAGCAATATCAGCAACTCAATCAAGCCGTCAGCGATGCTCGCCGCAGCCTGCGTATGATGCAGACCATGGAAGCAGTAGCGGCGAGTACCGAAAAAGCGGCAAGTGTAAAAATCGGCGATGGCAGCAGTGCTTTGGCCAGATTCAAACAGCGCGAAGAAACCATTCGGTTACGGCTCGACAAGGCTCAGGCAGCGTCTGCATTGAGTGCCCCCGCTGAACAGCGGCTCGACGATCAGGTCAGGACCGCACTGGGTTCTGGTAAAGGCAATTCGGTTCTGCAACGGCTTAAAGCACAGGAACCTAAACGCCTTACTTAGGATCCGAAGCAAAATAACTGCGCATAAATCCAGATCACTGTAGCCAGTAAGAGGGGAGAAGTC
>CAZAWX010000353.1:0-3469 GCA_964488985.1 uncultured Ectothiorhodospiraceae bacterium
TGCAGGCAAAAAGCACCATTGCGTTTGCGCTATTTCTTCTTTGCGGACATCATCAAACATGTAAAACGACTCCAATTAATTCTAGGTCGCCTTAATGCTGCCACAACACCTGATGATATGAATCTGCCAGGCTTATTCCTGCATCCACTCACAGGTAATCGAGCTAAAATTTGGTCTGTACGTGTAAGCGGCAATCGGCGCGTCACACCCCGAGTTAAGGGGTATCCGTTCGAGGTGCCACTCCCGAAGGGCGGTAAAGCATGCGGTGCTATTCTCTTAGATCAGCTAAAGAGCCTGGACTGGAAAGCGCGAAAGGCCGTTAGATTTGACTGTGCGACAGATGTCGTTATTCAAGAAGTTACGGGGCGAATTCTCGCGCTGGTGGATCAGAATTGAAGGCTGGCTCGCTAACCCCCGCTCACGCGGGGAACATATCGCCTTTGGACTCTGCATTGCGGCTTGTATTGGTTCATCCGTGGCCGAGATCTACGTGTTGCCCCGGGTGGGCAAATACTTTGGAAATTTCCGGCTGTATATTGTATTTGAAGTAGGGATTCAGTGATTGGGTTGAGTTGTCATAGAGGGTCTTAATGTATTTAAACGAAGGGTGCCCGCGTGGTGCATCGACAAAATGTGCGCCCGTAATACTGAGCGGGATCTGCAACCCATTCACCACCATCTGGGCGAATTCGCCAAGCGTTATCAGGTCATCTGGCCGGAAACGGTAGGCTTCTTTATTGGTATCGGCCAGGACCCATCGCGTTCCAAAGCCCGTCAGATCTCCGCCCCAATTGATTCCCAATAAATCGAATTTCCTGTTCGGGATAAAGGGTTCGCGGTTCCCGTGCCAACTGTACTTACTGGCATCGTAATCGGGTGGTGCCTGCTTTAAGCGATAGGGGTGGTCTGCTCTGACGTAGTCTTTTGCAGTCATTCTATAGGTGAAAGCTTGTGATATATGGTCTGCTTCACCCGTACTTCCAGGAAAAATGGTATTTGGGAGCGCACTTTCTACATGGCTAAAGAAATTGGTGTAGGTCACCCGGCATGGGGTTTTTCGGCGGAGCGGGCTTCCCGTCTGATACGAAAGGGCACTTCGGCATAAGCTGCCAGGTCTGACTCGTTGGTTGCATCGATGATCACCTTGCCGCGATATGCATGCTGCGCGCCCAGGTTTCCTTTATTGTCGCGATCCCACGTGATGACGCCCGTGACACGTTTTCCCTCCAGCTTCACATCCATGGCCACTTCGCTGAAACGTGTGGTGATGCTGTGTTGCTCGGTCACCATTTCAGCAAAAATCCCGGCTGCTGTATGTGGTTCCCAGGCTCGCCCATCTGCTGTGTTCCACATAAGCCGTGGGTTTTGCTTGAGGTGTTCTTTAACCAAGGGATCGTCTGCCAGCTTTGTACGATGGTATTTGCTTACGCGTTGCCTGTATTCCTCGATCACACCACTATTTGATTCAACGTAATAATCATCCAATCGAAGCATTCCTGAGGAAAGGACACCTCCAAGAATCGGAGACTGCTCGATAATGATCACACTCTTTTCTGCCCGGCCTGCGGCAATCGCTGCGGCAACCCCAGCCGGGGTTCCACCTATGACGATTACGTCATATTGCTTCGCATCTGCCCATTCTATTTGGTCATTTTCTTGTGCAGTAACTTCTTCGGCATTAATTGTAAACGCCGACAGCAGTTGATCGCGAAGATCCTGGGTTATGTACGGGCGCGCGATGAGGCTGCTGGCACCGAAGTGTGTGCAACGCCGGGGTGTGAAGAAGGTCTGCTCAAGCTGGTTTGATGGTTCGGGCGGTTGGCACAGGGCCGGTATCGGCTGCGCTACGGGTATGGGGCTATTTGGGGCCAACGGGGATGGCTTGAGATGCACGGACGACCGGGGCACCGGCGGATCAGCAGCTGCCGGCGTTAAATATGGGTCTGGTAAGCGACCACAGATACTTTGATAAATTTCGAAAAAGGTGGTTTATACTTCCTCGTATAGACGCCCTCTATGTCAACTTGAATTTTCCTGACTTAATCACAGAGCAGGATTGACCGTGGACTAACATCCTCGAATTCGCGTGCTGGTTAACGCATTAAGATTTGTCCGTTTTGGGGTTACCACAACCTATACCCAGGGGCTTTAGTTTCTAAGGAAGGAATCGTGGGCTTCCCAATCTCTGTCTTATCCTCTGGATCAGTTAGCTGATTCAAGCATATGACAATCTGGTTTCTGTTCTAAACGTGTTTCTGACTTTTCTAGACAGTCACCTTGTTCATTGACTCCCAAACAAACCCCACCATCTCCCGGGCACAGGCCACTTTGACTTTGTTGGGGTGTTTGCCGGCTAACAATAAGCGATTACCTTTTTTATTCAAGCGCCGCAAACAGCGATCCGCAATATCAATCAACTCCGGCTCAATATGCTTGCGTCTTGATTTTAGATCCTGTCCGATTTTTGCCGTTCGATAACCACGTTGGTTGGCTTCAATGAACGCTGTGCGCAAATAGCGATTGCCCTGTTTGGTAATGCCCATACGATTGTGCTTGCCGCCGGAGGAATACTCCCGGATATCCATACCAATCCAGGACACCAGTTTTCTGGGATGGGAAAAACGTTTGATATCACCGATTTCGGCAATCATCGTCAATGCAAAGACATTCTTAATGCCCTTGTAACAGGTCAATGACTGCACAGTCTCCCGGTAGCGCGACGAACCTGCCAGCATCTCAATCTGATGGCCATATTCAGTCAGGGCCTCACTGAGACCCTTGAGTTGGCGCAACAGCAATTCTAGATTGACTTTGAGGCTGCCCGACAAACCATCAATGGTTCGTACCAGCCAAAAATAATGAATTTTGGTCCAGTGGCTTTTGTGACCGGTTTCAGCTTTGTAATGTAGTCCATTACGCCGTAACACTGCTTGCATATGTTTACGCAGCTGCGTGCGCTGTTGCAACAGCTTTTGGCGCGAGCGCAGCAAATCCCGATCCCGTTCCTGCTCCTCATCCGGGGGTTGCACGATGGTCAATAAACCATTGGCGTAAAACTGTGCCAGGTAACCCGCATCAATGCGGTCTGTCTTGATCGCTTTGCCGCGTGGACTGGGGATACTGCCAGGAGCGATAATATCGCAATGTATATCGTTGGCCATCAGGTCACGCTGCAGACAATAGCCAATGTAGGATGCTTCGTAGCACAACTTGATGGTACTGCCAGAAAAATGCCGTGCCATCCTGTCCAGTTGTTGTAACAGACCTTTTAGTGTGGGCCGACTCTTGAAATCAATGACTTCACCGGTTTCTTTGTTGAATGCTGCTCCGTGGTACTGAGTATCATCGACATCAAGGCCAATGTGGATTATATTTTGTTTCATAGACGCCTCCATTTTTGCATGATGGTTAGTAGAGCCTTACAGCCTACCATTTGAGGTATCCATCATTGATGGTAGCCCTCGGTTCA
>CAZAWX010000354.1:0-3463 GCA_964488985.1 uncultured Ectothiorhodospiraceae bacterium
TGTTTTGTCGAGTTCGGGTCCGTGCGTCACGGCTTCCTGCCCCTCAAGGAAATTTGCGCTTCCTGTTATGCAAAAAATATACGCAGGAAAGATGGCAAAATATCCATACGTGAAGCAGTCCAGGAAGGCCAGGAAGTCATTGTCCAGGTTGAAAAGGAGGAGCGTGGCAACAAAGGCGCGGCGCTGACAACATATATCTCACTGGCGGGCCGTTACCTGGTCCTGATGCCGACCAACCCCAGTGCCGGCGGTGTATCGCGGCAAATCACGGGCAGTGACCGTGATCACTTGCGTGAGCAACTACAAAGAGTCACTACCCCGGACAATGTAGGCATTATCATACGTACCGCCGGAATCGGGAGGGAAGCAGATGAACTGCAATGGGATCTCGATTACCTGCTACAACTGTGGACCGCGATAGAACAGGCTGCATCCCAACGTGCAGCACCCTTCCTGATTTACCAGGAAAGTAACTTGTTCATACGCGCCCTGCGCGATCATTTGCGCGCCGACATCGGTGAAATTCTGATCGACAGCGAAGCAGTCTTTAACGATGCACGTGAATTTATGCAACAGGTTATGCCACACAACCTGGGCAAGTTGAAGATATACAACGACCCGGTACCCTTGTTCAGTCGCTACCAGATCGAAAGCCAGATCGAATCGGCATTCGCACGAACCGTACATCTGCCTTCGGGAGGTTCCGCTGTCTTTGACCACACTGAAGCGCTGTTGTCGATCGATATCAATTCAGCACGGGCGACCAAGGGCTCCGATATTGAAGAAACGGCACACAACACCAACATGGAAGCCGCCTATGAAATTGCCCGGCAATTAAGGCTGCGGGACCTGGGTGGTCTGATTGTCATCGATTTTATCGACATGACAAGCCGTGGTCACCAGCGCGATGTTGAGGAATGCCTGCGGCGTGCCATGCAGGTTGATAAAGCCAGGGTACAGATCGGGCGTATTTCGCGCTTTGGCCTGTTGGAAATGTCACGCCAGCGCATACGTCCCTCACTGGGTGAATCGAGTCTCAACACCTGCCCGCGTTGCGATGGCTACGGTTCTATCCGGAGTGTAGAATCACTGGCGCTTTCTATCCTGCGCCTGGTCGAAGAAGAAGTCATGAAAGACCACACCGGGCAGATCATTGTCCAGGCCCCAACCGAAGTGGCCAATTTCCTGCACAATGAAAAACGTGCAGCGCTCGCCAGCATTGAGTCACGTCACAACGTGCCGACCTTGATACTCGCCAACGAGTACCTGGTCACGCCACATTTCGATATACACCGACTCAGGCAGTCCGAGGTCAGTGACGAACCAAGTTTCAAACGGATTAACAAGCCGGAAGCGGAACTCATTGCCAATGAGAGATCACAGGCGAACGCTATCGCACCACCGGTACCCGCCGTGAAACGCCCAAGCCGAGAGCGCCCCGCGCCCCAACATGCAGCGGAGAAATCACCCGGTCTTTTCAGGCGACTGGCGGGTATGCTGTTTTCCGGAGCAAAAGCGGCACCTGAGACTAAAGGGGTCAGGCGTAAAACGGCAACAAGGAAAACGACCACACGCTCAGGAAATGAGCAAAGCAAAAGCAGGAGTGGCCAGGCTGCCCAGCAGAATGCAAGGAGAAATGCAGCCAAAAAACGTGCTACCAAGACCGGTACCAAGACCGGCCAGCCACGTACACAACAAAAGCGTGCCGGTAAAAAGCGACCCGCCAAGAAAACCCGCTCAAAAGTAGCGCAGGGCACTTCCCGGCATAACCAGTCTGCCAAGACCCAGACATCCGGAGGCAAGAACACACAGTCTGGCAAGACAACCAGGCGACGCAGGCCACCACGCAAGAAAGTCGTTCAGACGGACACGTCAAAAGCTGAAAATCTGGCGCAAGTTGCGACAAAAGAGACTGGCGTTAAGCCCTCCGCAAGCGATGAATCTGCCGCTAAAGGTGGCCGCAAGCCGGAGCGACAGGATAGTGGTGGACAAAGAGGGGCTCAGAGAAGACGATCACCTTACAAAACCAGTGGTTCAAAACCTCGGGCCGGGCGTGGCACAACACCAGGCGACAAACCGACAAACACCGGTGACGATGTGCGCACACAGGGAACTGGGCAACAGCCCACGAAATCAGAAACATCCGCCCCGCCAAAGGGTTCCGCACCAGGGACTGGCGCAAAAACCAGCGAGACATCAGTTCAGGCCAGCCCGAAGGGTGAAATACCGGCCAAGACTGCGCAGTCCCAGGCAAAGCCAGGCAAAAAACCCAAGGCAGGCACGTCTGCAAAATCTGCAGACAGTGCTTCTGATGGCGGCAAGGTTGTTGTCAAGAAAAATCACAAGACCACAGAGAAAACGCCGGTTGTTCAAAGTGCCAATGAGGCTAAAAAAGCTGGCAAACCTTTGATGCCGCCAGCGGCTGAGCAGTCAAAACCCCGGGTGAGCAAAAAAATTCCGACAAAAAAGACATCCACAAAAGCAGTTCCTAAAGCGCAACCGCAAGCAGGCACCAAGGGCTTGTACACACTAAAACCGGAAAAGGTTGAGAAAAAGGACGCCGCAGATTAACCGCACACGCAGGTGGCCGGCAAACATTTTGCCGGCCCCTGCCCTTCTCTGCTCTTTTCAGACAGCCTCTATCAGGCCATAGCGTATCGCCATACGCAACAGTTCGACCTCGCTGCGAACGCCCAGCTTACCGAGAATCCGGTACTTGTAAGTTGAAACTGTTTTAGCGCTCAAACTGAGCAATGCCGCAATATCCGGAATACGGCTGCCATCCGCCAATTTCAGCATGACCTCCATTTCACGCGCAGAGAGTTCATCGAATGGTGATTCGCTCGCCCCAGGCAGTATCGACAACGCGACCTGTTTGGCAGCGTCGCTGCTGATATAGCGCTGGCCTTCGGCGACCGTTTTGATGGCCATGTACAATTCACTGGCCTCGCAATCTCGTGTCAGGTAACCACTGGCGCCGGCATTGAGCAAACGTGCTGGATAAGGCGGTTTGGCATGCACGGCCAACACGATGATGCCGGCGCGCGGGTGAATGCGTTTGAGTCTGCGGGTAATTTCAAAACCGGTCAAACCCGGTAAGTTGATACTGAGTATGATGACATCGGGGCAAAACCGTTTGCAGCGGCCAAGTGCGACCTCGCCGGTTGATGCCTCTGCCACTTTTGCGACTTCCCTGCTTTGATCGAGAATGTATCGCAGCCCCGTTCTGACCAGTACCTGGTCGTCTATGATAAGTACCTGGATCATAATTCCCCCCTTTGGATTGATCCGTTTTTTACCTATGCTCCCTTGTTGCTGACCCGTTCCCTTGATACAACTATAGACAATGGCGTTAATTTAGTCGAATGAAATGTGGGTAAACTTCAGGGTCGCGGTAATTTCCTACACAAAGTCAGTCCAAAATCGTCAATAAACGTCCTGTTCTCTATACATCACGTCCGTG
>CAZAWX010000355.1:0-3458 GCA_964488985.1 uncultured Ectothiorhodospiraceae bacterium
GACACTTCACAAAATTTCCAAAAAATCTGTAACTATGTCGAAGCCCTTGGAAAACCGGTGGTCTGCGCCTGGAATGGCTTTGCTTTCGGCGGCGGTGCCGAGCTGGCGATGTCCTGCACCACACGTGTATGCAAGGCAGGACTGAAGATCGCTGTCTGCCAGCCTGAAGTCAACCTGGGTTTCATAGCCGGTGCCGGTGGCACACAACGCTTACCGAGACTGGTAGGTATCAGCAAGGCCGCAGAGATTCTACGTACCGCCCGGCCGGTGTCAGCCGCGGAGGCCGTGGACATTGGTCTGGCATATCAGGCGGTCGAAGGCGACCTGGTTGAGGCGGCCGCCACGCTGGTCAGACAGATTGCCGATGGCAGTGTGGTGATGCCGGCTATCGAAAAAGGACCGTTGGAAAACGTGGGTGAACCCGAAGACCTGGACATCGGTTTTCATAGCAAGGCCATTGACGCGATCCTGGTGGAGGCAATTTACGCAGGCGCCGGCATGACCTTGTCCGAAGGCCTCGAACTGGAATCCCGCGCCTTTGGCAAGTGTACCCAAACCGAAGATATGTGGATCGGGTTAGAGAATTTTATGACCCGCGGGGCAGGCAGCAAAGCGGTCTTCGTCCACCGTTGACAGCTTGCCTGCGAAGATGCGCAGAGAATGCTTCGCGGTAAAAACGCTTCCATTGTGCCGGGTGATTAGTTTACACTTAAAGTAATAAAAAAATAAGCACAGACCCGTGTGGCTGGTGTAATGTATGCCGCCGCACAGGAAATTCCTTAAATACAACCTCAAAAATCTAATAGGTGGGTAAATGAAAACAAATCATGGTTTGATATTGTTCAGAAAATCCCTTGCTACAGCTCTGTTGCTGACAACAACATTGATGACGGGTACAGCGATTGCTCAAAATGAACAGGACGAGGATTTCGCAGGTCTCGAAGAAGTCATTGTGACTGCAACCAAACAGGCCGAGTCCTTGCAGGATGTCGGTATGGCCATCACGGCATTGAGTGATACGGAACTGGAAAAGATGGGTGCGGTGACGCTGCTCGATTTTGCCGTACGCGTTCCGAATCTCGGAATGGCGTATGAGGCCGATGGTCGCTTTGACTCCAGTTCACCATCAATTCGCGGCATTTTCGGCAGCAACACGACCGGCTTTTACTTCGACGATACACCGGTCAACGCCTCCATTTTGCCACGCGTGATGGATGTCGAGCGCATCGAGGTGCTGCGTGGCCCGCAGGGCTCGCTCTACGGCGCCAAGTCAATGGGTGGTACGATTCGTTTTATCACCAAGCAACCCGACCTGACAGAAGTTGCCAGCAAGGTCCACGCAACCCTCTCGACGGTCAAGGAAGGGGACCAGAACTGGAATTTTGACGGAAGTTTCAATATCCCGGTCGTTGAGGACAAGTTCGCCTTGCGTATGACGGCCTACTATGGTGAGAACTCCGGTATTATCGATCGTACCTATAAAGCCAGTTGGGTGGATTCCGGTGGTAATGTTCGCCAAAGCCCGGGACCGGCATTTGATGTGAATAAAAACGTTGACGACGAGAAGTACTTCGGCGGTCAACTCCTGGGCAAATTTGCGGTATCGGATGCGGTCACTCTGGATTTTAAAGTCATGACCCAGAAAATCGAGGAGGATGGCCTGCCGTTTGCAGACATCACGGCCAGCAATACAACCACACCGCGGTTTTTTGATTCGGACGAGCCCGGTACCGATCTGTGGCACATCTACAGCGGCACGCTCAACTGGAGTACCGATGCCGGCACCCTGACCTCGACAACGTCGTGGTACGACCGCAAGACCAGTGAGTGGGAAGAAGAAGCGTCGTTTCTGCACTTCCTCTTTGACCAGGTCATCGGTATACCCATCGATCCGATTGAATCGACCATCAACACGACTGAAAAATACGACAGTTTTGTGCAGGAAACGCGTTTCAGCTCAAGTTTTGACAGCAAATTCAATTTCATCGCCGGTTTCTTCTACCAGGATTCAAAATGGAATCATTATTACCCGCGGGCGGTGCAAACGGGTCTTGCCGCTGCGATCGATGCCTTCACCGGATTTCCAGGTCTCGGGCAAAACTGTGAATTCGGTTTTTGCCTGACCGATGATGACCTGATCTTTACCGACCGAACCATCACCAACACAGAAGAAACCGCGGTGTTTGGAGAACTGACCTATCAGTTCAGTGATCGTTGGTCAATAACCGCCGGTGGCCGTTACTACGACAACAAGGTCGACGCGACCGATGCGGCCGATGGTTTTGCCAATAGCGGTCCCAGCAGTTATAGCGAAAAGCAGAGCGAAAATGGATTTAACCCCAAGGTGCTGGTCGAGGCCGTTGTCAACGACAACGTCAATGTTTACACCAGCGCCGCCAAGGGTTTCCGTATCGGTGGTGTCAATGGCAACGTTCCGATCGGTCTGTGTGGCCCCGAACTTGATGATCTGGGAATCAACCCCTCCAACGCCACGACCTTTGACTCCGACAGCCTGTGGAGTTACGAACTGGGTTTCAAATCCACACTCGCCGATAACCGGGTGACCTTGAACGGCGCGGTCTACTTCATTGACTGGTCCAATATCCAGCAACTCAACCGTCTCGCCTGTGGCTTCCAGTTCGTGCAGAACGCCGGTAAGGCAGAGAGCAAGGGTTTTGAACTCGAACTCAATGCCGCGCCAACCGATGGCCTGAGCCTATCATTGTCAGTGGGCTACACGGATGCCAAAATCACTGACGACGGTGGTGTTGCCGGCGTGACCAACGGCGACAAGATCCAGGGTGTGCCTGACTGGACTGCATCCGGTACCGTGCAATATAACTGGCCGGCCTTCGCCGGGTGGGAAGGTATGGTCCGGGCCGACGCCAACTACTACGGTGACAGCTTCAGCTCCAATAACGAGGCCTCCGCCGCTACTCAAAGACTGCGTAAATCCTGGTCTGCGCTGAACCTGCGCGCCGGTATCGTCAATGAGAAATGGGACCTGACCCTGTTTGTCGACAATGTCACGGACGAGCGCGCCAACCTGGCCGACAGCCGTTCCATTGCGGCCGAAACACCAGGACGTCAGCGGTTGGTTATCAATCGCCCGCGCACCATCGGTGTTGAAGCCCGGGTGCGGTTTTAAAGACAGTCCATTATAAAAGTGATATAACCACGGCCCGGGCCAGCAATGACCCGGGCTGTTTTACATTCAGTTGGGAGAAGATGAGTGAACGATGCACGTCCCTGGGTCAGGCTGCTTGCAATTGCCCTTTGCACCGCGGCCCTCAATGCCTGTGACAAGTCTCCGGCACCTGCGCAACCGGATATCCAGGACAAACCACGGCCACCCGGCTGGATCGATGCTGAAAGACTCAATCATATTACCGCCGAACCCGGCGCCTGGCTGACCGGGGGGCGTGATTACCAGCAGACGTACTACTCGCCGTTAAAGC
>CAZAWX010000356.1:0-3436 GCA_964488985.1 uncultured Ectothiorhodospiraceae bacterium
CACTTATTTTCTACCTGACTGAACAATCAGGTATAAGATGAAATGCCTGCTGTTGCCAGTCAGTGCCAGACATTGCCTGCCAGTTCCGGTCACTCCCACGCGATTGTAAATATGCCATTTTTGTCTTTTATATTCGATGACTTATATTCCTGCTAAATGGTAATACCATGAAAAATACCATGCTCAGAAATTCCTTCAAAAAACTGGATTTCTCGTCACCCTATAATTTCAATGCCGCCTGTAAATCTTCGTGCTCGAATGCACTGGCCATGCGTGTGATCTCAGCACGCCTTGCACCCACCTGCGCCGCCACTGCCTTCCAGCTGCGTGTTACCTCTGCCACTTCACGGATAATCGTGCGCGACTGCCTGTCGCCAAGGCCAAAATAACCAGCCGTTTCCTGCAACAACTCCACTGAGCAAGTCCCTTCATCAAGGTCAATGTTTGTTGTCAGTATCCGTGCCTTCACATCCACCGGTGTCGGATTGAGATCATAGGCAGGCGAAAGGATCCAGCCCCCCTGCCCTGACCACAGGAACCCATGGTTGCGCAAGTGATCGTCAACGTTGGACACAAGGACATTAAAAACCACACGGCGATAAAGCTGCCGCGCATCTTCCTTGGCATGGGCGCCATGCGCCGCCAAAGCATCGACCAGTTCGGGGTAACTGCCACGTTCACCGTCGCGTGACCCCGTCATTGACATCGCTGACAGAAAGGGAATTCGACCGCCAAGGATGGCGGAAGTGCCGGAATTGCAGGAGCCGGATTTCGGCCGCCAGCCGTTGTCACGATCAAAACGGCGCGACAACAGCACCTGTTTACCGGCAACCTGCAGCAATGCATGCCTGGGGGTTTGAATCCCCGCCTGCTGCGCCAATCTGAGCGCGATTTCTTCCCAGGTTTCAATGCTGTAGTCATCGGACTCCTTGGGGAATTTCGCGATCGACAGATGGCCATGCTGATCGATCACGGATGCCTTGGGACGAGCGCCACCCAGTGACGACCCCGGCGCGAAAATCAGTTGCAAATCATCATCCGTCTCTTCGTCACGTTCTATCCGTTCCGTAATCTGAAGCAGACGACCCAGCTCAATGAGCGCAGGAACACCGTCATGTACGGGTGACTGAAATACCGCCTCACCACGCCAACGAAACCTGAGCGCACCCAGGCGGGTCTCATCCGCGACACCAAGCAGATAATGTAATTCTCCCAGCGTACGCACCTGCCGTCCTTCACGTTCCGCCAGACGTCTTTCAGCAAGCTGCATCAGGCGTCTGCCCCAAGTATCCGGTGCCGAGTCGCCAATCGACCCGAATATGGACTGGCCCGCCTGCGGCGGGAATGCCCCTGCAGTCAGAGTCAGTGCCGGCTCAATCGAAAACCGGTTTGCATCGCCAAGCCAGGTCTCGTCATATTCAAAGGTAACGGTCTCTCCCCGGCGTGATGCCTGACGATGAAGTATCCCGATGGGTCGTACCTGCCCTCCCAGATCAATATGGACCTCGACGTCAGTCATCCGATTTCTTCCTGCGCTTCGTCGACATTCGCACGCGCTTGGGAAGCGCCCCGGAAGCAAGCGCCTGACCGATTTCATCATGGGCCGGATCGGCGAGCTGATCTAGCCTGCCCAGCAAGCCCAGCGCCTGCAAGACCGCAGCGTAAATACCCATACCCACACCCGGATCCCCTGCCTCAATCCGCTGCAGGGTAGCCCGACTGGTAAAGGCACGCTCTGCGACCACAGCCATGGTCAAACGACGCCGCTGCCGGGCTTCGCGGAGATCGGAACCCAAGTTGCGCAAGACCCGCCTGACAGCAGAAGGCGGCATATGTGATTTTGGCATAATGTATTATAAATGTTACATTAAAGTGATTAAATGTAACATTTATAATACATTAATCAAGTGAAATCACCGATACCGTGAACAGTCCAACAAGCATGACATGGTATTGGCGCACCGCGCGGAAACCATGAGCGGCGATACCCTGATCTATACCATTGAAAAATGGCCGATTAAGGCCGCCACACCGCACTCTAGGCCACCTTCCGGGCTTTGACTTCCAGGTGGATGCCCTCCTGCTCCTGCAGATAATGGATCACCGCGAACAGGTTGCTCGCCTGGGGGTTCCCTTTCGGGCCGAACATGCGCATGAGACTCTTGCTCGATTTGTCAAAGACCCGGGACAGCTCCTCAAACCCGATGGTCGCGTTGATGTAGTCGCGCAGCACTGCCTTGCCGGTATCAACATCATCGGCGAGCAGGCATTCGACCCCTTCTCGCAACAGGGCCTTGCGAAACGCCGGCTCCCGTTGGGCGCGTGCCTGTATGGTGTCCTTAAAATCTTTCGTCAGAGCCACCACTGCTTCTCCGGCCATAGCATAAGAACTTTTTCCCTACGCAATGAGGCAACCTCTGCCATTCACCCCTAATGGTAGCATTCATGTTACCTTTTGTACTGCGCAACTGAGTCCAGTAGATCAGGGGACGGAAACTCATGGCTCAATGCGTTCAACCCAGACGTACTTGCCAGGATCTAATATTTGCTCCCCATCCCATCGATAAGCCACCAGCTTACCTCCGGGTTTCGCCACGCTGTAATCGAGACAAGCGATATTCGGAGCCAAAGGTACTGGCTCGCCCTCCATCCAGTAATGACCAAGAAAGGCCGGAGGTGCTGCGTGTGAATACTCCACCATATGGTCACCCTCGATCTGGTCATCGGGTATGTGGAATCGAGCACTCTCAGGCCCCATGAACGCATCTTTGTAACTGGTTGCCTCCCGGTCCCACCAGCGTACTCGGATGTTGTGGCGCACGTTTCCGTCCTTGTCCTTGAAGCTGGCGCCAGACTTCAACGAAATTTCCTTACCCTTCAAGATCGTTTCGACTGCCCTGAACTGCCATGTGCCATTACGGCAAGACTCTCGGAGAAGCTTATCACTCAGATATTGTTCCCCTTCCTGGTACTTCAGAATTTCAGCGATTTCAAGTTTATCCCAGCAAGCATGAATGACTCTCAAATCGCCAAGATCCAGCCAGAGTGGCAACGTCTTGAACCAGTTAATGGTATCTTCATAAGCAGCCGGGGAGCACTTGGTAGGCATCGAGGAATGCTTGATGCTGTCCCGTATTCTTCTCAGAATGTGGCCTGAGGTAACCTTCTCTTTCGTGGTCGGCGGTGTAATACGCAATTGCATTGAACTCATGGTTACCCATCACGGCAAGCGCGTTTCCAGAGTCGATCATCGCTCTCACGATACCGATCACCTCGCGTTGATAATCACCGCGATCGATAAAATCACCCAGGAAGATCACCTTGCGCGAAGGGTGACGATAGACGCCGGACTGGTTCTTATACCCAAGCTTGGTCAGAATCAATTCCAGGCTTTGGCTATGCCCGTGTATATCGCCAATGATGTCATAACTCATAT
>CAZAWX010000357.1:0-3421 GCA_964488985.1 uncultured Ectothiorhodospiraceae bacterium
CTTCTGGAACCAATATCCATCGATTCCACTGGGTTGCGCTTAAGAACTAACCTATCAGGGATAATTCATCGGTATTTACTAAAAGGTATTGACTTAACTATGACCATTCGAGTTGCCATTAATGGCTATGGCCGTATCGGCCGCAATATTCTCCGCGCTTTGTACGAAAGTGAGCGCAGCGATGAAATACGCATTGTTGCCCTGAACGATTTAGGCGACACCGCCACCAATGCCCACCTGACGCGCTACGACACGGCCCATGGACGCTTCCCCGGTAATATCGAAGTCGATGGCGAAGACATGATCGTCAACGGGGACCGCGTGCGGGTTTTTGCCGAGCGCGATCCTGCAAAACTCCCCTGGGCTGAACATGGCGTGGATGTAGTTGTAGAATCGACTGGATTTTTTACCAGCAAAGAGAAGGCTTCAGCACACCTTGAGGGAGGTGCGAAAAAGGTCATTATTTCAGCTCCGGGCGGTGCCGATGTGGATGCCACCATTGTCTATGGCGTGAACCACCAAACCCTTAAGGCAACCGATACCGTCATCAGTAATGCCTCATGCACCACCAATTGCCTGGCCCCTCTGGTCAAACCACTGCACGAAAAAATCGGTTTGGAGCATGGCCTGATGACAACCATTCATTCCTATACAAATGATCAGGTTTTAACTGACGTCTATCATAAAGATTTACGCCGGGCACGGTCAGCCACTCAGTCGATGATTCCGACCAGCACTGGGGCGGCAAAAGCCGTAGGGCTGGTGCTACCGGAACTTAACGGTAAACTCGACGGCTTCGCAGTACGCGTTCCGACCATCAATGTATCCATGGTGGATCTCACCTTCCAGGCCAGTCGCGAAACCAGCAAGGAAGAAATTGATGCCATTTTGCTGGCGGCCTCTGAACAGGAATTGAAAGGGATTTTGAACTTCAATGACCAACCCCTGGTGAGCATCGATTTTAATCACGATCCAGCCTCCTCAACCTACGAATCACCGTTGACCAAGGTGATGCCCGGTGGACTGGTTAAAGTTGTGTCCTGGTACGATAACGAATGGGGATTTTCAAATCGAATGCTCGATACCACTGTCGCACTTATGAGCGCACCCTGAAGCGGGTTACTGGCAAGTTCTGATCAGCAGCACACCTGCAATGGATCAACGTATGACTGACATTACACACATGCGAGATGTCGATCTCACTGGGCGCCGAGTACTCATTCGTGAGGATTTGAATGTCCCTGTGGCGCAGGGGGAGATCACCAATGAGGCACGGATCAAAGCGGCTCTGCCCAGCCTGCAACAGGCTTTAAGCCGTGGCGCCAGTGTCATCATTATGTCCCATCTGGGGCGCCCGGTTGAAGGCAGCCTTGAACAGCGTTTCTCTCTGGCGCCTGTCGCCCGGCGACTCTCGCAGTTGCTGGGCCAGGGCATTCCCCTCATCGAAAATTGGCTCGATTATCCCCTCGAAGTGCAGCCCGGCGAGGCGGTTTTGTGTGAAAACGTCCGCTTTATTCCAGGCGAGAAAAGCAATGATCCGGATCTTGCCAAACGTATGGCCGCATTGTGTGATGTTTATGTGATGGACGCCTTCGGTACCGCACACCGTGCCCAGGCATCCACCTGTGGTGTCGGCGAATATGCGCCTCAAGCCTGTGCCGGCCCTCTGCTCACGGCAGAACTCGACGCCCTCAGCCAGGCCCTGGCTGAACCGGCACGCCCCCTGGTTGCCGTGGTCGGTGGCGCCAAGGTCTCAACAAAACTTGAGGTCCTAAGCACCCTCATCAGCAACGTCGATCAACTGATCGTCGGTGGCGGGATCGCCAACACATTTATCGCTGCTGCCGGATACCCGGTCGGCGCCAGCCTCTACGAAGCGGACTTACTGCCGATGGCAAACCAGCTATTCACTTTGGCAAAAGAACGCAACGCCGAAATTCCTCTGCCCATCGATGTTGTCGTCGCGGATAAGGTTGCGGCGGACGCTCAGGGACGCTGTGTGCCCCTGACGGATGTACAGGCCACGGATTTAATTCTCGATGTCGGCCCGCAAACCTCAAAGCAATTTGCACACGCCATGGGCAACGCTGGGACTATTGTCTGGAATGGTCCGTTGGGGGTATTTGAATGTGCCCCTTTTGCAGCCGGAACCCGAGCACTTGCCCAATCCATTGCCCAAAGCAAGGCGTTTTCAATTGCCGGTGGCGGCGACACACTGGCGGCCATCGACAACTTCAATTGTGCCGATGGTATTTCGTATATCTCAACCGGTGGCGGTGCCTTTCTGGAGTTTCTGGAAGGCCGGACACTGCCCGCCGTAGAAATGCTCAAACGCCGCCACGCTGCAGACAACGAACCCTAAACTGATGTATCCGGTTTTATGCTGTCGGCATGGCAGTGCCGTGGCAGCCGTATCAGAGACTACGCACTCACAGCCGACGCTTCACCTGCGCTGAATGCAGCAGCGTTCAGTGGCATTGACCTGGGTGAATCTCCCAGCCAGCTTAACAAAGGCTGCCACTGCTGACGATCCACCAACGTGCGCCGATTATCCAGATCATGGACTCCGAGTCCTAGTTCCGTCGCCCGCATGTAGTTGCTGGATTCTCTGAAACTGGTAATAAACGTAAATGACTGGCTGGCAAGAAAACTCTTTAACTCCCGTACCAACCGACGGTTACCATGGAGTCGGTTAGCGACCACCGCCACCTGTTTGGTGCCGCTCCGTACCCCGGGCATCGTTGACAGGGCATCGAGAAAATCTCCAGCAGCATCGATATCAATCCGGGAAGGCAGTACTGGAACGATGATAAAGTCGGCTTGCTCCATCATCTCGGGTAACTGCCGGATGCTCATGCCTGCGGCAGTATCGACCACCACCTTGTGCACACCCGTGGGGTAACGCATCTGCCAGGTCCGCGTCACGCCGGGCAGGGTCAGGTAGGCGGCAATTCCATGGATATCGCCATACTCAGGCGGTCGGCACTGCAGCCAGCGTGTACTGGAACCCTGGCTGTCATAATCGACCAGCACAGTGGTACGGCCCTGGGCAGCATAATAGCTGGCCAAACTAGTGCCAATCGTCGTTTTTCCACAACCCCCTTTAGGGTTGAGGAGCATGATTTTCTGCATATTCCCCCAAGATTACTGGCTATCGTAGCAATTCTTTTTAGTTTCCAGTACTTATATAACTTAGCTTGAGTTGTTTTCCAAGTATCAGGAGATAAATCAGGAGATAAATTCTTGTTATTTGTGAACCGATTCACACCCGCCTCACGGCACATATCGCTTTGTTCCTGCCGGTATCTGGAAAAAAGCATGAAGTGTTTACTGCCGAGCCACAGCAATGCGTCATTAGGGTCCGTGTCCTTAGCCACACTCAAGCAATTGCGCCTGAATATCCAGGTCATCCAGATGTTTA
>CAZAWX010000358.1:0-3419 GCA_964488985.1 uncultured Ectothiorhodospiraceae bacterium
TGGTGTACTGTACCGGATGTATCATGACGACTCCGGTCAGGCCAGCATCAGAGTGCCTGCCGACGGGTACAATAGAACCCGGGGCGCGGTAATTACCGCGCCCCGGGTCACCGCCGAGTGCTTAACCCTTCCACCACCGACGTGGCTCAACATTCTCCGCCAGGGTGTCCTTGGGAATTTCACGGGCAATGTCATAGATGTATTTATAGGTGTCCATTCCACCTGACCATTTATTCAGTCGATCGCGCCATTTTTCCCACTCAGCCGGGTGGAACTCCGGTGAGCACATTTCTTCGGCTTCACGCTTTGCTGCATCGGTCAGCATCGAGACGCGAGTACCATGTTTGGCAAAAATGGTATTCGGGTGCTGTGGATCTGAGAATCCGACGGTGTTGACCAGGGCGGCCTCGTTCGCAGCCTGGACATGAACCTGGGTCAGGTAGGAGGATTCCATCACTGCGTCCTGAAGTTCGCCACCCAATTTGTCAAATACCTTGGAACTCATGGCGGTGTGTTCTGTACCACAGAAGAATTCAAGGTTGATGACCTGCGAGACCACCGGTGACATGTTGGCGTAAGCCACCGCAGAGGCCCATGTTTCGGCACCATCAATCAGGCCCTGCTTGAGGCCATCCAAGGTTTCCGACCAAGCAATAGGGGTGGGGTTGAGTTTCATGAGGTTCATGGCAATGCGTCCCAACTGCGTCCCGGTGACCCGGTTCTTGGTCCCGGCAAGTTGGGTGACACTGGTTACCAGGGGCTTATCCTTCCAAGCCAGGCCTAACTGGATACCGCGAAGCTCCGCATGGCTGAACAGGAACTCAACGTTGTGGCGCTTGCGCATCTGGTCACGCAAAACCTTCTGGCTGCCAGGGTGGTAGAGAAAATAATACTGAGAGGCCCGGGTCGGAAACATGTAAGCATAATCCAGCACATTCAGATAGGGCGCGCCGCCAGCGGAATTCTGGGTGGAGGCCGCATAGAGATCAACAATGCCCTGCTGGGTTTTTTTGACGCAATTGAGTTGGCCGCAAATTTGGTTGGCGCCAATGAATTCAATTTGAATTTCACCGTCAGTACGCTCCTCCAGATCATTGACAAATTGCAGGCAGCCAGCACGTTCGATGAGCAGATTCTTTTCGGTGAATCCGGCGGCGCCGAATTTCAGTTTGAATTTTGGTTTCTTTTTCAGGCGTTTCTTGTACGTTGAATTAGCGGCTTCAGCGAGTTGCGGCAATAACAATGTGCCGGTCAATCCACTTGCGGCCAGTAGTGTCGAAGATATCCCGAATTGCTTGGTTAACTTAAGCATATCGCGGCGGGATATATTTTTGAGTTTATTTGTCAGCACTATATTTCCTCCTGGTTTAGTGGTGTTCAAGTATGCATTAATAGTTATTTTTATTTCATTCTTGTATGGTTTTACAAAATATGCAAGAGTAAATTGGGATCAATAAACTATTAAAGCATGGCGTCAGCCAGGTAACTTGGGCAGGATATACACGAAAATCAGGAATTTAAGCTAATGAGTCAGCAACATTCTGACAGTATCAGCTACGACTACATTGTTGCGGGCGCAGGTTCCGCGGGCTGTGTACTCGCCAACAGGCTGTCGGCGGATGCATCCAAATCAGTCCTGTTATTGGAGGCTGGCGGGCGTGACTGGTATCCCTGGATCCATGTGCCAGTCGGCTATTTCAAAACGATGCACAACCCCTTGACCGACTGGAGTTACAAAACCGAGCCGGAGCCGGGCCTCAACGGGCGTTCCATCGATTGGCCAAGCGGCAGGACTCTGGGCGGATCCAGTTCCATCAATGGACTACTGTACATTCGCGGCCAACACGAGGATTACAACCACTGGCGACAATTGGGCAATGTTGGATGGTCCTACGAAGATGTACTTCCATACTTCAAGCGATCCGAGGACCAGCAGAACGGAGCCAATGAGTTTCACGGTGCAGGGGGTGGCCTGTCGGTTCAAAACATGCGCGCCGAGCGCGATATCTGCGAAGCCCTGATCTCGGCCGCTGGCGAACTGGGCCTCCCCCGCAGCAGCGATTTCAATGGCGCCCAACAAGAAGGTGCGGGATATTTTCAGCAAACTGCACGCAACGGCAGGCGCTGTTCAACGGCGGTGGGTTTTCTCAATCCGGTTAAAAATCGTCCGAATCTGGATATCGTGACCCACGCTCTGGTGGAAAAAGTACGCATTGAGAATGGTCAGGCCACCGGTATTGCCATTTCCGTCAAGGACCGGGCACGCAACTATGATCTCAAGCCGGGTGGTGAAGTAATCCTGTCTGCAGGTGCGATCGGCTCACCACAGATCCTGCAACTGTCCGGAGTCGGCCCTGGTGAGTTTCTCCAGAGTATGGACATTGCGGTTCTGAAAAACCTGCCCGGAGTTGGCCGGAATTTACAGGATCACCTGCAGATCCGCACTGTTTACGAAGTCAACGTCCCGACCCTCAATGAGGAGATCAATGGCTTCCTCAAACGCATGTGGATCGGTATGCAGTATGTGTTTAATCGCACCGGCCCCATGAGCATGGGTGCCAGCCAAGTGTGTATCTTTGCCCGCTCCCGGCCCGGCCTCGACACCCCGGATATCCAGTATCACTTTCAGCCGCTGAGCGCGGATAAGCCAGGCATTGAAATGCATCCCTTTCCCGGGATCACCTTGTCGGTCTGCCAGTTGCGCCCTGAAAGCAAAGGCAGGATTGAGATCACCTCACCGGATCCCAAAGCCTATCCAGCTATTCGCCCCAACTATCTGTCAACACAACTGGACCAACAAACAGCGATTGATGCCCTGAAATTCACCCGCCGGCTAGTCGCAACGAAAAGCCTTAAACCCTTCATCGTCCGCGAACATCTACCAGGGCGGGCAGTCAGGAGCGATGAGGAACTCCTGGACAGTGCACGCAATATTGCCCAGACCATTTATCACCCGACCAGTACCTGCAAAATGGGTTCCGATCCCATGTCCGTGGTCGATGATCGACTCAAGGTGCACGGTGTCCAAAATCTGCGGGTGGCTGATGCTTCAATCATGCCGTCACTGGTCTCAGGTAATACCAATGCGCCAACAATCATGATTGCCGAGAAGGCCGCTGACATGATCATCGAAGATCACAGAAGGCAGATATGAAATTCAGGAACGCCTACAGGTAACACATGAAGGCATTGAATTCCCACGATTGGATTACAATTGAAATACCGTCGGCGTTATAAAGGTTCCTTCAGGTGAGTGCTTCGTCCGAATCGAACGGGTAATCCCGGGCATCGCCACCAACCAGCTTGGAGGTTCCCGAATAATCGGTGGCGACGTCACCGTTGGCGCAGAATAAAGAAAAGATAGACAGTGCCTGAGCGCCCATGGGTGTACCGGCATCAACGGTATTCGCAGTCGCCGG
>CAZAWX010000359.1:0-3399 GCA_964488985.1 uncultured Ectothiorhodospiraceae bacterium
TAGTCAGCCAGACCGGTACAATAAACGGGGCTGGCAAAGAATAAATCACGTTGCATCGTTATGTTTGTTCCAGAACATAATCACTAAGCTCTGACATGAGGCCGTCAAGGACTTCTTTCAGTGCGGCAAAATGAACCGTTTTTTTCAGACTGCCATGAGCCATATACAGGCCACGGTTAATCTCAATCTGCAGGCTGTGCCGGCTCTGACCGGGGTCGGAATAACGGCGCACGAGTTCCACACCTTTGTATGGATCGTTGATTTTGACCTCAAACCCGGCATCGTTAAGATAGTCATGGACGACGAAAGTAAAGTCCTTGCTGCAACTGACGCCATCCAGATCACCGAGCACAAAATCGGCACGCGCCACACCGGGGCCTTCTGGTGTATTCGCTGGACTGATTCCGGGCATCGAATGGCAATTGAGATGGTAGACACAGCCATGTGCCTGCCAAAGATGATCTAAAACACGTTGCAAGTGCTGGTGATAAGGCCAGTAATACTTGTGGAGTCGATGTTTGACCTCTGTAACATCCAATTGCCTGTTGTACACGTATCTGTTGGCCACTTGGCGGAAAAACAGACCCTTGCCCCAATGTACTTTATCAGACGGGCGAATCGTACCCGGCCATGAATCAGCCAGCATTTCGCTGTCAATATCTTCTTCGTGTCGGTTTGGATCAATGTAACCGCGTGGAAACAACGCCCGTAGAAGATGTGCTCCATGTTGGGGTGCAGTATCGAAAAGTTCATCGACCCAGGCATCTTCGAGGCGCCGCAATAGAGTCAGATCGATGGCGTAGTGGAAATCCTCTGGATAGATGGTGCCGCTGTGGGGGGAATCGAGTATCAGTGGTGTCGTTTTATCCCTGCCGGACTGTTTGCAAGGCGGTACAAGTTCGAGGACATCAGGAACGAATGAACGGTATGTCTGCTGTGGCATGATTTATTTCAAGGTGGTTGTTTCGATCTGATCAAAATAGTTGTGAAATCATGTTGATGCTGTAATTGGATGCTGTAATTGTGTCCCGGATTTTAACTGAGACCCCGTGCCTGTGCATCTGCATCTGCATCTGCATTATCTTGTACCTGCACCCAGAAACCAGTTTCCATGGCCCGGGGTAGAACGTCAACAGCGACACGCCCGGCTATGGTCCTATGGTAACGGCGTAGATAGGCGTTTGCCGACAGGATGTTATATCGCTGGCCACCACTGAGCATCGCCGCGACGAGGTATTGTTCCGTATAACCGCGCCAGGCCCAGATACGGGGATAACCGTTGGGCAGGAAAATGTCATGGATGTGCACAATCACGCCGTCGGCGAGCCGTGGCAACACATGTCCAAACAGATACTCCACATCGGTTCCGGGCATCGCCAGATGGCTGCCATCGAGAAACAGGATATCGTTTCGAACTAATGTCATGAATGTTTCGATAGGGACGTCTGTGACGCTTGCCCGGGTCATTTGTGTGCAGAGCATATCGATATGTCGGCGTGGCTGGGGATCGATAGAGTGCAGGTGGGTATCAAGACCAGCGTCCAGGATGGCCTGGGCCAGAAATCGTGTGGAGTGTCCGGAGCCGACCTCAATAATGTGTGCAGGACGCCGGTCCATAACCATTGCGTAAGCTACGGCGCCGTCGAGACCTGGAAACCACTCCTGGTTAAAACGCGGTTGGTTGGGCTTGGTTGGGTGAGCCTGTGCAAACTCGGCAAAACGCGAGTTGAATGTCGCCACATACTCTATGAATGACGTGAATGCTCCGATACGCGAATTGAGCAATGACCGTAGCCAGTCATATTGGCCTTGTTCATCGAGTGCCTGGCACTGTGCGGCATAACGATAGGGTATAAAAAAACCATAGGGACGAAAACAGGAGATGCCCATGGCATTGAGTACGGTGCTTTGGGCACGGGCGAAGGCACCTAATTTCTTGGACAGACGTGACATGGATTCACCCTACACGGAATCATCAAGGATAGGCAATGTTGTTGCGCAGTGGCGCCGTCGCTATTGGCACATCGTTGCTGCTTCATTGGCGATAGCGGTAAACTCTGACCGCTTTAAGTTCGCTGGCTTAAAATGAATTCCCGTTCCGTTTTTTGAGGTAGACCTTCGGCATGAAAATATCTGCGTTCAAAACTTATGTTGTCGCCAACCCGCCGCCTCACTTTGGTGGCCGCTATTGGATTTTTGTAAAACTGATAACGGATACGGGAATAGAGGGAATTGGTGAGGTGTATTCAGTCCCCTTTCACCCCCACGTCGTGGCCCGTATGATCGAGGATGTGTGTGAGCGGCGGGTTGTGGGTTGGGATCCATTTAAAATCGAACGCCTGTGGCGAATCATCTACTCCAGTGGCTTTACGCAACACCCGGATTTGTCCTTGCTCGGGATCCTGAGTGGTATTGAGATGGCCTGCTGGGACATTGTCGGCAAGGCGGTTGATAAACCGGTGTACGAATTGCTCGGCGGGCAAGTCCACGAACGTTTGCGCTCTTACTCTTACCTCTATCCCCGTGCCGAGGATAAGACCAACGTTTATGAAGATGCGGATTTGGCGGCACAACGGGCGGTGGAATATGCCGAGTTAGGCTTTACCGCAGTTAAGTTTGATCCGGTGGGTCCCTACACTGCTTTTGATCCCCGGCAGTTGTCCATGGCGTCGCTGGATCGTTCGGTGCACTTTGTGAAAACGCTGCGTGAGGCGGTAGGAAATCGCTGCGATTTACTCTTTGGCACCCACGGTCAGATGACCACCTCGAGCGCAATTCGTTTGGCCAAACGTCTTGAGCCTTATGATCCACTATGGTTGGAAGAACCGGTGCCACCGGAAAACCGCAGGGAAATGGCGCGGGTTGCACAACATACCACCATTCCCATTGCGACCGGAGAGCGTTTAACCACCAAATATGAGTTCGCAGATCTTCTGGATCGCCAGGCGGCGTCCATCCTGCAGATGGCCCTGGGCCGGGTCGGCGGGATCCTGGAAGCTAAAAAGATCGCCGGTATGGCCGAAGCACATTATGCGCAAATTGCGCCACATCTGTACTGCGGCCCGGTCGAGGGCGCTGCCAATGTTCAGATCAGTGCCTGTAGTCCAAATTTTTTGATCCTGGAAAGTATCCAGACCTGGGATGGCTTCAGCGCCAAAATTCTCAAGCGGCCCATCGAGTGGCAGGATGGCTTTGTAATTCCGCCCACAGGGCCGGGGCTGGGGGTGGAATTAAACGAAGAAGTTGCCCTCGCACATCCGTATACCGATACAGAACTTCATCTCGATATGCTGTCTGAGCCGGTCATTTAACCAGTTCTAAATGGCTGTGCATAAATCCTGTTCACTTAAGGCACGGCCAAGTTTGCGCAATGCTAAATAGCTGCGCATCATAGGTTAG
>CAZAWX010000360.1:0-3358 GCA_964488985.1 uncultured Ectothiorhodospiraceae bacterium
TGCGCACTGTTTTGTTCGCTGCTGATGTTCAAAAGGGGGGCGGCTCGTCATCTAGGTCGTGAAGATCCTCGAACAGATCGGGTTGGGGGAGTTCTGCCGGGCGATGGAGTCGGCGCAATTGATTGGCGTATTGGTTTTCAAATGCGTTGAGGAGTTGGTAAAGGAACTCGAGCATTTCACTGACGGTTTCATCGGTCAGTTCAGGCGGATCGGCAAGTTTGAGTGAGGGTGTGGACATGGGTATCTCCAGTGGATTGGATCAGGCGGACTTTCGGGGTTTGGATGGGGCGGTTGCAAACACTTGCAGGTAGAGTTTTTCATCCAGTTGGGTGATTTCCTGTTGTGCGGCACGGGCCAACAACTCTGCGGCCATGCCGGTGAGTACCCGGTAATTGCCCAGTGCATGGTCACACAGGGTGTGCATCAGTTCCGGAGTCATCAAGGTGGCGTTGCCGGCACTGGCCAGCAGATGTTTGAGACAAGCCATCAGCTCGCTGCGATCGGCATATTCCATCACCAGGCGCGTGCGCAGCCGACTGCCCAGAGGCAGCAGTTCATCGCGCCGCAGTTTGTTGTTCAGGCGTCCATCGCCGGCCAGAACCACAGTGATCAAGGTTTGGGAGTCGAACTGCATGGAGCTGAGCAGGCGCAGTTCATTGAGCACGCCAGGTTGCATTTCCTGGGCCTCATCGATCAGCAACACCGGGCGCAGCAGCGTGCCCTCCAGATGGGCCAGCCAGCGTTCGCGCAGGACCTTGAAGCCGCCCCAGCGGTTATGGGGCTTGAGTTCGACCGCGAACAGATCGCCCATCTCACGATAGAAGTCGGCCAGATTGCTGCTCGGATGAGTGATGGCGCCAACACTACAATCACGCAGCTTTGAGAGTCGATCAGCCAGCAGGCGCAACACCACACTCTTGCCAGTGCCCGGCTCGCCGCTGATCAGGGCAAAACCGCCTTCGCGGATCAGTCCCTGTTCAATGCGCCAGCAGAAATTCTCGGTCTTGGCCGTAACCTGTATCGCCTCGATCGGCAGATCCGGTGAGAAGGGGTTCCATTTGAGGCCGTAAAGGGCCAGCAGTTTCTGGTTCATGAGATTCACTCCGATTTGGGAAGGTAGCCCGGTGGACGACCGGTGGCGGCATAATCGGCCAGCAGTTTGCGCAACAGTGGCGGCAGTTCGCCGCTGGTTGGCGGCGCGGTGGCGGTTTGTTTCTCGAGTGCCCGGCGCTGGCCACTGGCATTGGCGCTCTTGTCCAGCGGGTACAGTGGACCCAGTGAGACCTGGGTGTGGGGGTCGATGAGTTCGACCTGACTTAGATCCCAGCGGGCGTAGCGCACTTGGGGTTGTTCCAGATGCCGGTAGCGACTGGGAATCTCGAAGCGTTGTCCGGCCAGGCTGATGGTGCCATCACTGCGGCGTTGGCGGCGGCTCATGGTACAGCAAAAAGCGCGTTTCAAAGTGGCGCTGTCCGGGCACTCACGCCCCACATCGCTGGCATCAAGGTAGCGTTTGAGGGGCGTTGCTCCGATCTCGGAATGTCGGGTTCGATGATACTCCTGCTCCACCCAGACCTGAGTGATCTGGTTGAGGCGTTCCAGGGAAAGATCACTGACCCCCTCAAGCATCGCCATCAGGCGTCCTTCCAGGGTCGCCCAGAAGGTTTCTTGTTTGGCGTTTTGGTAGGGACTGTACGGCAAGGTTTTCTCATGCAAGATGCCCAGGGTATGCAGACCGGCGCAGAACTCTTCAGCCTGCATGGCAGCCCCGTTGTCGGTCATCAGGGCCCTGGGCAAGGCGCGTTTTTGCAAGGCCTGGCAAAGCCCATGCACCAGGGTTTGAGCCGTCTCGTCCAGATACCACTGCAGGTGGCACACCAGCCGCGAGTGATCGTCGATCACGCCCAGCAACAAGGGGGTTTCCCAACGCCCTGACGCGGTCAGTATCCGCTGGGAACCGTGGTGGAAATCGGTATGCCAAAGGGCGTGCACATAATCGACTTCGTAACTGCGCACTTCCAGCTTTTCCAGGCGTTGCTCGGCCAACCGGGCGCCGGCGGTATTGCGCTTGGGGCGGCGTTTACGGTCATGTCCCCGGGCCTTGAAGTAACGCCGGATGGCGCCATAGCCGGGCACGGGTCCCAAGGTGGGATCTTCTTGAGCTTGTGCGATGAGATTGTCGTAGTGCAGTTGCACCGTCCAGCCGGGATGATCCTGGTATTGCGCCGCCAGCGCCTGCTTGAGGAGCACTGAAAGCACCCGAGTGCGACCGGCATCACCGCGGCGGCGGCGACGCAGGGCCGCCACCGGGTCCTGAGCGACTCGGGCCAGGTAGTACCAACGTTCCAAAGTCGCCCAACTAAAGCGCAGCACGGTCCCGTTGATCGGATGTCTCCAGCTCTGTTTTGACAACCGATCAAGGGCCGGGCGCAACTCACCGTGTGCCGGTGGCGCAACCAATAACGGCCCGATGATCGCAAAGCGCAACCGCGCCCAGCAATCGGGGTCTGACTTGTTATTCATTGGCTTGCTCCGTGAAATCCACAAAGCCGGGAGTCTACGAAGCCCTTCAGAATTTAGCGATCACATCTTCTGCGGGTCGCTGACAGCCCTCAAATTGCCTGAACAAGAACGGGTTGTGATGGGGCTCAGCAGATACAACAACTGAACCACACGCTGCTCTAAATCCCCACCCGTCAGGGCGCCCAGCAAGGCACCGGGCAACTGGGCAGTATCCAGCGGCGGCAGAAAGTGGCCTCGCTGCGCTTGCCAGCAGCCACTGGCAGGAAAGACCTCTCGCCACCACTTGCGCCAGCGGGCCAGGGTCTGTGGCCAAAGATCCAGGGTCTCGATCAACCAGTCCCTGCGCTTGGGCGTGAGCCCGTGCTCCAGAGCGGTGACCAGGATCACGATGGTGCCTAGATACACCTTGCGCCCTAGAAACCGCACAGAAGGCGGTGTGCAACGGCGCCGACAACCATCCTCAGCACAGCAGAAACTCAAACGAGTCTGATAAGACTCATCGAGCACCGCAGGCAGCCCACGCGGCTTGCGAGGATAGCAGGCGCTGTGCAGCACCCCGCCACAGCGACAACCGCCAGCCCGAACTTCGGCTGCAATCTCATGGTCAATTCGAAAAAGAAATTGATAAAACCTGGAATCGATAAGAAAGGCATGACACACTGAATTGTTCCCTTGGTTTCTTTGCAGAACTCAGGAAACAGCCCTCTCGGATAATTTTCAAGTTATTTGAGGGGGTTTTTCTTTATCCCTCAAATAATGTGGTCAAAAACCGAGGGGAACCCCGCAATTAATTTGGACACTCTCACGTCCGGGCCTGAACCCGTAGCTGAATCCC
>CAZAWX010000361.1:0-3354 GCA_964488985.1 uncultured Ectothiorhodospiraceae bacterium
CGCCGCCGCGTTGACAAAGAAAAACGGGCAAAATGTAAAGGCGTTAGCCTGCATTATTAACTGGCGGTAGTTTCGCCACTGGCCCGACAGATAACGGAGATGAACACCCTATGGAAGATTGGCTGCAGATAAAAACCTGGCGTCGGGAGCGTCGTGATGAACTGCTTGGGCAACGCGCCCACCTGCCGCGTGAGGCGCGCCACCAGGCGCAGGCGCAAATCATTGCCAGCCTCAAAACCTACCTGACGAAGCAGTCTGCTTCGTGCATTGGATTTTACTGGCCCTTCAAAGGCGAAATCGATCTGCGTGCGCTGGTCTCCGAACTCTTACAGGACAGTGCACAGGCCGCTTTGCCGGTGGTGGTGGAAAAAGCACAACCGTTGGAATTTTGGCGCTGGCATTCAGGCATGGCCATGCGTCCCGGGATCTGGCGCATCCCGGTTCCTGAACAACGCAACCCGGTACAGCCCGATCTGCTGCTGATTCCACTGGTTGGTTTTGATGCCAGTGGCTATCGTCTTGGCTACGGCGGGGGGTATTACGACCGCACTCTGGCTGCCATGACGACCCGGCCGCGCAAAATAGGTGTTGGTCATGATCTCGGTCGTTTGTCCACGATCCACCCGCAGGAACATGACATTCCCATGGATACCATCATTACCGAACGGGGCATCAGCGAATTTCCAGGCTAGGCCTGAATTTGCAGCCTGATTTTCCACAGACAATGGGCTTGTGTGGGTGTTGTGTGTAGAGAGCGTGTAAATTTCGTTCTGGCACTCAGGCCCGTAGCTATTTAGACTCGGGCTTTCAGCCATAGATCTGCAAAGCAATGCACACCTACCATTCAACATTGGACATGATCGGCAATACGCCGCTGCTCGAACTGACAAAATTCGACACCGGGCCTTGCCAGCTTTTCGTCAAGCTTGAAAATCAGAACCCGGGCGGCTCCATCAAAGACCGTATCGGCCTGTCCATGATCGGGGCCGCGGAACGTGATGGCCGCATTCAGCCCGGCGGTACCCTGATCGAGGCGACTGCCGGCAACACCGGGCTTGGTCTGGCGCTTGTCGCAGCGCAGAAAGGCTACAAGTTGATTCTGGTGATCCCGGATAAAATGAGTGCCGATAAAATTGCGCATTTGAAGGCGCTGGGGGTGGATGTGCGCCTGACGCGATCCGATGTCGGCAAGGGCCATCCGGAGTACTACCAGGATATCGCCGCACGCTTGCAAAACGAGATCCCCAACTCGTTGTGGGTGGACCAATTCTCCAATCCGGCCAACCCCCAGGCTCACGAAGAAGGCACGGGTCCGGAAATTTTTGCGCAAATGGACGGCAAGATAGATGCAATGGTGGTCGGCGTCGGTTCCGGCGGTACGCTCTCAGGCCTGGGCCGGTATTTTCAGCGGGTTGCCCCGGATCTTGAAATGGTGCTTGCCGATCCAAGCGGCTCGATACTGGCAGAAACGGTGAAGACCGGTGAGATACCGCAAGCAGTTGGCTCCTGGCTGGTGGAAGGTATCGGTGAGGATTTTGTGCCCCCGGTGTGTGATCTGAATCTGGTCAGCCGGGCCATCAGTATCACTGATGCCCAGGCGTTTGCTGCCGAACGTGAGTTGCTCGCCCTGGAAGGTATCCTTGGCGGTTCGTCTACTGGCACGCTGTTGGCGGCCGCGTTGAAATATTGCCGTCAGCAAACGGAGTCGAAACGGGTTGTGACCCTGGTTTGTGATACCGGTAACAAGTATTTATCGAAATCGTTTAATCGTGGCTGGCTGGCGGATCAGGGCCTGCTGGAGCGTGAAGTACACGGCGATCTGCGGGACATTATTACCCGTCGGGCCGATCAGGGAGACGTTGTGGCGGTCAGCGGCGAAGATACCTTGCTTACCGCCTACAACCGCATGCGCATGTTTGATGTTTCACAATTGCCGGTGATAGCCGAGGGCAGTATCAAGGGACTGATCGACGAGTCGGACATTCTGCTCGCGGTGTATGGCAAGGATGCGCATTTTCAAAAACAGGTCGCCGATTTCATGGTGACCTCCCTTGAGGTAGTGCCGCCATCGGCAACGCTTAAATCACTGCTGCCGTTATTCAATGCGGATAAAATCGCCATCGTCGCTGACGACGATATTTTTTATGGCCTGATTACCCGGGTCGATCTTATCAACCACCTTCGCAAGGCAATCAATTGAGCATACACACCACGAATCGACACGGGTTCGCTACCCGGGCCATCCATGCCGGACAGGAACCCGACCCGAGTACCGGCGCCATCATGACGCCCATTTACGCTACCTCGACCTATGTGCAGGCGAGTCCCGGCGTGACCAAAGGTTATGAGTATTCCCGCTCCCAGAATCCGACCCGCATTGCGTTTGAAAACTGCGTGGCGGATCTTGAAAACGGCGCCGCAGGCTATGCGTTTGCTTCCGGGATGTCGGCTGCGGGTACGGTACTGGAACTGCTCGATCACGGCGCCCATGTCATCGCCATGGATGATCTCTACGGTGGCAGTCACCGCCTGTTCACTCAGGTACGGACCCGCACGGCTGGCCTGGAATTCAGTTTTGTCGACTTGACCGACAGTACGCGTCTGGAAGCGGCCCTGAAGCCAAACACGAAAATGCTCTGGATTGAAACACCGACCAACCCGTTATTGCGCTTGGTGGATTTGAGCGCAATTGCGGCAATAGCAAAAAAGCACGGACTTATAACCGTCTGTGACAACACCTTTGCCACCCCCTGGGTACAACGACCCCTGGATCATGGTTTCGATATTGTCTTGCATTCGGTGACGAAATACCTGAATGGACATTCCGATATGGTGGGTGGCGTCGCGGTGGTACGAGACGACGCAGAACTCATTGAAAGGATGGCCTTTTTGCAAAATTCTGTCGGTGCCGTGGCCGGCCCTTTTGATGCCTTCCTTGCCATGCGCGGGCTCAAGACCCTGGCGTTACGCATGCATCAGCACTGTGAAAGCGCACAGCAAGTTGCAGAATTTCTTGAAGCGCACCCAAAAGTGGCGAAAGTGTATTACCCGGGTCTTGCCTCACACCCACAGCATGAACTGGCCCAGCGTCAGATGCATGGGTTTGGCGGCATGGTGACGGCCGTACTGAAGGGCGGACTCAAAGAATCCCGTCTGTTCCTGGAACGTTGCCGGCTGTTTTCGCTGGCAGAAAGCTTAGGCGGTGTGGAAAGCCTGATTGAACATCCGGCCATCATGACCCATGCTTCATTGCCCGCTGAGTTACGCCGGGAACTGGGGATTGATGATTCGCTGGTACGCCTGTCGGTAGGAATTGAAGATATCGATGACTTGATCGGTGAATTGGCTGCGGCC
>CAZAWX010000362.1:0-3340 GCA_964488985.1 uncultured Ectothiorhodospiraceae bacterium
CAATTCCTTTAATGATGTCAGCGGCTTTTTCTGCCATCATGATGGTGGGCGCATTGAGATTTCCACTGACAATGGTGGGCATGATAGATGCGTCGACAACACGCAATCCGTCAACACCGTGTACCCGGCATTCGCTATCGACGACTGAATCATTGCCATTTCCCATAGCACAAGTTCCACAGGGGTGGTAGGCGCTTTCGCCATGGCTTCTGATGAAGGCGTCGATATCGTTATCCGTTTGTACTGCCGGGCCGGGTGCGAGTTCAGCGCCGCGAAACTCATCAAAAGCGTTCTGGGCAAGGATTTCCCGGGTCAGGCGAATGGCATCGCGCATTTCCTGTCGATCTTGTTCCTCAGCCATGTAATTGAAAATTATGCTTGGATGTGCGCCGGGATCGTTGTTGCGCACAGACACACTGCCACGGCTAAGGGGCCGCATGGGTCCCACATGGGCCTGGTAGCCGTGCCCCTCGGCTGGCGCTTTGCCATCATAGTTCATGGCGATGGGCAAAAAGTGATATTGCAGATCGGGATGTTTGACTCCGGCCCGGCTACGAATGAAACCACCGGCTTCAAAACCATTACTGGCGGCAACACCGGTTCTATTGAGGATCCATTCGATACCAATGCCCAGGCGTCTGATTGGATTGAGGGCCGAATACAGACTAATGGGTTGAGTGCAGGCTTGCTGCACATAAACTTCCAGATGGTCCTGTAAATTTTGCCCGACGCCGGGTAAATCAAGTACGGTTTTTATGTCTAATTTTTGCAACTCCGCGCCGTCACCAATACCGGACAATTGTAAAAGTTGCGGCGAATTTATAGCGCCACCACACAACAGAACTTCAACTCCGCAACGAACCTGCTTGAGGTGTCCATTGCGGCGGTATTCGATCCCGGTTGCGCGATTGCCTTTAAATAAAATACGCGTCACCAGCGCTTTGGTTATGACGTCTACATTGGGCCGTTGCATGGCAGCTTTGAGGTAGGCTCTCATCGTGCTGCTACGCCGGCCCGCCTGGACGGTCATATCCATGGGACCGATGCCTTCCTGGCGATAGCCGTTCATATCGGCTGTATAGGCATAGCCGGCCTGTTGCGCGGCGGTCATGAAGGCCGGGTAGAGCGGGTTTTTACAGGCTCCCGTGGAGACCCCCATTGGTCCCGCATCACCACGATACTCATCACCGCCACTTGCACGGGTCTCGGATTTTTTAAAATAAGGCAGACAGTGTGCATAGGACCATTGCGTCAAACCCTGCTTGGCCCAGCCGTCGTAATCAAGCGCGTGGCCACGAATATAAACCATGCCGTTAATTGAAGAACTGCCCCCCAGTACCCGGCCGCGTGGACAATACATGCGGCGTTGATCCATCCACGGTTCCGGTTCGCCCATGAAGTACCAATTGTAGCGGTCATTGGCGAGAGGGAAAGAAAATGCCAGTGGCATATGGATAAACAGGCTGTGATCGGCAGGTCCAGCTTCAATTACCAGCACCCTGCAATTGGGGTTTTCACTGAGGCGGTTGGCGAGCACACAACCGGCAGAACCGGCGCCGATAATGATGTAGTCTGGTGAGTTCATTTGAGATTTACTATGTTAACAGGAGGTGGAAGATGTACCGTGGAAGATGTACCAAGGTGGAGAAGTATCACTGGCGTGCAAACCCGATTTGACGCGTCCAGGACAAGCCCAGGAGATTTAGATCAGGTATCTTTATCGTTGGTCTTTAAGTGCGGTGCAACGGCGGGGGGGGCGGCACCTTTAGGTGGTTCAATGTTACGCAATTTGATTTGTTTGGCATTACTGCCACTTGGAGCATCACCGAAATGGACGCGTCCCTGGGCATCCACCCATTTGAAGATTTTTCCCTTACGGCTGTAGTCGGGAGGGGGAGGCGGTGCGGCAGCGTTGGATTCAGCCGCCTTTTTAGCCTCGGCCTCGGCCTCAGCCTCCTGTTGACGCCTTTTGAGCCAGGCATCATGGTTCATCTGTTCAGTGTCCTGCATTCTTTTACGGGCATCTTTGGGTGCTTTGGAAATTTGATCCTGGCTAAACAAGGGAATGTAGGTATCGGCCTGAGCCAGAATCAGATTCTTGGCTAACGCGTTTGCAGACGGCAACGTCAGCAACATGGCGATTAAGCACAGGTTCGCTGCTCGCATGTTCAGATTTCCCGATTGTCTTTTTTGACGCCTGTCAGCCCCTCTGCCCAGTAATCGAATGAGGCCATGACCCAATTGAACTGTCGTGATAAGCCAACCAGGTTGGGGAACAGTGACTGGGAATTAACGCCATACTGATTTAACTCAAACAGTAACTCTTTGCGGTATTTTGCGCTGATGATAATTTTTTCCAGACGATCAAGTGGTGTCATGCCCTTATCAAGGGACAAGGTGGGTGGGCAGTGGAGCGTGAACAAGCCAATCTGTCGTGATACTCTGGGGCTGACCCGGGTTGGGAAAAACTGCATGATGCCCGTGCGTTCGAAAGGAGATTTGGCGCTGGTGTCGGTGACGGTATTGCCTGTTTTGAAGCAGTAAATAACAGAGTCACCCCGAGCGGGTTCAATGACGGCAAACCAGGCTGCTGCCAGAGGTTTCATGGTCCAGTCAAGCATGCGGGTGGCAAAGCCGTGATGTTGGGCCAGGGCCAGCCAGTTCCAGTCGTCCTTCGGCCCGTCTTCCTCGATTTGGACCGCTTCGGATTTCCAACGACGGAAGAAGATCTCGTCTGGCCGCCCGGTAAACGGTGGCCGACCCGCCCGCGGTATCAGCGCCCAGTTCGGATCGGCGTGGCCGCGGTAGATCCATCCGGCGTCCCGGCGATGGTGGCCCAGAGCTTCATGAAGTTCGGCAAACGATGAGACATGGTATTCCTGCATGACCTTCCCTCAAAGCGTAGTCTATAGGTCATGATAGCCCGGAATCAGGCTTCTATGCCATGTTGAAAGGTGCTTTTTCAGCGTGGGTTGGACGCATTTCCAGGAATTTCCCCGGTACGGCAAGTGTACTTGTCCCCACAGTTGTTCGCTGTATTACCGTATGTGATGCGAATGGCCAAATTTGCTCGTTGTTGGTGTAACAATGATCTTCAACAGGCCTGAATAGATAGATTTTGATGGCGCGTTTGGCCATCATAATCGTTCATATGTTTCTGCAAAGAGTGATGAAGTCTATATGCATGCCGTCAATGTCGATATCTGGGCACCAGGGCAATGCTGCGACCGGTATTGCGGCCACTACCGGTAATAAGTGCATTGATCGGCAGTATATTCGGCTTGGCAGGCATAGAATTCGCCTGTAATGTGCGGCGGTGGAGTATTCCAACGGTTGCCAT
>CAZAWX010000363.1:0-3338 GCA_964488985.1 uncultured Ectothiorhodospiraceae bacterium
CCGTTACGGTCGATATCGCGCACCGGCGCGGCCCGGCGCACACGTTCACCCAACTGGTCTGCCAGCGTATCGGTGAGGACACTCATGCCGCCTGCAAACGACGTCAGCGTTCCACCCGGGCCGGGGCCAGGCGTGTTTTTTTTGCCTTCTTTGCGGGCTTTTGCCTGCAGCCTGATCAGGCCGCGTATCAGGCTGTGGTATTCGCTTTCGATTTCATGTATCCGCGGGAAACAGCTCTTGAGACTGAGTTGGGTGGCATCACCGGCAAACACGCCGGAGGCCATCGGATCGATCAGCCGCTCAAAGGCCTGTCGGCCAAGGCGGCGGGTGCCGAATTCAGCCAGGGTCTCATCGGGCTTGTCGGTGCCACCGGCAAACAGTTCGTATACCACCCGTAAACGGCCCGGCACACTCAACAGCCTGGAGGTTAAAAATTCCTGTGGTTTTTCCGCCAGCTTGTGCAGTTCTCCACGGCTGTAGACATAACGTTTTGCCGCGGCCGCGTTGGCCCGCACGGGTTCAACACCCGCCGCGCTGCACAACTCCAGCGTGCGTGGAATCTTGTCAAGAAATCCGTTGACACCGCCTTCACACAAATAGCCTTCAGGGCTTGCCTCGGACCAGACCTTGCCACCGATACGGGTGGCCGCTTCAAAAATGGTGATGTCCGCGTCCGGCTTGCGCGCCAGGATGGCCTGGGCGGTGGCCAGACCGGAAATACCGGCGCCTACGATGCTGATTTTCATAGGCCCAGTTTACTGTCTCCCTGCCGGTGAAACCACACGCACATTTCCGCAGATAAAAGGGGCCTTTTTTCGATCTGCATTTCTGGGTGGACACTATCTCCCCCCAGCGTGACAAAGGAACAGGCCGGGTTATAATGGCCAAATGAGTACGTTAGACAAACAATTGGCGCGGTTTGTATCACGCTACCCCCAGTTCAAACTGGCCATATTGTTTGGCTCGCAGGCAACAGGTGATGTCACGGTAAAAAGTGATATTGATTTAGCACTACTCTCCGATGCTCCAATATCAAGCAGTCTTAAACTGGAGCTGATTGAACTGATCGGTGCCAGGTTTGGCCGCCCGGTCGATATTGTCGATTTGTTTTTTGCGGATGAGCCTGTACTTGGGCAGGTTTATAAAGGCAAACGCCTGCTTGGTGATGATGCAACCTATGCCGGGCTGTTGACCAGGCACTTGATCAATACCGCGGATTTTGTTCCCTTGCAGCAGAGAATCTTGACTGAAAGGCGCGATGCATGGATCAAGTGATCCTTGCTCAGAAGCTCGAATCTCTGCGCCGCTGCATCAATCGCGTAGAAGAAAAAACCCCCGCTGATGTTGTTCAACTCATCCAGGATCCCGATATCCAGGATATCCTGGTTTTGAATCTGACACGGGCAGTTCAACTTTGTGTTGATATTGGCAGTCATGTCATCAGCGAGACCGAAGAATCGGTGCCCACCACCATGGGTGATGTCTTTTCGGCGCTGGAAAATATTGCAGCCATCACGTCAGCGACCTGCATATCCATGAAGAAGGCCGTCGGATTCAGAAACGTCGCTGTGCATAATTATGACGTGATCAATTGGGAGATTGTTTACGCGATCTGTAAAAACTTCCTGGTTGATTTTCGCCGATTTGCAAAGGAAGTTACCGAGTACAGCGGACGCTAAAGTGTCCCGGTAATCCGGCCGATCCAGTGGCCTGATGCAACCCTACAACTATGTTAAACTGCACGTACATTTCCGCAGGATGTACATTATTTTCTGTGGGAGTGCCTGAGGGGCGGCCACTGGCCTGAGATGAACCCTTTAAACTGACGCAATTTTTGATAAATCAGACTAATTCACCTGATAATTTGTGGAATTGACTTACATCAATAGAAGGCGAGGTGTGTCCGAGTTAAATCTTAATTATTGTGGCTGGATCGCATTGACTCATATTTAATGTAACCGAAAAGAGAGACGATTCAGATTCGTTGACTCATATTACATGTAACCGAAATTTGAGGGTTGTAATATGGGCAAGAACGAACGTCAGGCTTATCTCAAGGCCATCCGTCTGCGTTATCGGCGAGCAAGAAAGAAGATCAAGGTTACCATTCTTGATGAGTTCTGTTCCGTATGCGGATATAACCGTAAATATGCCATTTGGTTACTGAACCAGCATCCTTGAAACCCAGTTCGGCCTGTCCAAAACCGCGACCGTACCCTGGATTGATTGAACGGTCATCACCAGGCATCCAAACCCGTTGAATTCGACGTGTTTGGATGCCATGTCGGTACGCTTACTAAAACAAGACTGTAAAATATCATTTTATATGCTAAAACAAGATTGTAAAATAGCATATTTGGCTGTACTCCAACCAGGCTGTTATCAGAGACCGGACAATCATGCCCTCGCTACTGCACCGTAAGGAACTCGCCTATTTAGCCGAATGGGCCAAGCGTCCTTCGCGCCCAGAGTTTTCCGGGGCCGGTCCATGAAAAATGCCTTGCTCTGCTTAAACAATTTTGGGTTGTGGGCGGTTTGCCTGAGGCGGTTGCCAGTTATGTGCAAACAGGGGATTTTACAGAAGTCGCCAGGGTGCATCACAGCATTGTGGCGACCTATCGAGATGACTTTAATAAATATAGTCAGGGCAGCCTGAAACACCGGGTGCAACTGGTGTTCGATCGTTTGCCCATGATGGTGGGGCGCAAATTCAAATATGCACACGTCAGTCGCGAACATCGTGCGGTGGAGGTAGAAGCGGCTTTGCAGCATTTGTGCATGGCGCGGGTGGCCAGCAGAATTGTGCATTCATCCGCTAACGATGTTCCGCTCGGCGCCGAAAGTAATCCTCGTGTGTTTAAAACCTTATATATGGATATCGGCTTGATGTGTTCGGCGCTAAACCTCAATGTGCTCGATCTTGGAAAAGAGGATCTGAGTATGATTAACGATGGCGCGTTGGCCGAACAGTTTATCGGACAGCAGTTGCTCTACAGCGGCAGGTATTATGAAACCCCGGCGCTTTTCTACTGGGTACGTGAAGCAAAAAGCGCCGCGGCGGAAATTGACTATCTGTTGACCTTTGGCCAGCACATCGTACCAGTGGAGATCAAGGCGGGCACGACAGGCACGCTGAAATCACTGCACCAGTTTCTAAAAGAAAAGCAGCGCCACTTTGCATTGCGGTTCAATGCCGATGTTCCCAGCTTGTTGGCGGATGAAAAGAAACTGACCGATGGATCAGCAATCGATTATGAGTTGCTTTCACTGCCATTGTATCTGGTTGGCCAGGCGCAACGCTTGATGCACCACGCACATCTGATTCAGATTGAGGGTGA
>CAZAWX010000364.1:0-3319 GCA_964488985.1 uncultured Ectothiorhodospiraceae bacterium
TGATCATCTGGAAAAAACAATCCAAGCACGACTGGAACAATTGCGTTCCCACCTCGACGAACTCTAACCCCGGCTCCGCGCCATGATTATAGGGCTACACCACAACGCCTACCGTTGCCGGGATTCGGAACTGACCCGGCAGTTCTATGAAGATTTTCTTGGTTTGCCGCTCGTCAATGCATTTGAGATACCGGTCACCAAAACGGGCCGTAAAAGTCACGTACTGCACAGCTTTTATGCCATGGATAATGGATCCTTCCTGGCTTTTTTTGAAGCCCCTGATCAGGATTTCGAGTTCAAACAGCAACACGATTTCGACCTTCACATTGCGCTTGAAGTCAGCCATGAAGCGCTGCTGAGCATGTATGACAAAGGCAAGTCAGCAGGCATTGAAACCCGCGGCATTTCCGATCACGGTTTTGTTAATTCAATTTATTTTCGTGATCCCAATGGCTATGTCATCGAACTTTGCGCACGAACTGAAAATTCCGATAATGCTGAATCTGAATCTGTTCGCCGCCACGCTCGCCAACAACTCGACCACTGGCAGCTAGAGAAAACCAAAACTCACTGAAGGCTGCTGGCAGCCCGCTGCCAATTCACCAGACGCTTTCGCCGTAACGCAGGCGTCAGGCCCTGCAGTTGTGCCACAGTCCTGTGCAAGGCTGCCATATCGCCATGTTTAAGCTTCAACAAGACATTAAATGCGGGCACAAGGTCATTGTAGGTGGCCAGCAGTGCCAACTTGGCATTGTTCAGGGACTGGCCGAACCAGCGGTCATAACCCGAATAGCCCTGCCACTTACTTCTCAGATCTGCATAGGCACCACGCATGGCCCTGAAAATCTGCCTGCGTCGTTGCAGTTTTGTGGAATCCTTCAGATTGGATTGATAGACCGCTTCTAGTTGGCGACGATAGGCGAATACCAGAGTTCTGAACTCACGCTGCCGCTGCTGCGCGCGCTGGTATTGTTGCTGTTGCGCCGCATCACCTCGCCCGGCGAGCCAGCGCTGCACACCCTCACGTTGCACCGCTGTGGCATAGGCCTCATTAAATCCAGTGTCGCCGGAGATATAGAGTTTTTGATGCGTGAGTTCGTGGAAAAGTATCCCGGCCAGATCCCAGGAGGGCCCATTGAGGACCGTATTCAAAACAGGGTCAGCAAACCAACCCAGGGTCGAATAAGCCCGTACCGGGGCCACATAGACATCATCTCCCTGTGCCTGCAACGTCGCCGCCAGGTGGGCCGCATCCGCCGGGGAATAAAATCCCCGGTAACTCAGGCATCCAACGACCGGATAACACCAACGCCTCGCCGTGAGTGAAAGACGCGGCGCCGCAACCACCGTCCAGACCACAGTGTCCCGGCCGATATCCGCATAATCCTGATAACTGCCCTGGTTGGGCAACGCCAGTTCATCCGCTGCGAAACGGACCATTGTCTGCACATCGATCAGTTTACGGCGCAGCGTCTCAGGGGTGTTTGGGTCAATCAGAACTGCAGAAATTGGCCGCCGTGCCAATTGCACATCTAATTGACCACGGGCCGATTGCCAGTAGTATTCCAGAGTCGTACAGCCGCTTAGCAGCGATGCCAAAAATACCAGGAGTACTCGCACCTTCATGGGCTTGAACGCACATCCAGGCCCCGCTCGCGCAACACCTTGAGCAAATCCAGAATATGCCGTTCGTTGGCGCCGAAATCCGCCCGGCCGAGGCGTGCTGCCGAACGGATCTGCAACGCCCAGCTTGTCGTTGTAGTGGGTTGGAGTTGGACGCTCAGATCATCTGTGAATTTCATCCAGCGCGAAACCACCCGAGCCTCGACCCTGCGTTTGTCCATACTGACGCGCACCGCTTCCCACCCCAACTGTTCACAGGCATTTTTAATCCTTGCCAGGACCACAGGTAAGGCCCCCCTGAGGTAGACCCTCTGCAATTCTTTGAATGATGCATCCACAGAAGTTTGCGCCACATTAGCGCTTAAATAGACCGAAGTGCGCGCCCACAGCCCCGGTGGATCAGACAACGGCAGCCCCTGTTTCAGCAGTGTTACTGTGACGAGTAAAAATCCGGCCACAATCAGCACAGCAAACATCCACAGAGAACGTTTCAGCATCTCACTTTTTGCTACCGACCAGCTTCAGAAGTTGCGGCCACAGGTTATCCAACAACTGCACTTGTGCCACAGCCCGTGGATGTATGCCATCGGCCTGCATCAGTGTTGGATCAGTCGCCACACCCTGGAGAAAAAACGGCACATACGCCAGTTTCATCTGCGTGGCCAGGTCGGTATAAATGTCATGAAATTTGCGCGTGTAGACTGGCCCGTAATTGGGCGGAATACGCATCCCCAATAACAACACCCGGGCGCCAGCAGATCGGACCCTCTCGACCATGCGTTGCAGGTTATTGCGGGTCTGCCCCAGAGCCAGACCTTGCAGGCCGTCATTGCCGCCCAGTTCCAAAACCACCAGATTTGGTTTCCGGCTTGCCAACACCGCCGCCAGCCTTGCCAGACCACCGGCCGTTGTTTCGCCGCTGAGGCTGGCATTTTCCACCTGCCAGGAGGGTTGTATACGACTCATTCTGGTTGCCAGGGCCGCAACCCAACCCTGCTCAGGCGCCATACCGTAGGCGGCGCTGAGACTGTCACCAAAGACCAGGATACGATTACCGGTTGCAGCACAACTGGCACTCGCACCTACCAGTGCCAGCACCAACAGACAACGAAAGATGCCCATCAACACATCAACGAGGCTCAACACTGATGGTATCGACATCCAGCATACGAATGGCGCTGATCGCTGCTTCAAAACGCCCTTCCTGGCACAAGCCGCTGATCCCGGCCTGTTCATGACCGTTGATTGCAGCCTCAATACAGGCTGCTTTTACCGCCTGGGCATAACTGTGCAACAGTAACATCTCGGTGGAAGAAGAACCCTGTGGTCTTTTCATACCAACACCCCCCGTCTCAGACAATAACATTCACTGCTCATCCAAATCTGCCTCAATCAGCGCATACCCCTGGGCCGTCGCCGCCAATCGCCAGTTGGATGAAGACAACATCGAAACATCCTCAAAGTTGTCGTACACCGCGGCCTCAGCACACAGGGCCGCAGCCTCTGCAAACGCATCCTCATCCGCCTCAGAAATAATCTGCACCAACCCCGCATCACGCAGTTCGAACAATCGTTTCACCAGTGCCTCCACGGTCGCGAACTGCCCATGAAACTCACCACAAACCATCGACCACGGCACTTCGATGGCAAGAAGTTGCAGTAAATCTTTATCCGTCCCGCTCAGTTCCATCACCAC
>CAZAWX010000365.1:0-3315 GCA_964488985.1 uncultured Ectothiorhodospiraceae bacterium
CACCCGTATACAAGCCGAACCGCAGCTGCTTCTCAAGCATCAGACACCGGCCACTGCGCCGGTAGGTCAGAGCGTTGATGACAATGATATAGGCAATCCACAAAGGCGTAAAGGTGTGCAGCTGAAGCGGGGCCAGCCAGGCAAAGCGGGTCCAGGCGGCCAGCCAGCAAGCCCCCGCCAGCACAACACCGCACACACCCCACAGCGGAAAAGGCCTCCTGTTGAGTTCACGCTGCCCTGCGGGGGAACGCCCGGTGAACGCACGGCGCACAAACGGCAGCAGGGTCAAAGCAAGCCCCACGGCAAGCAGGCAAAAAACCCCGGGGGCAAACGGGGCCTGGGGCACATAGCGCGTTAACGGTGGAAACTCCAGGTAGCGCTGCACCGTACCGGTGGCAATATATGCCCCTGCCAGCGGCAGCCCCACCAGCATAACGGCTAAAAGGCTAATATGTCCCAGCAGCTTTTGCATACCCGGATCCCGACAGGAAACAGACACAGTACAGGCCACCCTTCCTCACCCACGCTTAGAGCACAATATATCCGCCGGCTACGAGACTGTCAAACCCGGCACCCACATAAAAACCTAAAAATAAATGTAACTACTCACCCACTTCAATATAGATTTGGCCTGAGAGGGCCATTTGAATAGCAACGAGAGGGTTGTATCCTTTGTTCGCCATGGTCTGCAGGTAGCTTGAAATACGGCAGTAGGCCTCAGCGAAGGCGACTGTGCGAAAGCAGCCGGAGACTTTTTGTTTGACCTTGCTCATCCTCAAGTCCCGCTCAGCACGGTTATTGGTGAAGGCGACATGCGACACCTTGGCAAAAAGCAGGACCGCGGTTTCGTATTTCTTGAGCCGTTCCCACAGGTTGTGGGCATCGCTTTTGGCGATTCGGCCCCGCTTGCCGTTTTGTCTAGGAGGAATAGGTGGGAGTTCTTTTTCCCCTCGGGTGAGGATATTACGATAACGTTTTTGCAGATTTTTGTATTCAGCCCTTGTCAATTTCTTTGCTTTACGCTTTGCGACGAGGGCACAGGTTTCCTGAAGCAAATGTTTCATATTGGATGCCCAGGCGTAGCCGTTGGCGTCCACAATAAAAGCCAACTCCCGCAACAGGTGCGAACCGCAGAGACCATGGTCACAATGATCGTAGGACAGATAGGATGCCCAGCAGTCATGAATGACGATCCCTCCATAGCGGGGGATGATGCCGATGGCCTCAATCGCCTCGCCCCCCCGCTTGGGATGCAAGAATTTCAGAGTGATATCGCCTGCAGAGCAAACATGGATCCAGTAGTTTTTCTTTTGGACTCGCAGCGAGGTTTCGTCCACATGCATCGCGGGCATGGCAAGGATCTGCTGGACTGCCGATTGTTCCCATCTCTGCAGGCAGAGGTGCAACTGCATCACGTATTTCAGTATGGTCGCCTCAGAGATCGCTTGTCCGATCAGTGTTATGATAGATTGTTGAATCCTCTTGAGGGAAACCATCTGTGCGATGAGCAGGTTGAGGACATAAGCCTTGATGCCTGCTCCGTATTGCAATGGACCGGCCATGTCTGCCGGGAAATGCCCTTTAGTGTGCGCCTCACATCGGGGACACCGCTTGATTTCGGCGTCAACATGGCTGATCACTTTCTCGAAGACGATATCGATCTTTGTGCGTCTTTCATGGCCTTTACACGGGGTGTTGCTGAGATCTTCGCCGCAGGTTTCACAGACGTTAACTTCGGCAACTTCAACGGTCTCAACCGTTCGGGTGTTGGCGGAGCGTGCATTATTCTGCGCCTTACCCTTGCCTTTGGCACCGGCCTGACTTGCCGCGGTATCGTCTTTTGCCGTCTGGGAGGAGGGTTTGCTGGAGTTTTTGCTGTCCTTGGTCGTGCGCCTTTCCATGAAAATGGCCATCAGTAGTTCGAACAGCATCAACATCGCCTGGAACAGGGCACGGCTTTCCGCACCCATCTTGCCGTCGGTGCAAAGGTGCTCAAACTGCGACTTCAAGGTGTCGAATTCTTCCCGGAGCGATTGTTTGTTGACGCTGGACATAATCGGTGCATCCGTTACTTGAAAGGAATCTCAGAGTTTATTCGCCTCCCGGGCTTCAACGGCCATCATGGCCGCCAGCACCGCCAGACGTTCTGCCTGGGGCAGTGCCTGATAGCGTCTGCCCCAGTTGGCGGCCTTGCGCTTGATCTGCTGCCGGTGGGTGAAGTTCCTGCCCGCATAGCTGGCCCAATGGACACGGTCCACGGTGAAGTTGAACCAGATCTTTTCGGTACGGACACCGCCCTGATTCATGACCTGCAGCTGCAGGCTTTTCCAACCGTCGAGCAGATTATCATACAAATCCGACGGATATCCGGACAGCATTACTTGGCAGGGCAGTCTCTTGAGCAATTCCAACAGCTCGACATGATCGCGTTCTTCATAGTCGAAGCGGTATCTGCGTTCCGATGTGCGAGAGCTTTGCAAATATGGCGGGTCACTGTAGACCAGCTCAGAACCTTGATAATCATAATCGGACAAAAACCGGTGAGCGCATCCCTCTATCAGCTGTACGGGATAATCGCATTTGAATCGCGACAACGCTTTCTGGTTAAGATCGATTCCGATGTTGTGCAGAGCAGGAGGTTTGCGCTTCATAATCGCACCTCCTCCCAGGTGGGTCTCAATATAGGTATCATGTGGCGGCATCATCGCAATGATTGCCTGACACAAACCCGATGTCGCTTTCGATCCGAAATAACCCATTGCAACGAATCCTATCTGTTTTCTTTGATCCGTAGCATAGCTTTGCTTTTCTATGGTGTCAAGCAATATTTAAAAATAATTTCGGACCGGAAATATGCGAGGATTTACACGAATTTTTTAAAATGGGGTGAGTAGTTACAATGATTGGACATAAACGTCCAGCCTAAACACTGACTGCCGCTCATCTCTAACCCCTCCTCAAACCGGCTTAGGAATTCTTCTCGGTCGGCATCATCCATGTATATTTTCCGCCGCTCTATACCTCGACTGATTACATGATATATTGCACCCGGCAACTGCAGTCGCTTCCTTCTCGGCATATTGGTATTGACCTCTGTTTGTTTTTTCTATCTACTTCTGTCTCTATGAATAGTCTCGTTAATCAATTATTTATTCCCTCAAAAACAGAAACGCTACTATAAAATAGCAGCGATTCCTCTCCCCCAGTTCCTGACTTGGCTATTTTAAGTTGACAAGTTGACTCCGTCCCCTATCTACCCTCAATATTGACTTATACCTGTTCTGATACAAATATCCGCTACGGCTATGTCGGCGA
>CAZAWX010000366.1:0-3311 GCA_964488985.1 uncultured Ectothiorhodospiraceae bacterium
TGAGGATTTGGAGCAGCAAAACAACACAAACATTTCAATGGAGTAAGATCGTCTTGCGGCTCTAACTACTCCACATAATAATGACGTCTTCCTGGCCCAAAATTCATATTATAAGGAGGATGTCATGCTAGAAAAAATTTTTGATGGCCCGTTACGGGTTAAGACACTTCGCAGGGGCCCAAGTGGTCCGTTACTTGAAGGATTTGCTGAGGATTTATGCAAGACTGGTTACACCAAAATGACAGCTCGCAGTTACATTCGAGCGGCGGAGCGCCTCATTTATTGGGCAGGCGACGAGGATATACCGGTCTCAAATTTAACCGAAAAGTTTCTCGAGCGTTTCGACAACTACCTTGATCGATATCTACGATATAGCCACTTTCACCGGTTGAGCCTCCTCAGCGGTGCACGTTTGTTCCTGAAACATCTACGAAGGGTTGGGGTAATCCTTTCTCCCGTTGCTGATCCAAAAGCTCAAGATCCAGTTCTTTTAACTGCATTTTGTCAGTGGATGCGTCAACAACGTGGGACCAGTGATTCTACCCTCTGCAACTACAGCCGCTCGATTCGGGACTTACTGAAACGTCTTGGAGAAGATCCTATCAAGTTTGACGCTCCGAACTTGCGACAATTTGTCCTGGAAAGAAGTCAACAATGTGGGCCAGCAGCAGCGAAAACATGTACGGCCGCGCTTCGTATGTTTCTTCGTTTTCTAATCGCTGAAGGTAAGTGTTCTGCTGGCTTGGATGCAGCTATTCCTGTGGTGGCGCATTGGCGACTTTCCACCCTGCCACGATACGTGCAACCGGAAGAAGTAGAGAGTATCATCGCTTCCTGCGATCATAACTCACCACTCGGCAGGCGAGATCGAGCGATTTTACTTCTTCTCGCACGTCTGGCATTTCGGGCGGGAGATATCGTCCGGCTTAGTTTGAATGATATCGATTGGGAAAGAGCAGAGATTCAAGTGTCGGGGAAAGGACGTCGTCAGACTCGGTTGCCTCTAACCCAAGAGGTTGGAGACGCGTTAGTTGCCTATCTGAAAGATGGCCGACCTCCAACTGACACCGATGTTTTGTTTATTCGTTCTCGCGCTCCTTTTCGCGCCTTCGCGTCTCATTGTGCCATTTCGGAAATTGTCATTCAAGCAATGCGCCGAGCGGGTGTCACTAGCCAAAGTCGGGGTGCAGTCCGTGTTCTTAGGCATTCCGCAGCGACCTCCATGTTGCGGCAAGGGGCATCATTACAAGATATCGCGACAATCCTTCGTCATCTTTCCGTCGAGACTACGCAGATCTATGCAAAAGTAGACATAACTGCACTGCTGCAGATTGCACAACCTTGGCCGGAGGTGCACCCATGTTAGCTCAAATTGTGGAATCGTATCTGGCGATGCGCCGTGCTTGTGGATTCGAACTCAAAACCCAAGGAAATTTTTTACGAAGTTTCGCGAATTACTCAGATGATAGAGGAAAACACTACGTTTGCTCTGAAGTTGCCATCAAGTGGGCCGGGTTGGCACCTTCGGTTCATCAGCGCGCCCGCAGGCTTGGTCATGTGATACGATTTGCCAGGTACGCCCGTGTAGAGGACCAATCCCATGAATTGCCGCTGGCTGTCTTTGGCAGCGAGAACCGGCCGCGGCCCACCCCTTACATCTTTTCCCAGAACAACATCCAACGTCTGGTACAAGCTGCCTCTGAGCTTGGTTGCCGTTCTTTTCGTCGAAAGACTTACCGTACTCTGTTTGCGCTGCTGGCATGCACAGGGCTACGTGTGTCCGAAGCAATCAGGCTACGGTTTGAAGATATCACACCGGATGGTCTGGTGGTTAGGCGTACCAAGTTTCGCAAGAGTCGCCTTGTACCCCTTCACGAAACTGCGCGAGTTGGACTAGAATGTTACCTTGAACATCGCCGCCCATATGCCCCCTTCGATGACCACGTATTTGTTTCGTTGCGAAGAAAACCATTGCTTTCTGCTGACGTTAGAACAGCATTCCGGAGTACGATTGACAAAATCGGGCTGCAGTGTGTGCAGGGGCAACCTCGCCCCACGCCGCACTCATTGCGCCACACATTCACCGTGAGAGCCATCGAAACTTGCTCGTATGACCGCGATCACATCACAAAACACATGTTGGCACTGTCCACCTATCTCGGTCATAGTAAGGTTTCCGCGACCTACTGGTATATGGAAGCAACGCAGGATCTAATGAAAAGCATCGCAGAACGTTTCGTAAATTTTGTCAAAGGAGGACAACCATGACTCCGATCGCATCGCATATTACGGCCTTTTTACAGCAACGTCTGCCCATCGAACGTCGCGTTAGCGATAACACCTGTGAGTCCTATGCGTATGCCTTCAAGCTCCTTTTTGAATACGCAAGTACTTGCCTCAAAATTTCGCCGTCGGAATTGCATTTTGAACAGCTTGATGCACCGCTGATTGTAAACTTCCTGAACCACTTGGAAACGGTGCGCGGCAATGGACCGAATTCCAGGAACACCCGATTGGCGGCCATCAAGTCGTTTATGCACTTTATGGAATATCGTGTGCCAACGGCCTTAGATCAGATTCGACGTGTCCTGGCTATTCCAACGAAAAAAACTGATACGCGCCTTGTCAGACACCTCACGGTTGAAGAAATACAGGCTATCATGGATACGCCTGACCCAACCAAACGAGATGGCATCCGAGATAGCGCTATGATTCACCTATGCTTCGCTGGTGGATTGCGTGTCTCCGAATTGATCGGGCTACTACTTGATGATCTAAAACTTCAACCGAACGCCAGCATTCTCATCCACGGTAAGGGCCGAAGGGAACGTTGCCTGCCCTTGTGGACGGAAACGACATCGGTGCTGCGAGCATGGTTAGCGGTCAGGGGCAAAGTATTGGTACCAGAGCTATTTATCAATGCTCGTGGTCAACCCATGACCCGTTCCGGCTTCGAATACATCCTACGTAAGCACACTCGTACTGCCGAAAAGCATTGTTCTTCTCTATCAACAAAACGGGTTTCGCCACATGTGCTGCGGCATACTTGCGCGCTAACAGTCTTGCAGGCGACCAAAGATCTCCGAAAAGTCGCTCTTTGGCTCGGACACGCGAATATGCAAACAACTGAAATATATACACGCGCGGATCCTTCCGTAAAGCTGGAGGCTCTAGATTCAATTGTCCCGCCAAAACTTCGCTCAGGACGTTTCAAGGCGACCGACAAACTGATCGTCTCCCTAAAGGCTGGTACTCTTATGCGGAGTAAAATAGCATCAATATAATAGGCCCGCGGGGCTCGTAACAAGCGG
>CAZAWX010000367.1:0-3306 GCA_964488985.1 uncultured Ectothiorhodospiraceae bacterium
GGACGATTAATCTCTAAACTTGTGTCCTGACACTCAGAATTGTGCACGATAATTGCTTTAGATTCTCTATAAGGATTCGATACATAGACACATGGGTATGAAATTAACCTCAGTTTTACAGCGTTTGTTTCGTTCGGCCGCTATTGGCGTCGTTCTGGCCGTGCTCGGCCAGGCACAGTTCGCCTCGGCAGCAACAGTGCCAACGGGCTTCCAGGACTACGAAGTTCTGGGCAACGAACAACATGTCTACGATTTTTTCAATCGCCCGGTGCTCGGCCAGTTTTTTGTCGGCTATACCTTATCCGGCGCCATGATGTCCGTGGTCTCGGCGACGGCTTCCTCAGACAACCAGATCATCTACTACGACCAATGGGAAGATGGCTTCGAGACCACGCTCACGAGTCCGGCACAACCCACAACCCTGGTGTTTGGCGATCAGAACACCCTGAACGGCAGAGCCTGCGATTACCTTGCCAATGTGACCTGTTCGGTCGCCAATCCAGGCGATCCAGGTGAGAATGCGATTGCCGATGACACCATCAACACCGGTGAGACCCTGTCCCTGGCATCCAATACCGGCGCTGGTCCCGCCTGTGGTGGCAATGCCAATCTGAGCGGTTGCGTACCGATCCCTCGTAACAGCGCCGACCTTCGCTTCGACGGCGGCGACCGCATGCAGGCCAGTGGCGGCCCCTTGTCTTTGGTCCACATTCAGGAACCGACCGCAAACGTTCCCGGTATTCTCGGTGGCGCGGTGGAAATCCTGCCCAAGCAGGCCCTGGCCAATGCCACCTCGTATTCAGTCCCGGTGGGCGAGGATTCGTTTAACAATTTTGGCGGTGGCGGCTCTCCGGGCCAGCCTTTTGCTTTCGTTGATCTGGATCTGGTGGCCTATGCGGACGGCACTCAGGTCCAGGTCACCAGTCCCGGCGCAGGCACGGTCAATTTCACCCTCAATCAGGGCCAGCATTGGTCCTCACAAGGACTCATCGACAGTGCCGCCGGGCCTGCGCTGACCATCAACGAAGGCACCAAGGTTTCCGTCAACAAACCCATCGGCGGTTTGATTTTTGCCTCTGGCACCAGCTTTTACGCCACCCGTTCTTATGCACTACTGCCTGACTTGCTGCACAGCAATGATTATGTGATCACGGCTCCCGGGGACAATAGCGGTGTCAATGGTGCCTCCCGGACGGATCTGTACATCCACAACCCGGATCCGGTCAATACCATCAGCGTCACCACCACCGACAGCGTTGGCAGCAATACCTTCAACATAGGCCCGAACGCCACGATCCCCTACTCGTCAGTGGCCGGCCGATTTGTCCCCGCGGACTCCACGGTGCGTCTGTCGAGTGCCAGTAAATTCTGGGGCCTGAGTGCCTATAACAGCCAGGGCACGGCCTGGGACTGGGGCCATTCCTGGCTGGCAACGGATTTCCTCACCGACACCTATACCGTCCCTCACGCCCCGGACAATCCTGCCGCGCCACCCGGGGCCTCCCCCGCCTTCGCTGCGGCTACCCAGGACAACACCTGTATCCGGGTGGACTTTGACAATAACGGGATCTTTGATGTGATCGGCGATGGCGCCGGTGGTACGCGCGTCTTCAGCGGCGGTGCCTGCGCCGATGGTTATCTGATTAATGCCTTGACCGCATTGAAAATCTACGACAACAATGCCGCCGACGGTACGTTAAATGATGACATTACCGGGGCCAGGATCGCGGCCAACAAGCCGGTGGCCATGGCCTATGGCCTGGATACGGATTCCGCTCCGACCAGCGGCAATGGCATTTTGGATTTGGGTTACGCCATCTACCCGGTGCTCCAGAAGTTTCTCGATCCGGTTCTGACCATCAACAAAACCACCAATAGCAGCACCGTTCCCACCAGCGGCGGCACCATTACCTATCGACTCGAAGTCGCTGCCTATGACTTCGCCCCAATCACCAATCTCACGATCACCGATCTGCTACCGGCAACTGTCGGCGGCGGTTCTGGCGGCTATGTTGCCGGCAGCACCGTCATCACCTACCCAAATTTGAGCACCCAGTCAGGTGCCTCAGCTGATCCTGTTCTCAACGTTTCAGGCGGCCGTGATCAACTCACCTGGACCACGCCAACGCTGGCTCCGGACAGTCTCAACAAGAATGAGAAACTGGTCATCGAATACCAGGTTGCCATCCCCGCAGGCACCAGCGCGGTGCTGACCAACAACGCCCGTGCCAATGGCCAGTTGGGAGGCTCACAGTTTTTCACCCCCGAAACCAGCGTTAATGTGGTGCGCACCGATGTCCAGTTCAGCAAAGCCGTCACCGATGACGGCACCCCCCAGGCCGGAGAACTGCTGACCTACAGTTTCACCATTACCAACAACAGCGCCAGTACTGAAACCAACGCCATCATCAGTGATCCCATCCCCGCCAATACCACCTTTGAACCGGGCACCCTGAACAATTCCGCCAGTTTCACCGGCACTTACCTGGCCGCGCAAAATGCCGTGGTCTGGAATGCCGCCAGTTTCCCGGCAGGAGCCGCGGAAACCGTCAGTTTCCAGGTTCGTGTCAACCCCCTGGCCAGCGCCGGTACCGTCATCAATGATCAGGGCAATTACGAAAGCATCCAAACCCAGAACTTCAAATCCAACCCGGTCTCCACGACCCTGGTCGGGCCCAACCTGGTGATCAGCAAATCGGCCATGGGCAACCCCAATCCCGTGCATCCGGGTGAAACCGTGACCTATGATGTAACGGTCAAAAATACCGGCGCCGCCAGCGCCACCAACCTGCTCATCTCCGATTTAATCCAACCCAATGCCACCTACAGTGCCGGTACCCTGCAGTGGCAGTTAAATGCCGGTGCCTTCAACGCCCTCACTGATGCCAACGATGGCGTCGAAGCCAGTGGTGCGGACGGTCGCTTGAATGGCGGTACGGTTGAACTGCGCCTGGCCAGCCTTGGGCCCGGTCAGGATGCCAATTTCCGTTTCAAGGTCACCGTGGCCGGGGTCGATGGCGCCAGCCTGTCCAACCAGGCCACCATCAGCGCCACGGAAGTTTCACCTCAGGATACCGCACTGGTGCAGATCCCCATCGTCGGCACCGCAACGCTCACCGGGCATTTGTTTGCGGATGTCAATGGCGATGGCGTGCAAAACGCGGGGGAGGCGAATCTCGCCAATGTCGATGTTCTGGTCACCGATGAGGCTGGCAACACCCAGACCGTCAGCACGGATGCCTCGGGCAACTATACTGTGGTCGTCCCCGCCAACACGACCGGTTCCACCACCTTGAATGTGGATGA
>CAZAWX010000368.1:0-3305 GCA_964488985.1 uncultured Ectothiorhodospiraceae bacterium
GACGACACCACATTCCTGCAATATCTCCACCTTTTCTGCAGCGCTTTCGCCAAACGCAGAAATAATGGCACCCGCATGCCCCATGGTTCGTCCCTTTGGTGCCGTAAGCCCGGCAATGTAACCGATTACTGGTGTATTCATATTGTCCTTATAGAACCTCGCGGCATCGGCTTCCTGTGGACCACCAATTTCGCCTATCATAACCACCGCTTTAGTATCAGGATCTTCTTCAAAGCGGGCGAGATGATCGCGAAAGGAACTGCCGTTTATGGGATCGCCGCCAATACCTACGCTGGTGGAGACGCCAATTCCCGCCGCCTTCATTTGCGATGCGGCTTCATAACCCAGCGTGCCTGAACGACCAATAATGCCAACATTTCCCGCGATGTATATATTGCCGGGCATGATACCCATCATGGATTTACCCGGGCTGATGGTTCCGGCACAGTTGGGTCCGGTCAGCACCATCTTCTCTGCCGCCCGGTAACGGCGCATATAGCGCTTGACCCTGATCATGTCATGGGCGGGAATGCCATCGGTAATACAGACACAGTATTTAATCCCGGCGTCAGCGGCTTCCATTATGCTGTCCGCAGCAAATGGAGGTGGGACAAAGATGATACTTGCGCTTGCCCCGGTTTCGCTGACTGCCTCTTTGACCGTATCGAATACCGGCCTGTCCAAATGCGTGTTACCACCCTTGCCGGGTGTCACTCCACCCACGATATTGGTACCATACTCGATCATTTCACTGGAATGGAACGTACCGATCTGGCCGGTGAAACCCTGTACCAGTACCCTGGTTTTCTCATCAATTAGTATTGCCATGATTCTATTTCCCCGTATGTTCTTTCCAGGCTTTTACAGCTTTATCCGCTGCATCCCTTAAGGTGTCTGCCATGATGACAGGTAAACCACTATCTTCCAGGATCTTCCTGCCTTCCGCCTGGTTAGTGCCGGACAGCCTGACTATCAGAGGCATTTTCAGATCAATCTTTTTGACCGCCTGCACCACGCCCTCTGCCACCCAGTCACAACGATTTATACCCGCGAAGATATTGACCACCAGGGTTTCCACCTTGTCATCGGACAACACCAGGTTAAAGGCCTTGGCAACACGATCAGCCGAGGCGCCACCACCGATATCGAGGAAATTAGCCGGTTTGCCACCAGCGTGCATGATCATATCCATCGTCGCCATGGCCAGACCTGCACCATTGATAATGCACCCGATATTACCATCCAGGCCGACATAGCTAAGACCACGATCCGCCGCTTTCATCTCCCGCGGGTCTTCCTGGGACTTGTCGCGCAGTTCGGCAATGTTTGGACTGCGAAACAACGCGTTGTCATCAAAGGATACCTTCGCATCCAGTGCCAGAAGATTATTGTCTCTGGTCACGACCAGGGGGTTAATCTCGACCATGGTGGCGTCCATATCCTGGAAGGCACGGTAAATCCCCAACAGTGTCGTGACGGCCTGGCTGATCAATGATTTGTCTATGCCCAGTTTAGAGGCGATCTCGCGGGCCTGGAACGGTTGCATGCCCACTGCCGGTTCGACGGTAACACGGATCAGGGAGTCGGGCTTGTTCTGCGAGATTTCTTCGATTTCCATGCCACCTTCCGCTGAAGCGACAACGGCAACCTGTTCCATCTCCCGGTCCAGCACAAAGCCAATATAAAATTCTTTTTCTATATCAGAAGCGGCTTCCACGTATAAACGATGCACCACCTTGCCCTGTGGACCGGTCTGATGGGTGATCAAACGCTTGCCGAGTAATTCATCAGCCGCGTTCCATATCTGTTCGTCGTCAGCACATATTTTTATGCCGCCCGCCTTACCGCGAGCACCGGAATGGATCTGTGCCTTTACTGCCCACTTCTCGCCACCAATTTCCTTGCAACGGTAAACCGCCTGCTCAGGACTGTATGCCAGTCCGCCGGGGGGGATCATCACCCCGAAATCCGAGAGGATCTCTTTTGCCTGATATTCATGAATATCCATAGTTTTCTCCAAAAATAGCTATACGTAAAAAGTCATAAGTTATCACTAGTGTCCCAACGTTTGAGATGAGATTAACCGTAAGTTATTAATACAACAAAACAATTCTATCATTTATGCCTGTCACCGACTTGAACCGCTCTGTTAATTACTGTCACCTTGCAAGTCTTTTTAGTACGCAAGGAGTTCTGGCTAATGTATACGGGCAATCTCATCTTCTCTCAGGTAATGGCACATCTCCCGATGCACACATTTCGACGTTGTGTTCAACGTTATCGCGGTCACCACAAAATAAAAACATTCACCTGCTCCGATCAATTCCGTTGCATGGCATTTGCGCAACTTACCTATCGCGACAGTCTTCGAGACATCGAAGCCTGTCTCCGGGCGCAGCGAACCAAGCTCTACCACATGGGTATCCGCGGCGGTATCTCGCGCAACACCCTGGCCAATGCCAATCAGTCTCGCGACTGGCGCATCTATGCCGACTTCGCCCAATCCCTGATCTATATCGCCCGCACACTTTACCTGGACGAGGACTTTGGCATCGAACTCGACAACACCGTTTACGCCCTCGATGCCACCACTATCGACCTGTGCCTTTCGGTCTTCCCCTGGGCACATTTCCGAAAGCACAAAGCCGCAATCAAACTCCATACCTTGCTCGATTTGAGAGGCAATATCCCGACGTTTATTCATATTTCCGATGGCAAGCTGCACGATGTCAACGTGCTCGACCTGCTCATTCCCGAAGCCGGGGCGTTCTATGTGATGGACCGCGGCTACCTCGACTTTGCTCGGCTCTACAGCCTCAATCTCAATGCCACCTTCTTCGTCACACGCGCCAAATCCAATTTGCAATACCGTCGTCTCTATTCTCATCCCGTCAACAAAGACACCGGCTTAAGATGCGATCAAACTATCGTGCTCACCGGCTTCTATTCGGCAAAGGATTACCCAGCCAAACTACGGCGCATCAAATACTACGATACCCAGACCAACAAAACACTGGTGTTCTTAACCAACAATTTTACCCTACCAGCACTGACCATTTGCGAGCTGTATCGTTACCGTTGGCAGGTGGAGCTGTTCTTCAAATGGATCAAGCAACACCTGCGCATCAAATCATTTTTCGGCAATTCGCAGAACGCCGTCAAGACGCAAATCTGGATCGCCATATCCGTGTATGTCCTGGTCGCTATCATAAAAAAGCGACTCAACATCAAGCCCAGTCTCTACACAATTCTACAGATTTTGAGTGTCACCGTTTTCGAGCAAATGCCTTTAAATCAAGTGTTTT
>CAZAWX010000369.1:0-3288 GCA_964488985.1 uncultured Ectothiorhodospiraceae bacterium
GCTGGCGGGCAACCCACTGCGATTTTCTGAAGTGGATTTATGCGCGGCTATTTAGTGTGATTGTCTGTTGCTAATCACCTGCCTATACTCGTTGGCTTTTCCCCGGTGACATTCCGTGACTGACTACACCTCCACGCATCTGCAGGATCTGGAAGCTGAATCCATCCACATCATCCGTGAGGTGGTGGCGGAGTTTGAACGACCTGTGATGCTGTACTCCGTCGGCAAAGATTCGGCGGTGATGTTGCATTTGGCACTGAAGGCATTTTATCCGGGCCGCCCGCCATTTCCCTTCATGCACGTTGATACCACCTGGAAATTCCGAGACATGATCCGCTTCAGGGATCAGTACGTGCGCGATGAACTGGGCATCGAACTCATCGTCCATACCAACGAAGAGGGGATTGCTGCAGGCATCAATCCTTTTGATCACGGCAGCCGTAAATATACCGATGTGATGAAAACCGAAGGCCTGCGCCAGGCCCTCAACAAGTATCGTTTTGATGCCGCATTTGGTGGCGCGCGCCGGGATGAAGAAAAATCCCGGGCCAAGGAAAGGATCTATTCATTCCGGGACAAAAGCCATCGCTGGGATCCTAAGAATCAACGCCCGGAGCTTTGGAACCTCTATAACGGTAGAGTCAATCAGGGCGAGAGTATCCGTGTGTTTCCGCTCTCGAACTGGACCGAGCTGGACATCTGGCAATACATTTACCTTGAACACATTCCCATTGTGCCGCTTTATTTTGCTGCTGAACGACCGGTGGTGGAACGCGATGGTGCTTTGATCATGGTCGATGACGAACGTCTGCCTCTGGCTCCCGGCGAACAGCCACAACTGCGCAGCGTCCGTTTTCGGACCCTGGGTTGTTATCCATTAACCGGGGCGGTGGAATCAACAGCCACCACGTTGCCGGAAATCATCCAGGAGATGCTGCTCACCACCACCTCGGAGCGGCAAGGGCGGGTTATCGATCATGATCAATCGGGATCGATGGAAGATAAAAAACGCGAGGGGTATTTCTGATGTCCGAATCTGTTACCCATGGCGGCGCGTATCATTCAGATTTGATTGCGACGGATATCGAAAGCTACCTCGCCCAGCACGAGCGCAAGGAACTCCTGCGCCTGCTCACCTGTGGCAGTGTCGATGATGGCAAGAGCACCCTGATCGGTCGCTTGCTTTACGATGCAAAGATGATCTTCGAAGATCAATTGGCGGCCATCGAGAATGATTCCCGCACTCAAGGTACGACCGGTGGCGAGTTTGATCCCGCACTACTCACGGACGGTCTGAAAGCCGAGCGCGAACAGGGCATCACCATCGATGTAGCGTACCGGTATTTTTCCACCACCAAACGTAAGTTCATTATCGCCGATACTCCCGGCCACGAGCAGTACACCCGCAATATGGCCACCGGGGCATCGAATTGCGATCTGGCCATTATCCTGATCGATGCCCGCCACGGAGTCGTGACTCAGACGCGCCGACACAGCTTTATTGTTTCACTACTCGGCATTCGCCATGTCATCGTCGCCGTCAACAAAATGGATCTGGTAGATTTCTCTCAAGCCGCCTACGACGCCATTCAGGCGGACTATATGGCCTTCGCCGCCCGCCTTGAGATTGAGGATATACAGTTCATCCCCATATCGGCCTTGCATGGCGATAATGTGGTGGAATCAAGCCAGAACTCACCCTGGTATCAGGGCGGCACACTGATGTACCTGCTGGAAAATCTGGTCATTGCCTCGGATCGCAACTTCATTGATTTCCGCATGCCGGTGCAATACGTGAACCGGCCCAATCTTGATTTTCGTGGTTATAGCGGCACCATCGCCTCGGGTGTGGTCAGGGCGGGTGATAATGTGCTGGTGCTGCCTTCGCGCCGCCAGTCCAAGGTCAAATCCATTGTCTGTTATGGCGGTGAACGTAATGAAGCATTCCCACCCCAGGCCGTGACGCTGACACTGGCCGATGAAATCGATGTCAGTCGTGGAGATGTCATCGTCCACCCCGGAAATCTGCCCCATGTCGCACAGCAGTTTGATGCCATGCTGGTTTGGATGGATGATCAACCGCTGCGGCCGGGGAAACGTTATGGCTTTAAATTAAATGCAAAAAATGCCAGCGGCATTGTCAGTGAGGTGCGTTATCAGATCGACATCAATACCCTGAAGCGTGTGAATTTAAACGAGTTCAGCTTAAATGGTATTGGCCGGTGTACAGTGCAGATGAACGAACCGTTGGTTTTTGATAGCTATAAAAGCAATCGATCCACCGGTGCATTTATCATCATCGATCCAGTGAGCAATGCCACGGTTGGTGCCGGCATGATTACGGATCGGACCATCCAGGGTGAGGGCCCGGATCACTGGGATACCGAGCCTGCAAGTGATGGCCTTGAAATTCGTCCCAGCAGGGTCAGCCACGAAGAACGTTGTACGCGACTTGGACAACAACCAGTCACCTTGTTGCTAACCGGCTTGAGCGGTTCCGGGAAAAGTACGCTGGCCTATGAATTGGAGCGGCAACTGTTTGATATGGGGCGGGCGGTTACGGTGCTTGATGGAGAAAACCTGCGCCTTGGATTGAACCGGGATTTGGGGTTTACCGAGGCACAACGCTCCGAGTCATTGCGGCGTGCCGCAGAAATTGCCCACGCCTTTAACGATGCCGGGTTGATCTGCCTGTGTGCACTTACTGCCCCGGATGAAGTTAGTCGGGGCCGCATGGCCGAAATCATCGGCGCTGAAAAATTTATTGTCGTTTACCTGGATGCCCCCATAGAGGTTTGTCGCCAGCGTGATAGCGGCGATCTCTACGCCAGGGCTGACCGGGGTGAGATCGTCAACGTACCCGGTGTCTCCGCCCCGTACCAAGGTCCAGAACATCCGCACTTGCGGCTTGCGACGGCTGAATTGCCAGTGACTGAATGTGTGAAGCAGATATTGGGCTTGTTGGAGGAGAAAGGGTAATATCGTCTCGTTATTTTGCGGATGCCCGCCTTATCAGCAGCCATGGATGGTTGATTTCACGCCGCACATCATCATTGCCATCGGCACACATCATAATTCGCAGCATACGATCATACATCCATGTTAATACTGATCAGTCGCTTTGGTAAACTGCTCAGAGAGTTCAATTTCTTTGTGGACCAAATCATAATGACACACGATGCATGGAATATTCCCCTCAACCATGTCCTTGTGTTGTGTTTTTCCGCGTTTCCTCCTCGGCACTATAGCTGCCGGTGTATGACATTTTTTACAGGTTGCATTTCCATC
>CAZAWX010000370.1:0-3238 GCA_964488985.1 uncultured Ectothiorhodospiraceae bacterium
CAGTGCTTAATCAGTTCCGGAGTTCTTCGCCCGGCGTTTTTTCACGCGACGGTGCTGCCGTTTTCGCCAGGCCTTGCCAACCTGAATTCGCCATAGCAAACGGACCGCAATGTTGCCGATCAAGGCCAAACCCAGACCAAAGATAAAACAGCCCAGCAAAAACGGCTGCCAAATATCACCGAGTTGGGTGAACAACCAGTTCCAGGTGAGCTCAAAAGCCAGGCTGCCCGCACGAACACCCAGAATCTGGGCGCCAAGTTCGTAGGCTGCATAAAACAACGGCGGCATTGTGACCGGGTTGCTAACCCAAACCAGGGCCACTGCGATGGGTAGATTGCAACCAATCGCAATAGCGCCACCCGCTGCCAGCAGCATCTGAAAAGGCACTGGAACATACGCCATAAACAGCCCTACGGAAAAAGCCCAGGACACCGAGTAACGATTTAAATGCCACAGGTTTTTATTCTGTAACGTGTTCCCGAAAACCCGCCTGACGCCTTGACTGCGCGCCGCGCTTGCACCTCGATCTGCAATTTTCTTGAAAAAAGCCTTGGCCATAAAACTGCCCGTTTGCGGGGCTATCCCTTGGGTTCAAACCCCTTTGCCAGGGGCCACCTGAAAGCCCCATTATATAAGCACATCGCAGCCATCTGACACTAGCTTCCAACTCGCCGTAGTGAAATTTACGGCCCACTGCAACCTCTGTCGGCCGTTGCCCGGCAGCGTGTACGTTTACGCCTCTGGCTTGGTCCTGGCTCTGTCAGCAACGATCGGAACCGTTATCTTGTCTGCTTCCACCCGCAATGGACGCAGCCACCTATGGTGAGCATAACGCTGGCCTTCACCATTGGCGTGTACTTCTGTATGCAGCTAAGAACCTTGCCTGACCCTGTCTGGGTTAGTTTTATCCCGCTATTGCTGATCATGACCGTACAGCGACGCTGGCGCACCAATGCGTTCTTTATTCTGGGCATATTATGGACCCAACTCTATGCCATAAATGCCTTGCAGGCCCGACTGCCGGCGCATGTTGAAGGGCATGATGTGGTGGTGACAGGTCGTGTCACAGGCATCCCGCGCAGTATTGGGGGGAATTCGACAATTGCCTCAGTACGGCAGCAGTTTTTATTGTCAGTGGCATCTCCAAATCCAGCCTGGGACCAGCCGCTATTGGGTTCATGCCTGTTGCGTTTGACCTGGTACCGGCATCGGGAAGGGCTGGCAGCAGGCTCGCGCTGGCGTTTTCAAGTGCGCCTCAAACGCCCTCGCGGCAGCCACAATAGGGGTGGTTTCGACAGAGAACTGAACGCTTTGCGTCAAGGAATATGTGCGACAGGCTATGTACGTACCCACAAAATATTGCCTGTACGCCTGCAAACTGCGGGATCCGCGCCATTTTCCAGTTACCGACAACGACTGCTCGAACGTCTGCGCCATCGACTCAGTGGATTTACGAGCGCTGGCATCATTATCGCGCTTTTGACCGGCGTGAGGGACGATATCAGTGTCGATCAACGAGATACTCTGCAGGCCACTGGAACGGCCCATCTGGTTGCTATCTCCGGCCTGCACATCGGCCTTGTGGCAGGATTTGGTTTTTTGCTTGGGGCCACGGTCAATCGTCTGCTTGTGCCGTTTTTGCCGGTCTTTGCGCCGGGCCGCATGGAAGCAATTCTGGCGTTGACCATGGCCAGCCTTTACAGCGCACTTGCAGGCTTTTCTTTGCCTACTCAGCGGGCTTTGATCATGCTCCTGGTGGCCTTGCTGGCGACTCGAATGGGACGGCGTATTGCGGCCAGCACTGCATTTTGCTGGGCTTTGATTCTGATCTTGCTTATGGATCCAATGGCCGTGACGAATGCCGGAATGTGGTTGTCATTTTGCGCTGTGGCTGGCTTGCTATATGGTCTGTCAGACCGGCGTTACCTGCGCTTATACAAACGCGGCAGCGTTGTGGGCATACTCATAAAAGTACAACTAATCGCCTGGGTCACGCTAATCCCGGTGGGATTGTACTGGTTTGGGGGTGTTTCTCTAGCCTCGCCTTTGGCAAATTTCATAGCGGTGCCTGTCACCGCAATGATTGTAGTCCCCCTGATTTTGGTGGCGGCACTGATCGATTTTCTGGGGTTGGGCGCCATGGCGGGCGAATTGCTCGAAATGGCTGCCACGTCAATGGATTTGTTGCTGATGGTATTGCAGGTGATCAAGGATTTTGTTCCCTTGCTGCATCTACCGGTACCGGCACCCGGCGTCCTGTATGTCTGCGGATCGGTTGCAATTGCCGTGCTGTTACTGCCGGGCAGTTTCAGACTACGTTGGGTGGGTGGGATCTGGTTGCTGCCGGTGGTGTTTCCCTTTCCGTCAACGCCGGAACCGGGGAGTTTCTGGCTTAGGATTTATGATGTCGGCCAGGGACTGGCGACCAGCGTACGTACACAACATCACAGCTTGGTTTATGACACAGGACCTGGGGTTAAAAATGGCTGGGATGCCGGATCGCGAATCATTGCTCCGCAGTTATTACGCGCGGGTGTACATGAATTGGACCAGTTAGTACTCAGTCACCGTCATCAAGACCATATAGGCGGAAGCGCAGGAATCATGCGCAGCCTGCACATCATGCGCTTGACGACAAACGTACCTTCCAGGTATCTGCCCGGCGAATTCTCCAGACCAGCCACTTTCCGCTGCCATCAAGGCATGGTTTGGCACTGGGATGGAATTGAATTCAGTGTCCTCTCACCGCCGCGCGAGTCTATCGGGCGGATCTCTGTGAATAATGCATCCTGCGTGTTACGGGTACGTGGACTGGGAGGCGAAACCATTTTCACTGGCGATATTGAGCGCGAGACAGAGCTTCAATTGGCCCGCGGAGTATTGTCAAATTCATCGCCACGCCACCACAGTAAAGTACTGTTGTCCCCCCATCATGGCAGCAAGACCTCGTCCAGCGCGCAGTTCCTTGATGCACTCGAACCCGGCTGGGTTGTTATCAGCAGAGGTCACGCAAATCGTTTTAAATTCCCACACCCACAGGTCCAGCAACGGTATCGTGACAGGAACATCAAAATTCTTGACACCACCTGCCAGGGCGCAATTCAGATCCGCTTTGGGCCGCAACCAGAGCGCATTGATATTACAACATGGCGCGATGACGAGGCACGATTTTGGCATGTCATTGGTGATAGACGATGTTTATGGAACGCACCGCAGGGCTTTGCTAAAGTGTCCGGCT
>CAZAWX010000371.1:0-1256 GCA_964488985.1 uncultured Ectothiorhodospiraceae bacterium
GGCACGCATGGTGCGGCGCCTCATAAGGGTATCGATCCGGTACTGGTTGCCGCGCAAATCGTAGTCAGTTTGCAGTCCGTTGTCAGTCGTAGTATTGCACCGCTCTCGGCAGGTGTCATTACCGTGGGGGCTATTCACGGTGGAACCAAGCATAATATCATCGGCAACCGGGTGGAAATGCAACTGACCGTCAGATCTGATGATCCGCAAGTGCGCACCCAGCTGCTGGACGGCATTGACCGGGTTGCAAAAGGTGTGGCTATCTCCCTGGGTGTACCTGAGGACCGTCTGCCTGAGGTGATACGCTCACCGGTTGAGACCACACCACCGACGCTCAACGATACCCCCACGGCCAGCCGGGTTTTGGCTGCTATCACTGATCAAATGGGTGTTGATCACTTGTACGATGAGCCGCGAGAAGGTATGGGGGCAGAAGATTTTGCCTATTTTGTGCAACCCGAACTGGGTGTGAAAGGAGTTTACTTTGAGGTCGGAGGCACGGCGGAAGGGGAATTGGAAAGCGCCCCATCGCATCATTCACCCTTTTTCAAGATAGAACCAGAACCAAGTATCAAATCCGGTGTAGAGGCAACTGTGATTGCGGCGATGACCTTGTTGGCAAAATAGCCAGGCCGGCTTTGTAGTCTGGTCAGTTACAACCGGCTGGTTATAAGCCGGGTTAATAGGCGTTAAAGATGAGGGTGGAACGTGGTTTTCAGGATATTACATGATCATTTTTACCCGCCGGTGCCGGTTCTTTTGTAAACGCCGATTTGCAGCGACCTGCCTGTATTCGTCGGCTCGTGCAGTCTGGATACCAAACAATTCAAGTGTCTGCTGGACGAGTGATTTTAGTATGCCTATCATGAGTTGACCCCTTTGGGCGGATTGTGGATCCGCAAGCCTGCTTGCTAAAAACTTCGATGCCGGAGCCACATCCATGTGGTCTCCGGCAAATACTTCGATCATCTTTCTGGTCAATCATCCAACATCCATGTCGGACTGCTACCCCTTATTTCCTTTATCCAAGAGTCCTGTTGAAGCTCTTGTGCCTAGCATGCTCCGTTTCCGCGAGTACGCCTACTGTCGTAAATGACAGGCCAGCACAGGAAAAGACCCAGCCTAGCCCGAAACCCAACCTCAATCTCCGCGCAACTGTTTTGGAGCTTTACGAAGAGGTGATCAGGACGATGTTTTGATGACGGGATAACAGATTGGGATTAATGGGTGTTTTCTATCGTTCTAATCATCATTAT
>CAZAWX010000371.1:1356-3229 GCA_964488985.1 uncultured Ectothiorhodospiraceae bacterium
CGGCTAATTGTTCATTGACGGCCCTGTCCGCCGCGTCAAATGCACCATTGACATAGGCATAGGCTGATGCATCGGAGTTGGCGATAGATATCCTGCCTATTTGTGCAGCACCCGCAATGTGAGGTCCGTTATAGCGGTTCCACTCGGGTGGATCAAAGAGTTCGTTGTATTCATAGGCGTATCCGTGTGGCCAGCGGTTGACTGTCAGTGCGGCGATATCTCTTTGTGCATCGAAACCTCCACCGCCAAGTGCACCGCTCATTTGCCGGACGATATCGCGTTCAAAATCAGCAAAACTCAGCTCATAAAGGTGGCGGCGCCCCGCCACATGTTGTTCACGTTCTGTCAAGCCTCCGCTGGGTACAGTCGGACAATAGGTGCCATGGATGATCGTCGGCTCTGTCGACTTTTGTGTGTAACCGTAACCACCCATACTGACGGGGAAGTCCATACCAAACGAATGCATCAAAATCCCCTGTGGTATATAAAAATGATGGAAACCCAGTTTCTCAAATGATCTCCAGTCACGCAGCGCAACGCTTATATAAACCAGTGGAATCTTTGTTGCCATGGCAATAGCCCGGGTTTGTGCAGCGGGAATTTCCGGGCAGATGTGGGGGATAATACTGTTATAACAGGCAAGTATTGTATGTTTGGCACGCACCCGGCAGGCGGTGCCTGCACGGACATAGGTGACATCCACAAACCTGTCGCCATCGACGTGACGTACATCCACACCGGTACTGTTCAGACGAATTCTCGTGCTGTTCGTTTCCCTATCAAGTAGTGAGTAGTCAACCCGTGACAACACAAGATCTTCCATGGTGCTACCGGGCACCGCCTCCGGAATCAGCTTACGAACGAGTGACCGGGCGATACCGGCATTACCATCCGGAAAGTGAAAAATATAAGGTTCAGCATCTTCCGGGTATTCTTTTTCAATATCTACCAGCCCGAGATGGGATGTACCGGGCATACCCATTCGGTAGCCTTCCAATGCGGACAATGCGTCCCAGCCAACACCCCACAAGCCCTTTATGGTGTCACGCAACAGCAGCGCAAGTTCCTCGCTCGAGCCAGTCGTGTTGATGATGAAATCCATATAACTCATGGATCTGAGCTGATTGATCTTCTCTTCCTGGGTTTTGCCCTTCAGGTAATCATTATCACCTTTTAGTAAGCGGATGAAATCCTGTTTGGATCTCTGACCCAACGGGTAGGTCTTGATGATTTTCTCAAAATCAGCGCTCTGGGATGCGCGAATGACACTTTTCCGGACACAGTCCGCACCATAAGATTCCTTGCTGAAATATACGCCTTCACCGAGATGACGAGCATCGAAATAACTTTGATCAAAGTAGTCATAAAAACGTTGGGTGTCGATACCGACATCCGTGAGTATTTTGGCAGCAACCCTGGAATATCGGGAGGGTGACTCAATTGACTGACTGCCGCCATAACCGAGCAGTTGTTTGCCGTCAACATTGAACTCGTTACGCTTGGCGTGACCCCCGAAATCATCGTGATTATCCAGCACCAGGATACGGGCATCTTTTCCGACCCGATCCCTGTACAGGCTGGCGGCTGCAAGACCTGAGAGACCACCACCAAGGACCACAAGATCGTAGACTTCATCCGTACGCGCATCAGGTCTGGGCCAACTGGCACCAAAACGGGACACGGCATGTGCCACCTCGAATGAACCGCGGTGACTGCCTCGCAGACCCGTCAGTGAGGGGGGGTAGTAGATGTCTGGTTGCCGCTCTTGCATGGCAAATATCTCCAGCGGCGACAGCGTCGTACCGCCAGCCAGTCCCAATGCCACGCCATTGATGAAATCGCGACGTGTGATGTTCAGCTTTTTGGTCATTTC
>CAZAWX010000372.1:0-3224 GCA_964488985.1 uncultured Ectothiorhodospiraceae bacterium
TTCCCAGAAACGCCCAGTACAATGGTCTTCAGCATTGGCCATACGGGCAATCGGTTCATTGATGCAACGCATGAACCATGAGATATCAGCCAGTCTTTCCCGCCAGGTTGAGAACAGATCATTGACCCACTCAAGTTCAGCTTCAGTCAGATCCGAGTTGCCCAGATATTGATGCATCAACAATGGGCCGGTGAAGATTTGAAACCAGCGCCGTGCAACTTCTTCGTCTGACCATTCTTTTACCTGTTCAGCGTCAATTCGGATCACGATGTGATAGTGATTACTCATAATCGCGTAGGCACACAGATCAACGGCAAAAACCGAGCACACCAACTTGATACGATCAATGATCCACTGGCGACGGTGTTCAAAATCGAAACCGGTGACTGAATCAGTGCCACACAGGAACGCCCGCCGCACGCAACGGGAGATGCAGTGGTAGTAGGGGGTGTCTTCGATGGAGACCTGGCGGTATCTTGGTTCTGGCATAGGGTCAGCTTAGACAACTGATGGGTCAGCCACCATGGCAAAAGGCGCTGGGTGTTGTAGGATGGGGATTAAATGTGGCTGTCTTGGCTTTTGGTGCAAGGTCGCCCGCCAGTGCCTCCTGGAACGCGGCACCCATTGCAAAATCGGCGATGGTTGCGATGTTTGCCAGGTCCTGCAGGGCGTTCCCAAGATGCCTGAGGTTCGTGGTCTGGATTCGTACACCGCCAAAAGACTTGGGGTTTATCGTCCGCAACGCTTGGCTGATCTTGTTACCCGAGCGTGCAAGCACCGTGGAACCGGCAACGTAGTTTGTGTGCAGGCTGTCAAGCGCGGCTATCAAATCCCGGGTTTCCGATGCACCCAGCCCCATGTTTCGCACAAAAGCCTGGGTGTTACGGGCGTCGTTTACGTAGGCAAGCACCGGCTGCTGCGCCATCACCCGAATACTGTGCCGGTAGCTGTCTGCCCGTCGGGCATTACCCCACAACGTGGTTCGCTTGTTCAGGCCCGGGCCGAATACCTTTCTCTGATTGGCCCCATCAAGAAAGCCCGCGTTAACCATGAATAACTGCTTGCCGGATTGGGTTTCAATTTGTCGCGTGTAGGCATTGCCATCTGAAGACAGGCGCGGGCCAAAGTTGCTGGCGAACACGTTTGATACAAACAGCGATAGCAACAGCACCGTCGCAACGCGGGACCACGCCCCCGGTATAACCCGGGAGCGTGCGGCATCCATTGCCCCCGCTATTCGGCCGAAAATCCTTTCCCAGCCCGGACAATAACTCATGGACACCCTTTTCCACGCTGCATACTGCCCATGCGGGGAGCATACATTCCGGGAGTTGTACCGCGCAGGGCGGTGACGGGTGGACTCGCGAGACGAAAACCGTTGTTGTTGTTGCGGTTCGTTGGCGGGTTCCTGTTGCGGTTCGCTACGCGCAAGTTGCGCGGGTTGTTGTTCCAGGAACCACCGCGCAAAACGCGGCGTTCGTTCAGGTTGTTGCCCGTACAAAATTGGCCTCCGATAAGATTTCCTTTCTGAGTGATGTCGTATCCGCATGCGCGGCGTGACCAATCCAGGCACGTACAGACGCGCTAACATCACCCATGCTGATCCGCCCTGAAGCATACCCCCGTGCAAGCTTCTTCAACCGGCGTCGTGCGCGGTGACCATTGTCTGCTCGCAACCTGCGATGATGTTTTGATACCTGGTAACCCAGCACGTGAACGAATTCTGAGGTTCGAAACACCTGCGCACGTCGCCGATGCAAGCTTAATCTTAGACCTTGCGCAAATTTTCGTGCAAGAACCTCGATATTCCATAACGCTTGCTTACTATCAGCAAAAACAAACAGGTCGTCCACGTAACGGATATAAGTATTCTTTCCCAATGCGACGCGCAAGTATCTGTCCAGGGGATCAAGATACACATTGGCAAAAATCTGGCTGGTCAGATTGCCGATCGGCAGACCATGTTCCCGTTCAACCGGTGCCAACAGGTCATCACCGGGATACCAGTGTTGTGCAGGTTGCGGGTGCGCTGTGCCATAGATAATTCGAGACAGTAATTCCAACACCTGCAGATCTTCGATCCTGTGCGCTAACTCACCCATCAAAACAGCATAATCAATACTTCCGAAAAAATTTTTGACATCAAGTTTTAGGACATATGGATAGCGCTGCGCAAGGTGCTGGTATCGGTTCACTGCTTTATGTACACCCTTTCCTTTGCGACATGCATAAGAGGAACCACACATCCCGGCATCCAGGACAGGCTCGACGACATTCATAATGGCATGTTGCATCACCCGGTCCCTGAATGGCGCAACGGTAATCATCCGTGGTTTGCGCTCATAAATAGTAAAGTGTCGTACCGGCGACGGCTGCCAACAACCACACGTCAGTGCTTCCTGCAATTCGAACAATTCACTTTCAAGATTTAAGGCAAACTCTGCGACTTCTGCCCTCGCGCTTTTTCCACGCCGCGCAAGTCGCCAGGCCAGAAACAGGTTTTCCCAGTCACCAATACTTTCGTACAAAGTTGTCATCATGAATTATGCTTTAACCAGCCTCCGGTCTGACGCCCGAGGTTTACGATCAGGCGGGCACCATGCTGGTGCGCACGTGACCCGATTAGACCCAGTTCCATGGACATGCGCCACAGATGCCGTGCAACGGATACTTTACGGTTGGCTTGTGCAAGCGCGGCCTGGGGTTGTTTACTGTAAGCCGCCTCAACCAGACTCTCCAGTGCGGCGAGAAGAGCCTGCTCAAGGTGCTGCCCCAGTGTGAAACGCCGGTTGCGGGGAAAGTGGTCCAGTTTCGGCATCATCCAAACTATCATTTCATGACATGCCTCTACTGCCTGCGGTGTCTGCTTACGCTGCATAAGATATTCACCCTTTATCAGTAAAAAAAATCGCTGGACAAAGAACAGAGCGCAAAGGGAATCAAAGCGTCCTCGCGAGACGAAATCCGACGTCGTCGAACCGTTCGTTGGCGCGCCGCTGTAGTTGCTGTTCAAACAGTCCTGTGGCCATTCATAGACATTCCCGGCATTCGGGGGACAGTTTACTTAACTCCCGTCTTTTTGGGCCGCACTTCCCGGAAAATAAAGCCTGCGCTAATATTCATTTAAGTAAACTGTCCCCTGAAATGTCCACTGGCGCTTGGTCATCCGTTCGCGGCAACCGGTGCACGCTTGCTGTCAACCCTGGCGCAACTGCTTGAAAACA
>CAZAWX010000373.1:0-3219 GCA_964488985.1 uncultured Ectothiorhodospiraceae bacterium
CCTAAAATTCACTCTTCTTGGAGATTCTTGCTCGTCATTGACGAAGCAAATTCTTCGCTATAACGTGGCATTCCTCGTTCACTTTCCGCCCCCTGGTGGTGGCGTTTTCTATCTCAACGAACCGGACAACAATCCTGACACAGGGGGAGTCCGAGTGCATTTGTCTTGATATGCCTCTTCTCCTATACTTGTACGTAATTGTTGTACATAATAACATGGGGCTGAAAAATGAAAAATGTCAGCATAAGCGAATTTAGAGCCAACTTGTTGAAATACCTTAAAATAGTTCAACATGGTGAACGTATCAACGTAACCTCAAAGGGAAGACCTTTGGCCACCTTAACCCCTCCAGTTAGTCAGCACAGCGCTGCCAAAACCAAGCTTAGGAAACTCGCAAAAACAGCGATAATCCACGATATTCTAAGCCCAATTGGTGATAGCTGGGACGCTTTAAAATGATAGTGCTCGATACGTGCGCTATTATTTGGGACGCCCTGGAAACGAGCGAGCTTTCCCCTATTGCCAGCAAGGCCATCAAAGACGCCAAAAACGAACTCATTATTTGCGATATATCCTTTTGGGAAATATCAATGCTCATTAAACGTAAGCGCCTTGATGTTGAAGAGACCGCTTCGAGTTTTATAAAAATTTTGCTTCAATCACGAAGTTTTCATATCCAAGAGATAACACCTGAAATAGCTGAGCTATCAGTCAATCTTGGCGGTGACATCAATAACGATCCCGCCGATCGCCTCATTGCAGCTACTTCTATTCTCAGAAATGCTCCCGTCGTTACTGCCGATAAAAATCTCAGAAATGCGACACTTCTAGAAACGATTTGGTAGCGGCTAACACAAGCTGGCGTGCACCCCGGGAATAGTGCGCTGGGTGCGTCGTCGCGTGAGGGCAATCCATGAGGTGTTGAATATCCTCATTGGGTTGATGCCGGAGTCCCGCGCCGGATGCGAACCCAGGCCCGATGCCTTTGCGATACGCTTTGGAGTTCCAGTGCTTACAGGCGTGGCACATAAAGCTGGTTCTTGAAAGTAACGGTGCCTTAAGCTTCATGACGCCAAAGGGCAATCGCATCCAGGATTACCCCGAACCAGTCCGCTCGGTTAAACCCCTGGAGGTTTTCAATCAACAGGAAGAACTCGGCATCAACCACGAGACCGCCATTCCCATATGGCACAGGGAGCGCATGGATCTCAACATGGCGGTGTCCGGGTTATATGAAATGCGCCAGCGGGATCGGGGCTAGGTTCGAAGCGCCTGTCAGTTCTTTTATTTACTCAAATCGTCAATGGATTCATCCCTGGCATAGTACTGCACACTTTCTATCGCAGAGCCGGACGGGTGCACGGCTGTGGAGGTGCTCGGTCCCTGTTGGTCGAGCGGTACCGGTGCGCTCATTGTCATTCTATAGAGGGCAAACAGCCCGGTCAGTGCATGTGCGGCAGCCATGGACCAGAAAAATGACTGCTCGCCAAACTGATCCATAATGCTCGCTATGAAGACCGGGCCCACGGCCGCCCCCAAGCCGCTGATCAATACCAGCGCACCGCTCGCGGCAATCATCTGGTTGGGGTCAAGGTGATCGTTGGTGTAGGCAATGCAAACCGAGTACAGAGGAAATGCCAGCCCGCCAAACAGGCCCACCGCCAGCAGTAGCATATTGGTCGAAACCTGAACTGCAAGAATGCAGCCGAGCGCTGCCAGTGATGTTGCAAGTGTGGCAATAGTTAAAACGATGCGTCGATCAAAGCGGTCTGACAGCGCGCCGGTGAGTCCTTGCAAAATGACCGTACCCACTACGGCGGACGTCATGAAATAGGAAATATATTTTACATCAAGGCCGATGCGCTGGCCGTAGACGGGGCCGAGTGAAAAAAAAGTTGCGGTCACCAGTCCAACCACAAATATGCTGACGATGCCCAGCGGTGACAGGCGATACAGCTCGCCTAAACTGATACCCACCGATTCCTGAAACACCGGGGATGGCCCCGCGGACAGCAATAGCGGTACTACGGCCACTGAAATCAATACCGAGGTCAGCGCAAACAATGCAAATCCGCCCGGGTCGGCCAGGTTGAGCAGCAACTGACCGGCGCCCACGCCGATATAGGTGACCACCATATACAGTGAGAGTAACTTTCCGCGGGTTTTATTCGTAGCCCGGTCGTTCAGCCAGCTTTCAGCGACGATATAAAGGCCGGCAAAGCAAAAGCCACTGAGCAATCTCAAGGCAATCCATACGGCAACTTGAATAAACAGGGCGTGCACCAGTATCGCCGCCGAGGCGAGCGCGGCTAACGCGGCAAAAACCCGGATATGGCCAACTCGCGCGGTGATCCTGGGGGTCAGGACCGAACCGATCAGGAAGCCGATATAAAACGACGACATCACCAGCCCAGTTAGCGTCGCCGAAAATCCCTCATAATCAGCACGTACCGCAAGCAAGGTAACCTGCAGCCCATCGCCGAGCATGAGGATTCCGAAACCAAGCAGTAGCGCCCAGGATGAGCGCAATGCCGCGCGAAATGTAACAGGTCGATGTGCCAAAGCGTCAACTTCTCCGGGGTTTGACAGGCCTATCTCATTGCCCAGGCATTTTCATTATCACCCTCAAGCCGGGCATGGTTTCTAATGCAGATGATTAATGTGTTTTGGCGTCTATTTCCCGGGCCACTGCGAGGTGACCAATATCCCGGCGCCTATAACAATCGGGCCAATGAATCTGGTCTGCCCGGGCGTAGGCCTGCTGCTGTGCCCCGCGGACATTGTCGCCCAGGGCACAGACGCATAAAACACGGCCACCATGGGTCAGGATCTGGTCGCCATCCAGACAGGTGCCCGCATGGAAGACCTTGGTATCTGCCGTTGTTTCTCCCAGCCCCTCGATTTTGTCTCCCTTGCGGTAGTCAAACGGGTAACCTCCCGCCGCCAGCACCACGCCCAGGGCACAGCGCGGATCCCACTGCGCTGACTGGCGACCCAGATCTCCCGCCAGGGCATCCATACACAAACCGACCAGATCGGTTTTCAGCCGCAGCAAAATCGGTTGGGTTTCGGGATCACCGCAGCGACAGTTGAACTCCATGACGTTTGGGGTGCCATCAGCACTCACCATCAAGCCAGCATACAGAAAACCACAAAAGGGCATGCCCTCGGCAGCCAATCCTGCCACAGCCGGTTCTATCACTTCGGCCATAATCCGTT
>CAZAWX010000374.1:0-3216 GCA_964488985.1 uncultured Ectothiorhodospiraceae bacterium
CTGGCGGGCACCCCACTGCGATTTTCTGAAGTGGATTTATGCGCAGCTATTTAGCTGAAGGATTTGTTCTGTTCAGACCGTGAGCATTGGGCAAGGAACTGCTGTTGTGGGCGCGATTGGCATCAAGGATTAGTTGCAGGCGATGATAGAAATTTCACATCTGAGCAAAGTATTCGGCACATTAAAGGCCGTGGATGACATTTCCTTGACCATCGACACCGGAGAAGTTCTTGGTTTTCTGGGACCGAATGGTGCGGGAAAATCAACCACCATGAAAATGATATGCGGATTCCTTGACCCGGATTCCGGTAGTGTGCGTATCTCCGGTGATGATGTGCAGGAACAACCTATCGCGGTGAAACAACGGCTTGGATATTTGCCGGAAGGCGCACCACTCTACGGTGATATGACAGCACGGGCCTTCCTGAGATTTATTGCCCAAGTTCGTGGTTATTGCGGTAAGGAAGTCGAGGCAAGAGTTCAGCATGTCGTCGAAATTACCAGTTTGCAAAGTGTGCTGGATAAATCAATCGAAACGCTTTCCAAAGGCTTTAAACGCCGAGTGGGTCTGGCACAAGCCATACTTCATGATCCACAGGTGTTGATTCTTGACGAACCGACGGATGGGCTGGATCCGAACCAGAAACACGAGGTCCGAAATCTGATAAGAGCGATGGCTCGGGACAAAATAATTATTCTTTCCACTCACATTCTTGAAGAGGTGGATGCGGTCTGTACACGTGCCGCAATAATCAGTGCAGGAAAATTGGTTTTTGATGGTACTCCTGATGAACTGATTCGCCGTTCTGACACGCATAATGTTCTCAATGTCCTCATGGATGCCTGTGATAACAATATCCTGCGTGAGAAGATCCTCTCCCTTGCCGATGTCGAGCGTGTTGAAATTCTGGATACGGTTGAACAGCAGATGCCAGTGCGGGTTATTCCGCGTGCGGGGGCGTTGTTGGCCGGGCCTTTCAGGGAACTGTGTGCAACCCAAGGTTGGGTGGTGCATGAGCTGGTTGTTGAACGTGGCCATTTGGATGACGTGTTTCGGGATATTACCAAGACCGTTCAGCAGGAGTTGACACACTGATGAATATGGTCTGGATAATATTTAAACGTGAGTTGAGTGCCTATTTTTCAACACCGATCGCCTATGTGTTCGCAGCCATATTCGTTTTTCTAGGCGGGATATTTACCTTTTACCTTGGTAGTTTCTTTGAACGTAATCAAGCTGACCTGGTTTCATTTTTCCAATTTCAACCTTGGTTATACCTGTTTCTGATCCCCGCATTGGCAATGCGTTTGTGGGCTGAAGAAAGACGCAGTGGGACGATAGAATTGCTTCTTACCTTGCCGATCACCATGACTCAGGCGGTGCTCGGGAAGTTTCTCGCGGCTTGGGTCTTTACCGGTATTGCCCTGGGTTTGACCTTTCCGTTGTGGATTACGGTGAATCTGTTGGGTGAACCGGATAATGGGGTAATTTTTGCGGCCTATCTAGGCAGTCTGCTGATGGCCGGGGCTTTTCTTGCTATTGGGTCCTGTGTTTCCGCACTGACGAGAAACCAGGTGATCGCGTTTGTCATCAGCGCGGTTATATGCCTGATTTTTGTTTTAAGCGGCCATCCGCTGGTTCTGGAATTTGTCGCTAGTTGGGCACCGCAGGCATTGGTTGAGACTATTAGTTCATTTAGTTTTTTGAGCCATTTCAATGCCATTTCCAAAGGCGTCATTGATCTGCGCGATGCCATATATTTCATATCGCTGATTGTGTTCTGGCTCTTTGCCAATGCAATTTTTATCGAATTGCGCAAAGCGAAATAGAGCAGGAATATCTAAAAAATGAACCGACGTCTTGCAACATCAGGTGCATTGATTCTGGCAGCCATACTACTGTTGGCAGTCAACACCATATCGAATAAAGAATTTCGCTCCTGGCGTTGGGATTTGACGCAAAACAACTTATTTACCCTTTCAAAGGGCACAGAAAATATACTGCACAATCTGCAAGAACCTGTCACTTTGAGGTTCTACCTGTCCAAGCGGTTGGTTACCCGTTTGCCCAGTCTCAAAGGATACGCTTCACGGGTTGAAGAATTGTTGCAGGAATTTTCCCGTCAGGCCCAAGGTAAAATACGCCTGCAAATTATTGATCCGGATCCTTTTTCCGAAGAAGAGGATCGGGCTGTTGGTTACGGAATACGCGGTGTGCCGCTATCGGGAGGCCAGGAGACGCTATATTTTGGTTTGGTTGGAACAGGTTCAACAACGCAGGAACAGGTCATTGCCAACTTTACGCCCAACCGTGAGCAATTTCTTGAATATGATTTAAGCCGCCTGATTTACAGTCTCGTCCATGACAAAAAACCGGTTGTTGGTCTGTTGTCCTCGTTGCCCATCAATGGTGGTGGTCCCCAGGCAATGATGCAGGGCCGCAACCAGCCAGCATGGATGGTCATGGAACAGGCCCGGCAACTATTCGACATAATGCCCCTGGACAGGCAGATCAAATCGATCCCAAAAGAGGTTGATGTGCTGTTAGTGGTCCACCCCAAAGATATGGCGGCTAACCTTGGTTATGCGATCGACCAGTTTGTCCTGCGAGGTGGACGTTTGCTGATGTTCATCGATCCGAATGCTGAGTCTGATCACAGTCGTGGACAATCGTTAATGGGCATGCAGGCGCAAGGCTCGAAGACGTCCAACCCCGAGAAACTCTTGGCTGCCTGGGGTGTGCGTATGGACAGTAATAGCGTGGTTGGCGATATCTCGGTCGCCGCCCGGGTCAGGACACAACAAGGTTCGCAGACTGCAACACTGGATTACCCACCCTGGATGTATCTGACGAAACAGCAATTGGATCCGAGCGATATCATCACGGGTGACCTGGAAAATATAACGCTCGCCAGTTCGGGCTATCTGGAAGCGATTCCAGGCGCCACAACTAAAATCACACCGCTGCTAACCAGTAGTGTGCAGGCCAAACTTTATCCCCGCGCGGATGTGCAAAATTATGCTGATCCACAAAAGCTGTTACGTGGATATACGCCCGCTAAACGTAGGTTCGTTCTGGCAGCAAGGATAAACGGTAAGGTTAAGAGTGCGTTTCCAGATGGACCGCCGAAGAAAAAAACGGCAGCAGCAGGCAACACAAATCAGGCAAAAGCTGCACAACAACCCTTGACGGCGCACCTCAAGGAGTCAACCGAC
>CAZAWX010000375.1:0-3138 GCA_964488985.1 uncultured Ectothiorhodospiraceae bacterium
GTACAATGCCTTGACCATAGAGCTTGAGTCGGTGACTACAACGTATCAGCACAGTGATCTGTATGTGATCAGTGCCGATGCCCTGGTCGCTGGAACACATTTTCTGCAGCAGGCTGAGCCGGGTGATGTTGCAGTAAAAAGCCTGGCCGTAAACTTGAGTGACCTCGCTGCAATGGGCGCCACGCCATGTAGCGTCAACCTGGTCATCAGCCACCCGCAGACACGTGGAACCTGGCAAAGGGAATTTCTCCATCGCTTCAAAACTGAGTGCCGCCACTATCGACTTGAATTATCCAGTGTTGATCTTGTTACCGGGCCTGTACAAATCAGTGTTCAGGCTGTTGGCCGGGTACCCGCCTGCCATGCGCTGCGTCGCGATCAGGCTGTGGCCGGCGATAACATTTATGTCAGTGGCACATTAGGTGACGCCGGTCTGGGGCTGCAGATCGCCCTGGGTAAATTTGCAACCGCCAACTCCGAGATTCGAGACTATTGTCTGGCGAGGCTTAACCGGCCGTCGCCACGCCTTGAACTGAGTCTGGCCCTGCGGGGTTTGTCCCGCTGTGCAATTGATATCTCCGATGGCTTATGCGGCGACCTGCAACATATCTGCAAACGCAGTCGGGTGGGGATGCACGTTGAGGTTGCGAAGTTACCACTGTCGAAAGCAGTGTGTAATGCCTGCTCCCAGGTTCAGGCGCGGGATCTGGCCCTAAGCGCGGGTGATGATTACGAATTGTGCTTCACAGCGGCACCGGCAAGGCACCAAGAGATTATCGGACTTGCAGATCAACTGCAGTTGCCACTGACATTGATTGGCAACGTAGACACCGGGCCCGGGCTGCGGATCTGCGATGAGCAGGGTCAGGCGTTAAACTGCCAACCGTCCTACCAACATTTTCTGTCGCCGAGATCAGCCACCACTCATGTTTAAAGATCCTATTCTACTGCTGGCCCTGGGGTTTGGTTCCGGACTCGCACCCAAGGCACCAGGGACAGCCGGCAGTGTGGTCGGGGTCTTGCTGTATCTGCCTGTGGCGCAATTATCACTGCCGGTTTATGGGCTGATCGTAGCGGTATTGTTCATCCTGGGGATCGGCATTTGTCAGCACGGCGCTAAAAAACTGGGCGTACACGATGCACCGGCCATTGTCTTTGATGAGATTGTCGGTATCTTTGTAACCCTGATGGGAACCCCCACGGAGTGGATCTGGTTGCTGTTGGGCTTTGCCCTGTTTCGGTTTTTCGACATACTCAAGCCTTGGCCTATTGCCTGGCTGGACAAAAACGTCAGAGGAGGTTTTGGCATCATGCTCGACGATCTGGTAGCTGGATTATTTGCTCTGGCCCTGTTGCAGCTTGCTCGATGGGTCTGGCTTGGTTGATCGGAGTGCGTATGCGACGACTTTTTCTTGCCGCACTATTACCGGGAATACTGCTGTTCACAGGAACGCCTGGTGCCCACGCAGATATTTGGAAACGTGTCGACAAGCGCGGTATTTTGCATTTATCCGATCGGTATATGGGCCCAGGTTCGATCCTGATTCTTCGCTCGCGTAAAAAAAGCCTGAGCCGACAAAAACGCTTTCCAGCAAGGCAGTCCAACGCCTTACGCAAACGTTATACGCCACTGATCAATCGCACAGCAATTCGATTTCGGATGGATAAAGCCCTCATCCATGCAGTCGTGCAGGCAGAATCGGACTACGATCCACGTGCCGTATCAAACAAGGGTGCGGTCGGGTTGATGCAGTTAATGCCTGCAACAGCACGGCGTTATGGCGTCACGGATCGCCGTGATCCTGCCCAGAACCTGGCTGGTGGGATACGCTATCTGCGTGATCTCATGTATCAATTCCGCAAAGTCAGTCTGGCGCTGGCAGCCTATAATGCCGGTGCAGGTGCGGTGAAAAAATACGGCAATAAAATTCCTCCTTACCCCGAAACCCGCCATTACATCCGCAAAGTCATTCGCTTTTATAAACAATTGCGCAAGAGCTCATGAATGAATTCGAACTCATCGATACATGGTTTGGGGATCGAAATTGCCATCGGCAACAATCTACGAACCGTGGAGATGTCCTGCTCGGTATTGGCGATGATGCTGCGTTAATCGAACTGCCGCCTGATCATGATCTGGTCACCGCCAGTGCCTGCCTGATTCCGGCACAGTACGGGGCGGATGCTCAGTCCGAATTTCTGGCCCGGCAATGTACTGAACAAGCGCTGCAGGCATTGCAAAAATTACAGGCAACACCGGCCTGGGCAGTACTTTGTCTGTGCCTGGAGGAAACCGACATGGACTGGCTGCAACAATTTTCCTCAAGCCTGAAGGAATCCCTGCAACACCGGCAGATTCAGTTGATTGGCGGCGATACAACTCGTGGCCCAAGCCAGATCACCTTGTTTCTGTCCGGCCACCGGCCTCGCCAGGGCCGCTGAAACACCATGTCAATAGGACCACCACCACCGCGCACAGAACCGGAGCTGATGGATCGAGTCCTGCAACTTGCCGGGCAATCCCTGAGCGAGCTGGCTGCACAGCTACAAACACAAGTACCTGATGATCCGATCAGGGCCAAGGGCTGGGCCGGGCAATTACTGGAAATCGCACTCGGTGCCAGCGCTGTATCCCTGCCGGAACCTGATTTTCAGTTGATCGGGGTGGAATTGAAAACCATTCCGGTCAATCCCCAGGGCAAGCCTCTCGAATCCACCTATGTCTGTCACGTTCCCCTTGAACCATCTCAGGTGCCCAGTCATTGGGAAAATTCCATCGTCCGCCTCAAGCTTGCCAGGGTGCTGTGGCTGCCCATTATCTGCTCCAAAGCAACAGAACTTGGGATGCGTAAGATAGGCCGGGGCATGCTTTGGAGTCCCACGGCAGACCAGGAGGCCAGCCTGCGCAGGGATTGGGAAGAGCTTATGGATTTGGTCTGTCTGGGCAATACTCACTGTATCACGTCACACATTGGCACTTGCCTGCAAATTCGCCCGAAGGCGGCGAATGCCAAGGCGCGCACCTGGGGGGTTGGTGAACAAGGCGAACGGGTGCGTACCTTGCCGCGGGGATTTTACCTGCGCAGCAGTTTTACCCAGCGCTTGTTGAGTGCGTATTACGCTGGTTGATGAGATTGT